>NZ_CP083646.1:669344-1004016 GCF_020099275.1 Corynebacterium falsenii | reverse complement strand
CTGAGGCAGTAGAGCAATTCGGCGGGCGCGCTCACGAGATCGTAGTCCCATAATCGGCGTGTCCTCGTACGTAATGCTCCCTTGGTAGGGCATCAAGCCACACAAACTATTGAGCAGTGTCGACTTTCCACATCCGTTGGGCCCGATGAGAGTCGTCACTTTTCCTTGCGGAATATCTACAGAAAGCTCATGCAGAACCGAACGGTCACCGTAGCTAACGCTGAGATTGCTGATTGCAAAGCTCGATTTCATCACTGAGCCCTTCTGTTTGCCACGAATGCCAGGGTAAGAAGAACCGGAGCACCGCAGAACGCCGTAACAATGCCGACGGGCAGTTCCCGGGGTAGCAGAATCGCCGCTACGTAATCTGCACCGAGCAACAACGCGGCACCCAGCACAAGGGAGAGGACGAGGGGAGGCAACGGCGTTCCTCCGATCACGCGTGCAATCTGTGGCACCACGAAGGCGACAAAACCAATAGGGCCGGCTGCACTCACTGCTAGCGCAGTGAGGATCACGGCCACAACCAGTTGAGCAAGTTGTGCCTGCTTGATGTTGAGACCCAAGGACTGCGACAGGTTCGTGCCCAAACTGAGCGCCGACAGGTTGAAGCTCAACCATCCCGACAGTGCACACGCGATGACAATGGCGACACACACCGGCATGCCCTGCTCCCACGTTCTGCCATTCAGTGATCCCGCAAGCCACAATCGCGCGGATGCGGCTTGGTCAATGTTTGTCGCAACCAATGCCCAAGTACTCACAGCCTGCAACAAGATCGCACACCCCACCCCGATGAGCACAAGGGGAACGGGGGAATCCCGCCTCGATCCAGCCAACCACCACACTGCAGCTCCAGATGCGAGCGAACCAACAATTGCGACGAGAGGTAGGCCCAAGCTGGCCAACATCTCCGACAGGCCCGCTGGTAGGAACGTTCCCGCCCCAGCTATAGCGAGCACGACCGCACACGCAGCACCTTGAGTAATACCCAGCGTATCGGGGCTCGCTAACGGGTTTCGCGCCACCGACTGTGTGAGCGCTCCGGCAAAGCCTAGAGCTGCACCGACCACGCAAGCTACGAAGGCTCGGCCTGCGCGCACGTCGAGAACAAGTGTTCTTTCGATCGACGATCCCCCACCGCCAAGAACAGAAACTACATCCCGGATACTCAGAGGATAATCGCCCGATATCAGCTGAAGGACAATGAGGATGGCGACCAGTGCCAGGGCTAGGACAGTGACGCTGATCAGTCGGAAGTTAACCCTAACCGAGACGTTCGCACAGCGGAGCACCCTCATGTCACCCACCGACCTTTCCACTGCGAATGAGGCCAATAAAGAGCGGAGCGCCCACGATGGCGAGCACGATTCCCATTTGCAACTCGGCGGGCTGAATAATAACTCGGCCGATCATATCCGCCCCGAGGGTCAAAGCGGCACCAACTGCGGCAGAGTACGGAAGAATGCGTCGGTAGTCGGGGCCGGTCCAACGACGCACGATATGCGGAGCCACAAGGCCGACAAATGTGATGGGGCCAGCGCCGGCAACTGCGGCGCCCCCAAGGAGTGCGATTGACGCAATCCCCACCATTCGTGCGCGCCGAACGGACAACCCCAACGCATGAGCGGAAGCCCCTCCGAGATCCATAAGATTGAGCGCTCTACCCTGGGAAAAGGCGAGTACACACCCAATTAGCGCGATCGGTGCCACTGCCCACACCGTGGCCATCGTGGCTCCTTCGACAGAACCCGTGGCCCAGTGACGGAAGGCGTCCAGCGCCTCGGCACTCGCCAAAACCATGGCGTTGACACACGCCATGAGCAAAGCCGTGAGCGCAACTCCAGCCAAGACCATGGCCATTGGATCCATTGTTCCCCTCCCCGCCGTGGAGAAAGCAAAGACCACAACGGTCACCACTGCAGCTCCAGTAACAGCAACAACGGTACCCACTATGTGATGCAGCTCGACCCCTGCGTAGGCTGCCCCAATGAACGCCGCAGCGGCTCCTGCATTAATCCCTAACACCCCCGGCTCGGCGAGGGGGTTATGAGTATGTCCCTGGATGATCCCTCCCGCAAGCCCCAAAGCCGCCCCCGCCAGAAGCGCAACAAGTGTCCGAGGCAAGCGAAGGCCGCCAATTAACACCGCGAGCTGCGCATGCTTATCCGGATTGCCCACTAACGGACTATCGGTTGGGGATAGCGCATAGCGGATCGCATCTGGGATCGCCACAACAGAATCCCACAACGGTGTCGCACGCGATCCCACGGTAAGGCTCCACACCATCATGACCACCAAGATCGCTAACGTCGCCGCGTATCTGGGGATCCCAGCTCGAGCACGTAAACGACCTGCGTGACCCTCTGGGGTCTCCAGCGCGCGAGACCATTTCGCTACTTTCACAGAAAGTAAGGATAGCCGAACCTATACTGTTAATCCATAGTCTCGAGGTTCTCCCCACATGTGCATAATGCCGCGCGTCAGGGCCCCCTCCCACGCAGCCATCTCATGAGCAGTGTTCGTCACTTCAACCGCACACTCCACACCAGCCCCGGACAGGACGGAAGCAACAGCTCCGGCATGCTCTACCATCCCGACGCCTCCACCCCCTCCTTCACCTCGACCGACGGAAAAGAAGAATTCGGCATCAGTTGATCTCAGGCAATGAAGAGTTTCTGAGTCGCGGCAGAGCTCTGCCATCCTTCCACCAGCACGTCCACCAAAAGTAGGCCACCAGAAGCTCGGAGAATTAGCGATTGCCCGCGCTATTCGATTGGGGTGCAGCCGTACGATATTCGCCGCCGTAAGCCCCCCAAGGCTCTGTCCCGCGACAGCGACGCAGTGCGCCGGACGGGAAGGCAGGCAGCGCAGCAAGTCGCGGGCAACCCATTGCGCAAAATCCTCTGAACACCCGAGGATCCGAGAACGATCCTCCCGCGTATCAATAGCAATAACGCGGATATTCGGAATCATCATTGAAGCAGCCATCTCGGCAAGCACCTGCGGAAGACCAGTGTCCAGCCACATGGCGGCGTCGAAAAGAATAAGCAAGTGTGAAGAATCGGATGATCCAGCGGTCCACGCGGTCTTGCCAGCAAGAACCTCCATCTTCCACCCCTCGCCATGAGGAAATTGAGTTAACCCCTCAGGCCACCCAGGACGAGGAGGCGCATCCGGCATACTAACCCGTCCAGATTCCGTGGACATCGAGGACTCTACGAATACTCCCGGAGGGTCAATCGACACGACCGTGCGGCAGACGTTGGGAGCCACACTATGCGCAAGCAGCTCGTGCCAACGTGCTTGTGTATCACCAGGAGTACCCCTGCTCAGTTCTCGCATTTTTCGAGCGACCTCCGCGTCAACAGGCGCAACCAGAAAGGAGCCCATGGCATCCGATGGGATATCAACGCTCGCGTGAAACGTGCCGTCCGCTCGTTGCGTCATCACCGGCAGCTGAGGAGCATGGTGATCATGGACAGGAGCGCAATAGAAATAGACGTGAGATACCGGATCGCCTTCATTCAGCGCCGAGGGATCATATCGAAAGTTTAGGATAGGCATACCGAAATAATAACGGATCGAGAGTGCAGCGTTGGACACGTTTTGGCGTGGGCGTGCAGTTGGCTACCCACGTTTCCAACTAGGTTGCGAGCTTTGCCGCACCACATGCCAAACTAGAGTCACACCGAGCGAGCGACCCAGCCGACGCGCCCGCCACAAAGATTGGACGAAAGTACAATGACCGATTTCCCGTTCGACGTCGACGACACCTACGCCCGCAAGCACAACGAGTTTCTGCGGGACGCCAAGCGGATGCAGATTTCCGCCGCCATCCTGGCGGTCATCCTTATCGTGATCATCGCCATCACGTTCGCTGTGGTCGGCGTGAAGTTGCTGTCCATCGCGGTGGGCATTTCCTTGGGATTCTTTGCGCTGCTGTGTCTCATCCTCATCCCGGTGTTGCCGAAGCAGATGGGGAGCCCGCAGGAGCACTACAACATGTACAAGCTAGCTCCGGCCATCATTGCGGAGGTCAATCCCCGGGACATGGTGATCATGTGCCTGGCCAACGCTAATGGCGACGAGGCCAATCCCGACAAGGACGTGCCCGCGCTGGTACTGCGCACCGTCACTTCCATCCCTGGTGTGCCACGCGAACTGGGCGTGCGGGTGCCGTGCGTGGCGGTGACCGGTTATCGCCCGTCTCGCGGCCCGAAGGTGTACGAGGAAATCTCCCCCATGCCCATCGCGTGGGGAACCCCGCACGAGAAGGTATGGAAGGAAGCGGAGCGGGCCATTCCCACAAATAAGTGGAAGAGGTTGGAGTCCAGCATGAATAAGCTGGACGACGTGAAGAAAACCAAGCGCAATGTCCTAGTGTTGGAGGGCAATGGTGCGAAAAAGTAGCGCCACATAGCGAAGAGAATATTTTTCCCTTATCCTTGAGCAGTAATTGTTGAACAATTGCTGCTTTTGTGCTTTGTGCGGCCTTGTGCTTGGTATCCGTAGTCACGGTCTGCCGGCTCTTGTCGCGAAAGGAGATCTCCGATATGTCACAGGCTCACACCATTGACCTCAACGCCGACCTGGGTGAAACCACCGGCGGCAATCCCGTCAGTGACGATGCCGCCATGCTTGGCATCATCTCCAGCGCCAATGTGGCCTGTGGCTTCCACGCGGGCGATCCTCACGCCATCGCCACCACCGTGGCCGAGGCGGCGTCCCGCAACGTTGTGATCGGCGCGCACGTTGGCTACAACGACGCCCCCGGGTTCGGCCGCCGCTTTATCGACTACTCTCCCGCCGAATTGGCTGACGAAGTTCTGTACCAAATCGGCGCCCTCGACGCGCTCGCCCAGGCTCACGGCACCCGCGTGGAGTACGTCAAACCCCACGGCGCGCTGTACAACACGATCGTGCACCACGAGCAGCAAGCCAAGGCCGTCATCGATGGCATCGCGGCGTTCAGCCGGAACCTGCCCGTGATGCTCCTGCCGGGATCAGTGGCGGGAACCTACGCTGAGAAGTTCGGCCTGCGGGTCATCAACGAGGCCTTCGCCGACCGGGCCTACAACCCCGACGGCACGTTGGTTTCCCGCCGCGAGCCCGGCGCGGTCATCGACGATCCTCGCGCGGTCGCCGAACGAGTGCTGCGCATGGCCAGCGACGGCACCGTGGAGGCCCGCGACGGCAGCACGGTCGCCCTGGATGCGCAGTCCGTGTGCGTGCACGGCGACTCTCCCGGCGCGGTCGCCTTGGCCTCGGCCGTGGCCAAGGCGCTGCGCAGCAACGGCGTGGAGATTGCGAGCTTCCTATGAGCGACCCCACACACCGCGCCCTGCGGCCGCGCCTCCACGCCGCAGGAGATCGCGCGATCCTCGTTGACCTCGGCAACCGTAGCTCGCTGGAAACCGTCATGGACTGGCACCACCACTTCTCCGCCTCTCCCCTGGCGGGACAGCGGGACGTCATTGCCGCAGCGACCACGATCCTTTTCACCTTCTCCTCCGCCTACGCCGCCCGGCGCGCGTGGTCGCACCTGGCCAAGGCCACTCCTGCCACGCGCGATGAATCAGCCGCATCAACCGTGACCATTCCCGTGGTCTACGACGGCGACGACCTCTCCGAACTCGCCGCAATGTTGCACGTCTCCACCGAAGAGCTCATCACTCGCCACACCTCCCAACGCTGGATCGCGGCCTTCGGCGGCTTCGCCCCAGGATTCACGTATTGCGCGCCCGCACCGTCAGAATCTTCCAATAACAGCGTCACCTGGGACGTCCCCCGCAAGGATTCGCCGCGCACCTCGGTGCCAGCCGGTTCGGTGGCCCTCGCCGGGTCATTCAGCGCGGTGTACCCCAGCTCTTCTCCCGGTGGCTGGCAGCTCATCGGCCACACGGATCTGCCAATGTGGGACACCACCAACCCCGATAACCCCGCCCTTCTCCACCCCGGCGATGAGGTGCGCTACACAGCGCAGCGGGAATCCATCCGCACAAGCCACAGCACGGCCCGCACCACCGAACCCAGCACCACCGCTAGCCCAAAACCCACCACAAACCCCGCCCACCACGCTCCCGCCCAGCCAGCCTTCCACGTCGACAGCGCCGGGCTACTCACCGTCTTCGAGGATTCCGGCCGCCCCGGCTTTGGGGACGTCGGGGTGAATCCCTCCGGCGCCGCCGACCGCGCCAGCGCCTGGGCCGCCAATGATGCCGTGGGGAACTCCGGCTCGGCCACGGTCCTGGAAAACATCGGCGGCCTGCGCCTCCGGGCGCTCACGGACACCGTCGTGGCCATCACCGGCGCCGCCGCCCACATCGAACTCACCACCCCACAGCAAGCTAACCACGCCCGCGGCCTAGCGCAGCCCATCCTCATCCGGGCCGGGCATACCGTCAGCGTGGAACCCGTCAGTGCACCCGGCTCCGGCTTGCGCTCCTACGTGGCGGTGCGTGGCGGCTTCCACGCCGTCCCCACCCTGGGCTCCACCTCCACCGATGTCCTCTCCGGGCTTGGTCCCGCACCTATTCAGGATGGGGATACCCTCTCGGCTCACCCGGACGACGCCACCCGGGTCGCAACCCATGGGGTTATCCGATCGGCTGTGGCTGGTGGCGTCAACCCACAACAACCCCACGACCCATCCACGCCGACCGAGCTGCGATGCGTGGCCGGGCCGCGAGCGGACTGGTTCGACCCCGAGGAGCTAGCGCGATTCACGGAGATCGAATGGGTCGTGTCGGGAACGTCGAACCGCGTGGGCCTGCGGATGCAGGTGCCCGGTGACCAGCCACTACGCCGCTCCCGTACCGACGAGCTGCCCAGCGAGGGCATGACGCACGGTAGCGTGCAGGTGCCACCGAACGGTCTGCCGGTCGTATTCCTTGCGGATCACCCGGTGACCGGCGGTTACCCGGTCATCGCCACGGTTATCGACGACGACCTCGATGCCGCCGGGCAACTCGCGCCCGGAGACACGGTGCGGTTCGTGCTGACCGACCTGCGCAATCCCGAGCCCTAGGGGCGACCCCTCTCAGCCCTCTCAGCACTACCGACCCAATCACCAACGCCCCTGTGAGAAACACGAGAACCGCCATGACCAACCAACAATCTTCCGCCTCCACGGAACTGACCAGCGTGCTCATCGCCAACCGTGGCGAAATCGCCGTGCGCGTTGCCCGCGCCGCCCGCGACCTGGGCATTCGCAGCATCGCGGTCTACTCGCCCGCGGACGTGGATGCGCTGCACACCCGCATCGCCGATGAGGCCTACGCACTGCCCGGTGACGCCCCCGCCGACAGCTACATGAACGTGCCCGCCCTCATCGACATCGCCCTGCGCGCCGGGGCCGAGTGCGTGCACCCCGGCTACGGGTTCCTGTCGGAGAACTCGGATTTCGCACGCGCCGTCATCGACGCAGGCCTCACGTGGGTCGGCCCCAGCCCGGAGGCCATCGACACCCTCGGCGATAAGGTCGCCGCCCGCAAGCTCGCCACGGAGGCCGGCGCTCCGTTGGCGCCGGGCACGGATGATCCCATCGAGTCGTGGGAGCAAGCCCAAGCCTTCGCCGACGAGCACGGCATGCCCATCGCCATCAAGGCTGCGTTCGGCGGTGGCGGCCGCGGGCTGAAGGTTGTCCACGATTATGAAGACATTGAGCAGGCCTTCGCCTCCGCGGGTCGCGAGGCCAGGGCCGCGTTCGGCCGCGCGGAATGCTACGTGGAGAAGTTCCTCACCAAGCCGCGTCACGTGGAGGCGCAGGTGCTGGCGGATACGCACGGGAATGTGCGCGTGATCGGCACCCGCGATTGTTCGGTGCAGCGCCGTTTCCAAAAACTCGTGGAGGAGGCCCCCGCCCCGTTCCTCAGCGACGAGCAGCGCCGCAATATCGTCGAGGGCGCGCGGGATATCTGCGCTGCGGCGGGGTACACGGGCGCGGGCACGGTGGAGTTCATCGTCGCCGAGGACGGCACGGTGAGCTTCCTAGAGGTCAACACCCGCGTGCAGGTGGAGCACCCCGTGACGGAGGTGGTCACTGGTGCGGATATCGTGGCCGAGCAGTTCCGCATCGCCGCGGGCCTGCCCCTGAGCTTTGCGGATGATCCGGCCGCGCATGGCCACGCCTTCGAGTTCCGCATCAACGCCGAGGACGTGGCGAATGGCTTCGTTCCCTGCCCGGGCACGGTCGCGCTGTTCGAGCCGCCGACGGGGCCGGGGATTCGAGTGGATTCGGGCGTGGTCTCCGGTTCCGCGATCCCGGGGTTGTACGACTCGTTGCTGGCGAAGGTGATTGTGTGGGGCCCGGATCGCACCACTGCCCTGCGCCGTGCCCGTGCTGCCCTGGCGGAGATGCGCGTGGATGGGGTGCGCACGGTG
Organism: Corynebacterium falsenii; assembly: GCF_020099275.1. Classification (NCBI taxonomy): domain Bacteria; kingdom Bacillati; phylum Actinomycetota; class Actinomycetes; order Mycobacteriales; family Corynebacteriaceae; genus Corynebacterium; species Corynebacterium falsenii. The sequence goes on along the minus strand of NZ_CP083646.1, from coordinate 995,631 downwards.
TTGCCCTTCCACCGCGATATCGTCACCCACCCCGCGTTTTCCGGTGATGAGCTGCAGGTGTACACGGACTGGGTGGATAAGGAGTACCGCCCGGGCGTAGGTGCCGGGTACGCGGGCAGGGCCGAAGCGGATGTTGAGGCCGCTTACGAATCGCGCCAGCACATCACCGTGGAGATCGATGGTCGCCTGCACCGACTGGGTGTCCCGGAGCATCTTTTTTCCGTCGACGCCACCAGCCCCGCCCCTTCCCCAGCATCGGCTGGGGATGGCACGGAATCCGCTGCGAAGGGGGCTGAGGGCGCAGCGCAGGCAGGAAACACGTCACAGGCAGGGACCACGGAGGTGACCAGCCCTTACGCGGGAGAGCTCGTGGAGTTCGCAGTGACCGATGGTGACGAGGTCAGCGAGGGGGACACGATCGCCACGATTGAGGCGATGAAGATGGAATCAGCCGTGAACGCGCCGACCAGCGGCACGGTTCGCCTGGCGGATATCAGCAACGGGGATAGTGTCGCCAAGGGCCAGGCTCTGGCGTGGGTGGAAGGATAGGGTTTATGCAGGCAGATACGGCAATGCGCGGGGTGATGCGCGGGATCGCGGCGGGCACCTGGGGTCCGGGTGACAAGCTCAACGAAGTGGCCGTTGCCACGAAGCTGGGGGTATCCAGGAACACGCTGCGGGAGGCATTCGCCCGCATGGCTACTCAGGGCCTGGTGCAGCGGATTCCGAACCGGGGAGTGTTTGTGACCCGACCCGAACCCAAGGACGTCAAGGACTTGTACGCGGCCCGGACCATCGTGGAATCGGGTGCGCTGTTGTGGGGTAAGCGGCACCGGTTGGCTGGCACCAATGGTGTGGAGCGGCATGTCCGTGTGGCCGAGGAGGCTGCGGAGATTGGTGATCTGCAGGCGGTTGGCCTGGCTAATCGGAAGTTTCACCAGGACATCGTGACGAGCGTGGGCAGCGGATTCCTCAATGACACCACGGATCGGATGGCTGCGCAGATGCAGTTGGTGTTCTCGCTGGCTCGGGCGAAGGAGCCCAACTTTCAGCTGGAGTATGTGCCCGTTAACCGGCGCATCACGGACCTCATCAATGCCGACGAGTGGGAGCAGGCAGCGGAGTATTTGCGGGAGTCCCTCGCGGAGACGAGCGTGCGGCTGCAGAAGCTACTGAAGAAGTGAGCTGGTTTAACCCCACAGCTTCGCCAGGCCACTCAGCGAGCTCCATCCCAAGTAGACGCTTAGAAGCCAGGTCAGCACCCCAATGACGAGCAGCCACGCCGGATACTTGTAGCCATCCATGAGATCCTTGCGGCGCCACGCCGTCCACAACACCACCGCGAAGCCGACCGGCAGGATCAGCCCGTTGAACGCACCGGCGAAGATCAATAGCTGCTGCGGGGCCTTGCTCACCGCCACGTAGATAATCGCGCACACCACAATGAACGCGACTGTCAGACCATTGCGAAGCTTCTGCGACGTCTGCTGCGTAGTCACAAACGTGATCGAGGTATAGGACGCTCCGATGACAGAGGTCAGACCAGCCGCCCACAGCACGATGCCAAACAGGCGCACGCCAATCTCTCCCGCGGCCGCGCCGAAAGCGTCCGCAGCCATGTTGTTACCGGACAGCGCCACACCACTAGCCACCACGCCCAGAATGGCGAGGAATAGCAGCGCCCGCATGATGCCGGTGACGATGATGCCCAACACGGACACCTGCGTGATCGCCCCGACGTTCCGTGCACCCGTCAGCCCCGAGTCGATAATGCGGTGCGCACCCGCGAAAGTGATGTAGCCGCCCACGGTGCCACCGATCAGCGTGGTGATGACCAGCAGATCGACGTTCTCTGGGGCAACCGTGTTCTTCAGCGCCTCGCCGACCGGCGGTGCCGAGGAGACCGCCACGTAGATCATCAGCAGGATCATGATGGCACCCAGGCCCACCACGATACGGTCCAGCGCCATGCCCGCCTTCTTGGACAGGAACACGAGGATCGCCACGGCGGCACTGATGGCACCGCCGATTTTGGCGTCGAGACCAACCATGGCGTTAAGGCCAAGCCCCGTGCCACCGATGTTGCCGATGTTGAACACCAATCCGCCAACGAACACCACCACGGCCATCGCCCAGCCCAGGCCGGGGAGGATTCGGTTGCCGAGTTCGTTGGCGCGGAGGCCGGAGACACCCAGGACGCGCCAGACGTTGAGCTGAATGGCGATGTCCACCAGGATCGAGACCAGGATGGCGAAGGCGAACGCCGCGCCCATCTGCACGGTGAACACGGTGGTTTGGGTGATGAACCCCGGGCCGATCGCGCTGGTGGCCATGAGGAACATGGCGCCCAGGGAGGCGGCGAAGCTCGTGGGGCGGCTGACCGCGCTGCTATCCATGCTGATCCCCCGCGGTGTCGGCGAGCCACTGGGCGATATCGGCCACGCGGCGGCGCCAGACGGCAGGGGCCGCGATAATGTGTTCGGCCTCGTAGGTGCGGTAGTCCACGGGGCGCCCCGCACGGTCAAAGAACGCGCGCACCTGCTCCTCTGACGTGCCGCGGCTATCGCGGGCAGCCAAGCTCACGAGCACGGGAGCCGCGCCGGTATCCACCTGCAGGTCCTCGGTGATGCGCGGGGTCATGGCCACCACAAAATCAGGGTGCCGCACGCCCGCTGTGGCGAGGAAACCGCTGCCAAACGTCACCGTTCCCACGGACGCTCCCTCTGGGGCGTTCTCCCGCACCGCATCGAAAGCCTCAGCCACGGCCTCCTGCGTGGCCTCCCACGAGCCATAACCGGGAAGCGGGTAGGTCAGATCCACAATCGTGACACCCGATTCCTCCGCGATCGCCGCGAACAGGGGCAGCCAGAACTGGTCGTGGCTGGCACCATCGCCGAACCACCCCGGCCCGCCGTGGCAGCTGATCGCCCACGCGCCATTCGGGTGCAAGGGTTTCAGCACCGTCGCACTGATCCCCTCCGGCAGCGCGGCTTCCGCATCAAACGCTTCCGCCTCCGGACCACTGCGCAGGGACGCGACATGCGGCATCTGGTGATCCAACCCCGCACCCAGCACCAGCAGGCTGCTGTGGCTCAGCAGATCCGGCACGCGGGCCCACATCCGCTCGGTATCATCCACCAGCGCGGCCGGCACGGCCTCGCCCCGATCACGGTACTCGGCGCCCTCATCGGTTGTCAGCGACCGGAAGATCTCGGGGTAGTTGTCCTCGAAGAAATTGTTGAGCTGCACCAACTGCTCCGGTTCGGTCAGCGGGGTCACGCCTTCCTGCACATCCTTGTGGCTACCGGGCAGGCTCACAATGTCGGAGTTGGGGATGGAGCCGTCTGATGCGGCGGAATCTGCGGGGGTGTTGTCGCTCATGGGCACTAGTCTAATTGCCGCGATCAGGTGGCTAGGCGTTTTCCCCTACCAGGGTGTTGCCTCCTTTCGACGCCGCAGCCCGCACCTCTGTAAAGCGCATCGGGTCAAACAAATCGATGCTGTGCCGGGTGGTGGCGTCGAGAATAAGATCGGCCAACACCTCGCCCACCGCCGGCACGAATTTGAAACCATGGCCGGAGAAACCGCAGGCGATGACGATATCCGGGCTATCCCAACCGGGATGGCGACCGATCACAAAGTGAGTATCAGGGGTGGTGGTGTACATGCACGCGCGACTGGCGCGATGCTCACCGCGGCCGAGCGCAGGCACGAAGGTGAGAAGGCGCTCTCGCATCTCCGCAATCTCCTCGTCTGTGACAGCACGATCGAGCTGATCTGGGTCAACCGGGCGGCCGTTGCGGAAGAAAGCCACCTTCGACCCGGCATCTTCCCCATCGGATGCTGGGAAACCGTAAATCTGCAGCTCATCGGCGCGTTCGTGGATATACACCGGGCCAGATTCGTAGGCGGCGAACTCCTCCCCCGGGGAAAACCAGTGCATCACCTGCCGCTCAGCAAACTGGGGAATGCCCGTTTCCTCGAACAGTCCCGGCGCCCAGGCGCCCGGGCACACAACGACCTTCCTGGCGGTGACGACTTCCGGGGTTGGGTCGTCCTTGCCATCGCTTTGATCGGCAGTGTTAACAACCGTCACCGCGACACCATGGTCCGTTGGTTCGATACCGAGAACCTTGTGATTGTGTCGCAGATCCGCTCCGCGCTCCTCTGCCCGGGCGAGCTGAAGGGCCACGGTCATTTCCGGACGCACGAACCCGGCGCGTTTTTCAAACACCCCCACTTCGTCGTCCTCCACGGCGAAGTGGGGAAAACGGCGACGAATCTCCTCAGCGGTCAACATCTCGTGATCCAACCCATGCTCCTCAGCCGACATGCGGGATCCTTCCACAGTGATGCAGCCCGGAGGTCCCGCGTACAGACCACCTGTGTAATGCACCAGCTGATCCCACCCACGGTCGTCCGCGTCAGCCTGCAGCTCATCCCAGAGCTCGAACGCCCGGGCGAGAAGTGGCACGTAATCCGGATGCTCGAAGTAGCTCATGCGAATGAGCCGGGAGCCGCCGTGGTGGGAGCCGTTATCGTGACCGCGGTGGAACTGTTCGAAGCCGAGCACACGGGCGCCTCGTTCGCTGAGCCGGTCGGCTGCTGCTGACCCCATGGACCCGAGGCCAACAACAATAACATCGGCATCAACATCAGCATCAAGGCCTTCACTAGTGTGCGAATTCTGTTCGGTGAGTGCATTGTTCATGCGCAATATTTTCTTTCACATTCGCCCGAATGGGAATAGATTCCCACCGCTTACAACGCAGTGTTAACACGGGTCGATTACTGAAACTCAAAGGTCACTATCCGGAAATATCGGGGAAACCAAGCATTTTTAAAGTTCAACTAACGGTTGCTTTGCTCGACCCTGCACTGCATAAGTTTTCACCCAACGGTGAACTTATCGCCGCAGATCAGAGCAGGATTTCCCGCCGTGATACGGCCTCGGTAGAGGCGCTTTCGATGTGTTGTGAAAGGAGTGGATTTTCGTGAAGGTTCCATTTTCCCCACCGGCTGTGCCTGCGTCCAATACGCTGGCAGGTGCTGGCGCTGTGGGCAGAACAGGTGTTGATGGTCCACATGCTGGGCCCCGCGATATCCTCGTTCCTCCCGCCGCTCCATTCACTTCTCCTTCCTCGGATTCCTCGAAAGGCTCCCCCATGGATCTGCGTCGCTCAATATCCTCTAGCTTTATTGGCAATTTCATCGAGTGGTTCGATTACGCCATGTACGGGTATTTCGCCGTGGTTATTTCCGCGGTGTTCTTCCCCGACTCCGACCCCCACGCGGCGCTCGTTCTCACCTTCGGATTGTTTGCCTTGAGCTTTCTCATCCGCCCGATAGGTGCGCTTTTCTGGGGCCACATCGGCGACCGCCTCGGGCGCAAGACCACTCTTTCCTGGTCTATCCTCCTCATGTCTGGGGCCACGGCCTGCATCGCGTTTCTGCCGGGATATGCCCAGATCGGGTTGGCCGCGCCCCTGCTGCTTCTCCTTCTCCGCCTTGTCCAAGGATTCTCCGCTGCGGGCGAGTACGCCGGCGCTGGCACCATGTTGACGGAGATGGCTCCGCGCGGTCGCCGCGGCCTCATGGCAGCCGTGGTTCCGGCCTCCACCGCCACCGGCCTGCTACTGGGCTCACTCTTGGCCGCTGTGTTGACGGGTACGTTGTCCGACGCCAACCTGCATGCCTGGGGCTGGCGCATCCCCTTCTTCCTCGCTGCTCCCCTAGGACTCGTGGGCCTGTGGATTCGGCGCCGGATGGCGGAAACTGAAGAGTTCGAAGAGGTCAAGGCCGAGCAGGAGGCGCTGGAGAAAACCCCCGCCGCTCCGTTAAAGATGGTGTGGAAGGAGCCGAAGGCCCTAGCCATCGCGTTCGCAGCGTGCTTGCTCAACGCCATCGGCTTCTACGTGATCCTGTCCTATCTACCCACCTACCTCAGTGAAGAGCTGGGGCAGAACAAGACGGATTCCTTCATCGCCGCATCCGTCACACTCTTCGCGTACATCTTCAGCGTGCTGTTCACCGGCTGGTTGTCCGACCGCGTGGGGCGCCGCAAGATCATGCTCGTCGCATCCATTGCCTTCGTCGTCGCGATCGTTCCCGCCTTCATGCTGCTCGACGGTGCTGGATTGTTCTTGGTCATCGTCATCCAAATCGGCATGGGCATGGTGCTCGCTCTTAACGACGGCGTGCTGCCCTCCTTCCTGTCCGAACAATTCAGCACGAAGGTTCGCCTCAGCGGTTTCGCGCTGACGTTCAACACAGCCAACGCCATCTTCGGCGGCACCGCAGCCATGGTGTCGACGCTGCTCATCGGCTGGACCGACTCCGTGCTCGCCCCTGGTTTCTACCTCATGGCCGCAGCAGTCATCACCTTCCTTGCCGTGCTCAAAGCACAAGAAACAAACAACCACGAGCTCAAGAAAGGCTAAACCCTCATGTCACCGACTCGCACTGCCCCCGCACCGGCTTCTGCCCCTTCTTCTTTCACCTCCACCGGCATCGACCCTCGCATCGATTCCACGGACTTCCTCAACGAGCGCCTGCGCACGTTTTACAACGGGTCGAAGCAGCCCCTGACGTTTAGCAAGGACGAGATGGCGCGCAGGCTCAACGCTTTGCGCGACGTCATGGAATCTCGTGGTCTCGACGCCGTGGTGCTGACCTCCCCACACAACATTAAGTACTACTCAGATTTCCTCTACACCCACTTCGGTCGGTTCTACGCCATGGTCGTCACGCCAGAGGATTGCTGCACGATCAGCGCCGGCATTGATGCGGGCATGCCGTGGCGGCGTTCCGTGGGCGATAACCTGATCTACACCGACTGGGGCCGCAACAACTACCCACACGCGATTAACACCGCGATTCGTCAGCGCGTGACTCCCCGCCGGGTGGGCCTTGAGTTCGATGGACTATCCGCCCACCTTTACAGCGCGATCACCACCACGATCGGCCCTTCGGTCGAGTTCGTGGATATTGCCCCGGCCGCGATGACGCTTCGCATGGTGAAATCCGATGAGGAAATAGCTGTGATTACCGACGGTGCCAACGTTGCGGACATCGGCGGTGAGGCGATCCGTGCCGCGTTGGAGGAACGCCCCAGGGCTGAATACGAACTAGCCCGCATCGGCACTGACGCCATGGTGGAGGAAATCGCTCGCCGCTACCCAGACAGCGAGATCCGCGACACCTGGGTGTGGTTCCAATCCGGCATCAACACCGACGGTGCGCACAACTGGCCCACCACCCGGATGGTTCAGGACGGCGATATCCTCAGCCTCAACTGTTTCCCCATGATCAGCGGTTACTACACCGCCCTGGAGCGCACCATGTTCTACGGAACTGTCGACGACGACACGCGCCGGTACTGGGACGTCAACATGGAGGTCTACTACCGCGGCCTCGAGCTCATCCGCCCCGGCGCGGTGTGCGGTGATATCGCCAAGGAGCTCAACCTCATCTACGCCAAGCATGGAATGTTGGGCTTGCGCACATTCGGCTACGGCCACTCCTTCGGTGTGTTGTCGCACTACTACGGGCGCGAAGGTGGGCTGGAGCTACGGGAAGATATCGACACGGTGTTGGAGCCCAACATGGTGGTCTCGATGGAACCGATGATCGCGGTGCCCGATGGCCAGCCCGGCGCGGGTGGCTATCGCGAACACGACATCCTCGTTGTCACCGAGGACGGAGCCCGCAACATCACGGGCTTCCCCGTCGGCCCGGAGCACAACGTCATCCCCTCGTGATCCCCCAGTGATCATTCAGTTCTAGCCCGACCCCGCCACAACGCTGACTAGCTCCCAACACAGCTAGTCAGCAATGGCCTCCAACGGCGGGGTCCGCGCCGCCTTAATGGCCGGCCAGATGGCCGCCACCGCCCCCACCACCGCAGAGGCCAACAACATCACCACGATGAGCGTCCAGGGCACAACAGCCGGGCCCAACCCCTCGTTGGAGAGCACCTCCACGAACGCGAATCCCAGCACCACACCCAATACCGCGCCGATGATCGCACCAAACACCGCAATCTGAACGGCCTCGAGGGTGATCATCCTGCGGATCTGGCGGCGGTGCATACCTACCGCGCGGAGCATGCCCAGCTCCTGTCTGCGCTCAATGACGTTGAGCGCCAGGGTGTTGATGATTCCCAGCACCGCAACGATGATCGCCAGTGCCAGCAGGGAATAGAGAATGTTGAGCATCTGATCCACCAGCACCGCCTGCTGGCCTGCGTACTCCGTGGGCGTTTGCACCTGCGCGATGACGAACGGTTCCGTCACCTTATTCAGCTCATCCTGCAGCGACCGCACCGACTGCGACCCGTTGCCCGTGACCATCACCATGAGGGTTCGAAGCCCGTTGCCACCAGCGAGCGGTTGGCCCTCTTGCACCAGGGGCTCCAGAGTGGGCCAGCTGACCACGAACGGTCCCAGCGCCGGGGTGGGGTCATAGGTCCCCATCAACGTCACGGGGAATGAGAACGGAGAGTTCGGGATGCTCGCCTGCACGGTGCTGCCCACGGTCCAGCCGTTGGCTGCGGCCACGTCCTTGTCCGCAATAAACCCTGGCTGGGTGAAATCCGCCGTGCCCTGTGCCATCGTGAACGCCATCGCCGAGGAAATATCGCCGCGCGCATACCCCGCGCCGAATTCCCCGCCCGGCCCGCCACCGTTGGCGATAGGCCCGATTGCCAGTGGCGTCACGCCGAACTCCACCGTCGACGCCACCCCAGGGGCCTTCTCCACATCAGTGATGAGTTGGTCTGGCAGGGGGAAGAACGATTGCTGCGGCCCGGTGATCACCAGATCCGACTTCACTGAAGACGACACGATGTCCGTCACGGACTGCTTCATCGTGGCGCCGAGCATGCCGAAGCAGGCAACCAGCGTGAGTCCCAGGGTCAGGGCAAACGCCGTGGTCGCCGTGCGCCGCGGATTGCGCTGCGAGTTCGTAGCGGCGAGCTTGCCCACCGCGCCGAACGGGGCGCCGAGCACCCGGCCCAGTGCGGGCACCACTGGCCTGCCCAGCGCCGGACTGAATAGGAACGTGCCCAAGATCATCAGTGCCGCACCCACACCCAACGTGATGGCCCGGGTGGACGTGGCGACGTCGGAAAGAGAAATAGCAACCACCATGGCCACCACGCCGATGAGGAAAGCCACCCCGCCAGCCACAGTCCGCTTCACCAACGACGACGATGAGGACTGGTCACCGGAACGCATCGCCTCGACCGGCCGAACGCGACCGGCCCGGCGTGCAGGCGACCGTCACGAGTACGCCCACGATCAGCGGTGCCACAACGGCCTTGACCGTCAGCGACACCCCGCTCGAGGGCAGCCCGAAGCCGAACGCATCCATCGCCGCGTAGATCGCGTGCACCAGACCCACGCCGGCGAGCACGCCCAGCAGCGACCCGATGATGCCGATCACGATCGATTCGACTACCACGGACGAGGTCAGCTGCCTGCGCGACGTGCCGAGCGCCCGCAGCAAGGCGAACTCGCGCGTGCGCTGCGCCACGATCATGCTGAAGGTATTGGCGATGATAAACGCGCCCACCAGCAGCGCGATGAGCCCAAACGCCACGAGGAAGTAATTGAGGAATCCCAGCGAATCCTCCACCTTCGCGGTGGATTCGTCGGCGAGCTCCTGGCCCGTGCGGACCTGCAGGTTCGGGTAGGCCTGCCGCAGTTCTGCCACGAGTTGCTGCGAGGAAACGCCCGGTTTGGCGTCCACGTACACTCCTTTGGCTAGGCCCGTCGCGCCGAAGTCCTGCACATACGTGGCCGGGGTGACCATGCCACCCACGTAGCCGCCCGCGGCGGCGGAGAAATCGTAGATGCCCGTGACGGTGAAATCCCGCCGGTTCATGGCATCCACCGCAGTGAGGGTATCGCCGGGGTGGACGTTGAATTTCTCCGCGGCGGCGCGGTTGAGGATCATGTCCGTCGGCGTGGTCGGCGCTTGGCCTTCGACGATCGGCGCTTGGAGCCCGACCGTCTGATCCTCCGGGTAGTACGCGCGAATCACGCTGGGGGCGCCGCCGGTGCGGATGACAGTGCCGTCCTTCGTGGCGAATACTGCCTGGGTTTCATCGGCGACATTGACCTTGTCGACGCCAGGCTGCGCCCCCACCTCATCAACAAACTGGGGTGGCAGGGGTGGCTGCCCCGGCTGCGGTTCCACGACCGCCCCCACGTCGTCGTAAATGTCGGAGAACAGCCCGTCGAACGTGCGCGACAGGGAGTTGGTGAACATGAACGAGCCCGCGATGAAAGCGGTTCCCAGAACCACGGACAGAATTGTGAGGACGAAGCGAACCTTGTGTGCCGCGAGGCTGCGCATGGAGACGCGGGTGATGGCGGAGGTGCCAGAGGATGAGCTCATTACAGCTCCCCGATCGTGCTCATGACGTCGAGGATGTCCTCCATCGTGGGATCGGTGATCTCGGCGGCGATGTGGCCGTCGGAGAGGAACACCACCCGGTCGGCGTACGCGGCGGCCTTGGGATCGTGGGTGACGATCACGACGGTCTGGTCAAAGTCGTCCACGGCTGATCGCAGAATGCCCAGCACCTCGGCGGAGCTGTTGGAATCAAGGTTGCCGGTGGGCTCGTCGCCGAAGATGATCTCCGGCCGGGCTACGAGGGCGCGGGCGCAGGCCACGCGCTGCTGCTGGCCACCGGAAAGCTCCGACGGGCGGTGCCGCAGGCGCGGGGTGAGGCCCAGGCGCTGCGTGACCTCATCGAACCATTGCTTGTCCACCTTCTTGCCGGCGATGTCGCTGGGCAGGGTGATGTTCTCCGCGGCGGTAAGTGTGGGAACGAGGTTGAAGGATTGGAAGATAAATCCCAACCGATCGCGGCGCAGGTCGGTGATCTCCTTGTCCTTGAGCGTGGAGATGTCCGTGCCGCCGATGTAGGCGTGGCCGCTGGAGATGGAATCCAGACCGGCCATGCAGTGCATGAGGGTGGACTTGCCCGAGCCGGATGGACCCATGATGGCGGTGAAGTGTCCGCGCTGGAACTGCACGCTGATGTTGTCGATGGCCTTGACGGTGGTTTCACCTTGGCCGTAGGTCTTGCAAAGGCCTTCCGCGGAGGCGGCGATTGCTGCGTTAGCTGTATTCGCTGCGCTGTCTGCGGTTGCTGCAGTGGTGTGCGGGGTGGTGCGAGGGGTTTCGGGGGACATCATGCTCCTTGCAGGGTGGCGATTATGCGCACGTGGCTACCGCCAGAATAGAGTCACCCTATTCTAAGGGGCAGCGGAGACATCCCCCATATCGCCGTGGAATTTACCTGCACGTTTGCGGGGGCTTACAGTCTAGGCGTGACTACGAAAACTGAACATGCCGCCCGGGTCGCTCATCCCGTCAATGAGTATCCGGGCCTGCCTAAACTTCTCATTCTCGGCTTCCAACACGTTCTCGCGGCGTATGCCGGAGCTGTTGCGGTTCCCCTGTTCGTCGGGTGGGCTTTGGTCGACGCCGGAAAGATGTCTCCCGGAGATATTCCCCACCTCATCGCGGCCGATCTGTTCGTGGCGGGTATCGCCACGATTGTTCAGTCGGTGGGAATTTGGCGATTCGGCGTGCGGCTACCGCTGATCCAGGGCTGCACATTCTCTGCGGCCATCCCCATGGTGACGATTGGCTCTCAGTACGGCGTGCCCGCCATTTACGGTTCGGTAATCGCGTCGGGCATCTTCATGATTCTCTTTGCGCCACTGTTCGCATCGCTGCTGAAGTTCTTCCCGCCGCTGGTGACCGGCACGGTGCTGCTCATCATCGGTACAACCCTGATGCCGGTCGCCGCCGACTGGGTGGGCGGTGGTGCAGCCGTGAAGGGAACGAGTGAGTACGGCACCGCGCAGAATCTCGGTATCGCCGCCTTCGTGCTGGTCCTGATCCTGGTGATTGAACGCTGGGGGCCAGAGTGGTTGTCCCGCATTGCCGTGCTGGTTGGCATGATCACGGGCCTGCTGGTGTGCATTCCACTGGGAATGGTGGATTGGACCGAAACAAAGGACTCCCCTTTGTTTGGCATCACCTCGCCGTTCTACTTCGGTGCTCCGCACTTCGTATTCGCAGCAGTCTTCGCCATGTGCATCGTGTCGCTGGTGACGATGGTCGAGGCCACGGGCGACGTGCTGGCCATTGGTGAGATCACGGACACGGAGATCGACAACAAGCGCATTGCGGACACCCTCCGCGCCGATGGTGCTGCAACGGTCCTGGGTGGAGTGTTCAATACCTTTCAGTACACTGCGTTCGCCCAGAACATCGGTGTGTTGTCGATTACCGGTGTGCGGTCTCGCTGGGTCACGGCCGCAGCGGGCGGAATGTTGGTTGTTTTAGGTCTGATCCCGAAGACGGCCGCGCTTGTAGCTGCGATCCCCGCCCCCGTGTTGGGCGGTGCGGGCATTGCGCTGTTCGGCATGGTCGCGGCGTCGGGTGTCAGGACTCTGTCCAAGGTGAAATTCACTGAATCCAATGTGATCGTCATTGCCGTGCCGCTGGGTGTGGCACTGCTTCCGGCTGTATCGCCGTCGCTGTTTACCCAGCTGCCGGCTTCGGCCCAGACCTTCCTCGCTTCGGGTATTTGTATCGGCTCCGTGACGGCGATTGTTCTCAACTTGCTGTTCAACACGGCTGACCGGGCCCCACATTCGGTGAAACCATCCGCCCACGATACGTTCCGCGGTGGCATTAACTCCTCCGATGACGACCACGATGGCTTCGGCGATGCGCCCGTGACGCGCGACAACTGGAAGCAGCCGTAACAACGCTTCCATTCCTAGTGAGCCACTGTAGGACTAACTAGAACTCAGTGGACTCAGGTGGGCTCAGGTGGGCTCAGTCAAGTACAGCAAGGCAGTGCAGACTGCGACACTCACCAAGAGGACCTCGCCAAGAGCTAGCCACCGAAAACCTCGCACCCCCCGCAAGACCGATGTAATCCGCTGCTAAAACGGCGCCCCCGTTCTTGGGAGCGCCAATTTTTTTGTCTATGAGACGTTCGTTTGAAAGCTCCCGACGAATAGGGATTCGGACGACCCTGAAGAAGCGGGAGCCTCACAAAGAGATCACATTGTCAGCGCACTCCGCCGATTTACCGTGTGCGCATGCCGTGTTCTGTGAGGAAGCACCTTTGATCAACTGGGCTTTTGCAGAAAGCTAACCCGCAAAACACAGCGAACGTACACTTCTCCATGCGATGTCGAACTAGAAAGCTCTACAAACCAAGACGGGTCCCCTTACCCCTCATCCACCGACGCATGCAGGGAGCTCATCTTTTTTGCGCATGCAAGAGAGGGTGGTCAGTGCCGGTTGTGATCATCACCTTCTTTTTGTGACAAACACAGCCAACACTGACCACCCACTATCAAGTTTAAGGCCGGCGGTGACTTACTCTCCCACACCCTCCCAGGTGCAGTACCATCAGCGCAGGTAAGCTTAGCTACCGGGTTCGGAAAGGGACCGGGCGGATCCTTACCGCTAACAACCACCGACACAACAAACGGAACCAAACACACCCACCCACACCATGGTGGTGGTGTGCCGTGTCGTTCCAGACACTGCATAACAGACGCGAGCAACCCACAAACAGGGCAACAAGAATAATCGTTTATCCAACACGCTCCATGTGACCAGCCGAACACCACCAAACGGGTGCTACGGGTGTGATCCACACAAACCAACAATTTTATGTGTGTTGAACATTGGTAAATTAGTACCGGTCACCTCCACACCTCACAGTGCTTCCAGATCCGGCCTATCAACCCCATCATCTATAGGGAACCTCAAAAGAAACCTCATCTCGAAACAGGCTTCCCGCTTAGATGCTTTCAGCGGTTATCCCTTCCATACGTAGCCAACCAGCCATGCCACGGGCGTGACAACTGGCCCACCAGAGGTATGTCCGTCCCGGTCCTCTCGTACTAGGGACAGCCTTTCTCAAGTTTCAACGCGCACGGCGGATAGAGACCGAACTGTCTCACGACGTTCTAAACCCAGCTCGCGTGCCGCTTTAATGGGCGAACAGCCCAACCCTTGGGACCTACTCCAGCCCCAGGATGCGACGAGCCGACATCGAGGTGCCAAACCATCCCGTCGATATGGACTCTTGGGGAAGATCAGCCTGTTATCCCCGGGGTACCTTTTATCCGTTGAGCGACACCGCTTCCACAAGCCGGTGCCGGATCACTAGTCCCTACTTTCGTACCTGCTCGACCTGTCAGTCTCACAGTCAAGCTCCCTTGTGCACTTACACTCAACACCTGATTGCCAACCAGGCTGAGGGAACCTTTGGGCGCCTCCGTTACTCTTTGGGAGGCAACCGCCCCAGTTAAACTACCCACCAGGCACTGTCCCTAACCCGGATCACGGGCCGAGGTTGAGATGCTCAATACGATCAGAGTGGTATTTCAACAACGACTCCACCACCACTGGCGTGATAGCTTCACAGTCTCCCACCTATCCTACACAAACCGAACCAAACACCAATACCAAGCTATAGTGAAGGTCCCGGGGTCTTTTCGTCCTGCCGCGCGTAACGAGCATCTTTACTCGTACTGCAATTTCGCCGGGCCTGTGGTTGAGACAGCAGGGAAGTCGTTACGCCATTCGTGCAGGTCGGAACTTACCCGACAAGGAATTTCGCTACCTTAGGATGGTTATAGTTACCACCGCCGTTTACTGGGGCTTAAATTCTCCGCTTCGACCCAAAAGGGTCTAACAGGTCCTCTTAACCTTCCAGCACCGGGCAGGCGTCAGTCCGTATACATCGACTTCACCGTCTTCGCACGGACCTGTGTTTTTAGTAAACAGTCGCTTCCCTCTATTCTCTGCGACCACCACCAGCTCAAAACCAGTCTGTCACCAGCAGTGGCCCCCCTTCTCCCGAAGTTACGGGGGCATTTTGCCGAGTTCCTTAACCACAGTTCACCCGATCGCCTTAGTATTCTCTACCTGACCACCTGTGTCGGTTATGGGTACGGGCCATGTATGCACTCACTAGAGGCTTTTCTCGACAGTACAGGATCACCAACATCCCCACAACGGGTACGCATCACGCCTCACACATCATGTGCCCCGGATTTACCACTGGGCACGTGCCACACGCTTACACCACAATCCAATAAGTGGCTTGGCTACCAACCTGTGTCACCCCATCGCTTGGCTACTACCAGATCAGGTCCCACGCATCACCACACACCACACACCAAAGGTGCGTTAGTGGCGGGTCAGGGTGGTTAGTATCCCCGATTCACCATTGGGCGCACATACACGGGTACGGGAATATCAACCCGTTATCCATCGACTACGCCTGTCGGCCTCGCCTTAGGTCCCGACTCACCCTGGGAAGATTAGCTTAACCCAGGAACCCTTAGTCATCCGGCGGACAAGTTTTCCACTTGTCATTCGCTACTCATGCCTGCATTCTCACTCGCATAGCCTCCAGCACTGGGTCACCCCGCACCTTCACCGGCCACACGACGCTCCCCTACCAACCCACACAAAATGCGAGTTCCGCGGCTTCGGCGGTGTACTTGAGCCCCACTACATTGTCGGCGCAGAACCACTCGACCAGTGAGCTATTACGCACTCTTTCAAGGATGGCTGCTTCTAAGCCAACCTCCTGGCTGTCTTCGCGATCCCACATCCTTTTCCACTTAGTACACTCTTAGGGGCCTTAGCCGGCGATCTGGGCTGTTTCCCTCTCGACTACGAAGCTTATCCCCCGCAGTCTCACTGCCGCGCTCTGACTTACCGGCATTCGGAGTTTGGCTGATGTCGCTAAGATGATAGTCCCGCTAAACCAACCAGTAGCTCTACCTCCGGCAAGAAACACACGACGCTGCACCTAAATGCATTTCGGGGAGAACCAGCTATCACGGAGTTTGATTGGCCTTTCACCCCTACCCACAACTCATCCCCTCAGTTTTCAACCTAAGTGGGTTCGCGCCTCCACAACCTCTTACAGCTGCTTCACACTGGCCATGGGTAGATCACCCCGCTTCGGGTCCAGGACATGCCACTACAAACACACTAGTTAGTATTCGCTTTCGCTACGACTACCCCACATACACGGGTTAACCTCGCGACATGCCGCTGACTCGCAGGCTCATTCTTCAAAAGGCACGCCATCACCCCAAAAGGCTCTGACGGATTGTAAGCACACGGTTTCAGGTACTATTTCACTCCCCTCCCGGGGTACTTTTCACCATTCCCTCACGGTACTCATCCGCTATCGGTCACAACAAGTATTCAGGCTTACCGGATGGTCCCGGCAGATTCACAGCAGATTCCACGAGCCCGCTGCTACTCGGGAACAAACACACACCACCACAGTCATGCTTTCACGTACCGGACTCTCACCGTCTACGGCAGGCCATTCCAAACCACTTCCGCTAACACACTATGACAATGCACGGCATGGCAGCACCGCACGCATTCGTCCCACAACCCCACACACGCAACCCCTGCCAGGTATCACACGCATATGGTTTAGCCACATAATCCGCGTTCGCTCGCCGCTACTAACGGAATCATTATTATTTTCTTCTCCTACGGGTACTGAGATGTTTCACTTCCCCGCGTTCCCTCCACACCAGCTATGAATTCACTGGCAGGCGACCACCCATAACGATGGCCAGGTTTCCCCATTCGGACACCCTCGGATCAACGCTCTATTGGCAACTCCCCGAGGCCTATCGCGGCCTTACACGTCCTTCATCGGCTCATTGTGCCAAGGCATCCACCGTGCGCCCTTCACAGACAACACACACAAACAATCAGGTTTACATGGATACACCACAAACAAAATCACACTAAACAAGAAGAATAAAGAATATTCAACACCCACCACACACAAACACACACAGTGCGCTCACATGCGGCGAGTAAAGATACTCGCGTCCACTATACAGTTCTCAAACAACACGAACCCCACACCCACACACAACCAACCAGTCATGCGCAACCATGGGAATCCCACTCAAAGGAACAACACAAGCCGTTCCAGACACCCAACAATATGACAAACCAAGAACAAACAACAATTCACATCAACCACTGGTGTTGATCATCCACCACACCAACCCCACACCAATCGTGGGGCACGGTCCGTGAACTACCCAGATGAAAATAATGAAAATATAACTCCTTAGAAAGGAGGTGATCCAGCCGCACCTTCCGGTACGGCTACCTTGTTACGACTTCGTCCCAATCGCCGATCCCACCTTCGACAGCTCCCTAACGAGTTTGGGCCACTGGCTTCGGGTGTTACCAACTTTCATGACGTGACGGGCGGTGTGTACAAGGCCCGGGAACGTATTCACCGCAGCGTTGCTGATCTGCGATTACTAGCGACTCCGACTTCATGGAGTCGAGTTGCAGACTCCAATCCGAACTGAGACCGGCTTTCAGGGATTAGCTCCACCTCACGGTATCGCGACCCTCTGTACCGACCATTGTAGCATGTGTGAAGCCCTGGACATAAGGGGCATGATGATTTGACGTCATCCCCACCTTCCTCCGAGTTAACCCCGGCAGTCTCTCGCGAGTCCCCACCATAACGTGCTGGCAACACAAGACAAGGGTTGCGCTCGTTGCGGGACTTAACCCAACATCTCACGACACGAGCTGACGACAACCATGCACCACCTGTATACAGACCACAAGGGAAACTACATCTCTGCAGCGATCCTGCATATGTCAAGCCCAGGTAAGGTTCTTCGCGTTGCATCGAATTAATCCACATGCTCCGCCGCTTGTGCGGGCCCCCGTCAATTCCTTTGAGTTTTAGCCTTGCGGCCGTACTCCCCAGGCGGGGCGCTTAATGCGTTAGCTACGGCACGGAAATCGTAGAAAGATCCCCACACCTAGCGCCCACCGTTTACGGCATGGACTACCAGGGTATCTAATCCTGTTCGCTACCCATGCTTTCGCTCCTCAGCGTCAGTTACTGCCCAGAGACCTGCCTTCGCCATCGGTGTTCCTCCTGATATCTGCGCATTTCACCGCTACACCAGGAATTCCAGTCTCCCCTACAGCACTCCAGTTATGCCCGTATCGCCTGCACGCCCGGAGTTAAGCCCCGGGATTTCACAGACGACGCGACAAACCACCTACGAGCTCTTTACGCCCAGTAATTCCGGACAACGCTCGCACCCTACGTATTACCGCGGCTGCTGGCACGTAGTTAGCCGGTGCTTCTTATCCAGGTACCGTCACCACAAGTGGCTTCTTCCCTAGCGAAAGAGGTTTACAACCCGAAGGCCGTCATCCCTCACGCGGCGTCGCTGCATCAGGCTTGCGCCCATTGTGCAATATTCCCCACTGCTGCCTCCCGTAGGAGTCTGGGCCGTGTCTCAGTCCCAATGTGGCCGTACACCCTCTCAGGCCGGCTACCCGTCGTCGCCTTGGTAGGCCATTACCCCACCAACAAGCTGATAGGCCGCGGGCTCATCTTGTACCGAAAAAACTTTCCACCACACACACTAAAGCATGGTCCTATCCGGTATTAGACCCAGTTTCCCAGGCTTATCCCGAAGTACAAGGCAGATCACCCACGTGTTACTCACCCGTTCGCCACTCGAGTACCCCTGCAAGCAAGGGCCTTTCCGTTCGACTTGCATGTGTTAAGCACGCCGCCAGCGTTCGTCCTGAGCCAGGATCAAACTCTCCATAAGAACATTGTTTCAGAACAAAGAGCCTGAACAACTGGCAAAATAACCAAAAATTACTGACAAAAAATCAAAACATTCATCATCAGACCCCCACCCACAAAAACAATAAGTAGGGGATTACGCACCACAATATTTAACGCGGCGGCGTTACCCACCCGCGCTGGCACGAACCACACCAACCACACACCCATAAACGGCATGCGACCATGCGGCCAACGATGAACAATCAACAAGGTTGAAAAAAATAATCATTCAACAGCACACAACAACACAAAACATGCCATCATGCACTGCACTTGGTTCATCACACTATTGAGTTCTCAAACAACTTACGCACACAACAAACCACCCACACCCACAAGATGTGGAGCTCATCGTGACAGGAATCCGAGCTTATACCAACCACACGCTACAAAGCAAATCCGTGGCGAACAGGATGTAAACACTCGGTGAACACCACTGCTACTTCAATGGAAACCGTCAGGGCCGTTGTCCTGCCGCACACCCACCACATCACCCAAGAACAATCTCGGTAACTATTGTGGTCACGGTCGCGGTGTCGGTCGCGCTGACTCGAATAAATCTACACACCCCACCACCAACACACAAATCCCCAGCTCACGCCCCACAAACACCACCCAACAACCACACACCATGATGGCGTCGAACCACAAAGAAGCCGAACCACCAACCAAAACGGAACGGCCACCCCGAAGGCCAGCTACTCGGAGCGGCGCTCCACGTGCGCACCCAGCGCATTGAGCTGCTCCGGGAAATCCGGGTAGCCACGGTCGATGTGGTAGACGTCGTGCACCACCGTCTCCCCCTCGGCGACCAGGCCAGCGAGCACTAGGCCCGCACCGGCGCGAATGTCGGAGCTCCACACCGGCGCAGACGATAACGTGCGCCCACCGCGGATCACCACATGGTGACCGTCAATGGAGGCATCGGCGCCAAGGCGCATCATCTCGTCGACGAAGCGGAACCGCGATTCGAAAATGTTCTCCGTGATCACGCTCAACCCCTGGCTCACCGTGCACAGCGCAATGGCCATGGGCTGCAGATCCGTGGGGAAGCCGGGGAACGGCAACGTCTGGTAATCAACGGCCACCGGCGGGGTGTTTTGCACCACGCGGAAGCCCGTCGGGTACGTCTCCACCTGCGCACCCGCCAGCTTCAGCTTCTCCAGCACGAAGTGCAGGTGCTGCGGGTTGATGCCGCCCACTGTGATGTCACCCTGGGTCATCGCCGCCGCATACGCCCACGTACCTGCAACGATGCGGTCACCGACCACCTCGTGCTGCGTGGGGCGCAGCGACTTCACGCCCTCAACAGTGATGGTGTTCGACCCGGCGCCCTCGATCTTCGCGCCCATCTCGGTGAGCATCATGCACAAGTCGACGATCTCGGGTTCGCGGGCGGCGTTGTCCAGCACGGTTGTGCCTTCGGCGAGGACCGACGCCGTCAGGATGTTTTCCGTTGCACCCACCGACGGGAAGTCCAGCTTGATCGTGGCTCCATGCAGCTCATCGGCTTCCGCGACCACGCAGCCGTGTTCGATGTGCGTGCGGGCGCCGAGCTTCTCCAAGCCAGATTGATGCATGTCGAGCGGGCGGGAGCCGATAGCATCGCCGCCGGGCAGGGCCACGCGGGCCTTGAGCCGGCGAGCGGTCAGGGGGCCCAGCACGGCCACCGAAGCGCGGAACTGACGGACGGCATCGAAATCCGCGTTGTACTCCACGACGGCTGGCGTGGTGATGTGGACGGTGGAGCCATCGAGCTCCACGTCGCAGCCGAGCCCGCGCAGAACATCGGCCATGTAGGGAACGTCTGCGATCTGCGGGCAGTTGGTCAGCGTGGTGGTGCCTTCTGCCAACAGTGCGGCGGACATGAGCTTGAGCACGCTGTTCTTGGCGCCGGATACCTTGACGGCGCCGGAGAGGCGGGCTCCTCCAGTAACTACAAAGGTGTCTTTCACAGGCACCAGCCTAGAGAAAAAGGCCGGGGTTGTCTCAGTTGGGTCGCACTAGACCCGAGGATCAGGGCAGGGCGGAACAGGGCAGAGCAGATCAGGGCAGGGCTCCGATGCGGCGCGCAGCGTTGACGGCTTCGTAACGGGTGTGCGCCCCGAGCTTGCGCATGACCGAGCGCAGGTAGCTCTTCACCGTCTCCGCACCAATGCCCATCTCGGCGGCGGCTTCCACATTGGTGTGCCCCAGGGCCACGCAGGCGAGAACGTCCAGCTCGCGTGCGGAGAGCTTCGTGGTTTGCTTCACCCGAACCGGGGAGACCATCTGATCGCAGAGGACCTCGAGGTCGCGGCGGAGAGTGTCATCATCCACGCGGTTAGCCAGCATGCGCAGCTTGCTGTGAGTAGCACGGACCTGCTCCCACTCCGCGCCAGACATCGTGCGGACCTGCTTCGGGTTGGGTGATGCGGCAGCGGCGGCGCGGCCACCGTCGCTCTTACGCAGGGCGTCGTTGACCGCGAGTTCCTGCTCGAGGCAGCGAGCGGTCATGGTGACCTCTTCCAACACCTTGTCCCCCATGCGGGCGCGGGAGTGCACCCCGCCGTACAGGACCCCCTTCATTTCCCGCGACACGATCACCGGCACGGCCACGATGGAGTGCAGCCCTTCGTCGCGCACCTGGCGGTCGAACTCGTGGGTGATGTACTTCGTACGGGTGTAGTCGGATACGCCCACGGGGCGGCGCGTGGTCATCACCCGGCCGCCGACACCCGCGCCGGCGTTGATCTCCAGGTTGTAGAGAGCGGGAGTGCGCAGTCCCACCCATTTGTTGATGTGCAGCTTCCCATCGTCCATGCACGTGCCGTACATGGTGACCGGGATTCCAGTGGCATTCTTTAAAGAATTGAGGGCAGAAATGATGACGTCTTCGTCCTCGCGTTGCCGCTGTTGGTCCACGTGCTCACTCCTCAAGAAGGGTCCCCGGGGATGCCCGGAGAATTGGTCTCCCCCAGTAAGGCCTCGGGAAGGGTTCGCCCATCTAGCAGTGCCCTGGCTACTGTAAAGCGGCCGCGAGCTGGGAAAACGGTTCTCGATGTGAAGCTCCGGCAGGTACCGGAACCCTCACCTCGGGGGTCTATTCTCAACCTGACGTCATGTCTGGGTTGAGTATAGAACAGACCCTAATTACCCCCAAAATTGCCCCCGCCTAAACGTGAAACGCTGTTCATCTTGCGGTTCGTAGCGCGGGCTCCTAGAGCCCGGCCCGGCTAGCGCTCCCGGCTAGCTCTGTCTGCTAGCTCTGCACCTGGTCGAGGCGGCGCACCCGCTCCAGCCCGTTTTCCACGGTCTGCTCGGAGCTCTCCAGCAGCTTCTTCGCCAGCTTGCCGCCGACGATCGGGATCTTCACGTTCGCCATAGCCTGGACGTTGACGGTGGTCTCGCTCGGTCCGGCCGGGACGAAGCTGAAAGTGGTGGACATCTCGCCCATCCCGTTGGGCAGCGGAGTATCGGAGATCATGCGGAAGGAACCATCCGCATCGGGCGCGCTCACGATGGTCGCCTGGGTGGTTTCCAGCCCGTTGCTGTCACCGTCACCGGTGGGCTCGTGCGGATCTTCGTTGAGGAGGCTCTCGGGCTGGTGCTCCTTCTCCTCCGTCGGGGTGTCGCTATCTTGTGGCGTCGCCGATGTCACAGTGACTAGGGCGCGGACTTCGCCGTCATCCCCCACCTGACGCTCCGCGTGCAGGATCTCAACGGTGGACTCGGTAATCATCTCGTCGGTGGTGGTGAGGTACTGCTCGGAGGTCACAATCTGATGGACCCGCTCGATGGGCAGGTCCACACTGCTGGAGAATTCCTTAGTCTTTGCCATGGGCATTATTGTGCCATGACTCACTCCACTTGGCGCGGTGAGCAGCCGTTAGCGGTTCTTCCACTCTGGCTTGCGCTTTTCCACGAACGCGGTCATGCCCTCGGTCTGATCTTCGGTGTCGAAGAGCTTCCAGAATTGCTGGCGCTCCGCCTCCACGCCGTCGGTGAGGGTGGTTTGGTAGGCCTCATCAACCATGGCGGTGGCCGCTGCGGTGGCCACATGGGACATGCCGGCGACCTTCTCCGCGACCTTCTGCACCTCGTCGAAGAAGCCTTCGGCAGGCAGAATGCGGGATACGAGCCCGGCGCGCTCGGCTTCCTCAGCGTCCATCATGCGACCGGTGAGGATGAGGTCCATGGCCTTGTACTTACCGACCGCGCGGGTGAGGCGCTGGGTGCCGCCCATGCCGGGGATGATGCCCAGGGTGATCTCCGGCTGGCCGAACTTGGCGGTTTCGCTGGCCAAGAGGATGTCTCCGAGCATTGCGACCTCGCAGCCGCCGCCGAGGGCGAAGCCGGAGACTGCGGTGATAATCGGGGTGCTGAGCTGCGCGATGGTCTCCCATTCAGCGAACATGCGCTTCTCCGCGACCTCGGGGTAGGTCTCTTCCTTCATTTCTTTGATGTCCGCGCCGGCGGCGAAGGCCTTTTCGCTGCCGGTGATGACGATCGCGCCGATCTCGCCGTCCTTATCGAAGCCGGTGGCGGCATCGACCACATCCTTCAGCACCTGGCTATTGAGCGCGTTGAGCGCCTTCGGCCGGTTGAGGATGATGGTTGCCACGTTGTTCTTGACGGACGTTTCAATGGTCTCGTAGGTGCTCATGGTTGCCATTGTTGCAAAATCCGCAGTGCGGGGTGGGCCTTTTCGTCTCGACGCCACCAGCTCCTCCCCCGCCCCGGCACCCAGCTCGGGGGATGGCAGTTGTGCGCATGCGGGGAGGTGCTGGCTGGAAGCTGGCGCTTGGCGGTTTCGCACGAAGTTCTGCAAAAAGCATCACGTCGCCCGCAGCACACTGCTAGCTTTCGATTTGTGAACAAAAAAAGACGTTTCATCGCAGGTTTCGTATCCATCGCGTCCTCGATCGCGCTCGCAACGTCGGCTGTGACCGCTCCGATGGCAGCAGCGCAGACTGAAGGATCCACGCTGTCGTCCGAGCCGGTGCCGCTGGTGCCGGGTTCTTCGATCCACACGGGCACGCCGGGCAGCAGTTTCAACCCGGAAGATCCCTTCTACGCCACCCCGGCCGAGATCCCCTCGCAGCCGGGCACGGTGATCCGCACTCAGCCGGCTCCCCACGCGCTGGACGTCACGGGCGCGCCCGGTCCAGGGCAGGCGACGAAGATCCTGTACAGCACCCGCACGCAGGACGATAAGCCCATCACGGCCAGCGGTTATGTCATCGAGCCCGTCAATCCGTGGCAGGGCCCGGGGCCGGTGCCCACCTTGGTATTCGCACCGGGCACCCGCGGCCAGGCTGATGTGTGCGCTCCTTCCCGCGCTGCAGGCTTGGTCGCGAACGCGGATCTTCGCAACGGCGCCATCAATATCAATTACGAGTTGCCCACGATGTACCTCGCCTCGGCGTTGGGCATGCGCGTTGTCTCCGCCGACCTGATCGGCTTGGGCACCCCGGGCATGCACACGTACATGAACCGCGCGGAACAGGCTCACGCTATTCTCGACGCCGCCAGGGCCGGCCTCGCCGCCGCCGGCGTGCCAGCCGATTCGCCCGTTGGGTTGTACGGGTACTCCCAGGGTGGCGGTGCCTCTGCAGCCGGCGCGGAGCTCGCCGGTGAGTACGCCCCAGATCTGAACATGAAGGGCAGCTACGCGGGTGCCGTGCCCGCTGACTTGAGCCAGGTTGTCAACGCGGTGGATAGCCACCTCATTGCCGGCGTGCTGGGGTACACCCTCAATGGCTACCTCGAGCGTCGCCCCGATCTCGCCTACCTCAAGGACGAGTACTTCAACGACAAGGGCAAGGCATTCTTGGAGGCCACGAAGGATCGGTGCATCATCGACTCGGCCGTGACGTGGGGGCTGACGGACACCCGCACGCTGACCAAGACCGGCGAATCCTTCGGCGAGCTCCTTCAGCGTCTGCCGGAGCTGCACGAGATCATCGAAGAGCAGCGCATCGGCAAGCGCCCGCTCAACGCCCCGATGATGGTGGTCGCAGGTCGGCACGATGACACGATCCCCTACGGCCAGGTGCGCGACATGGCGAAGTCCTACTGCGAGCAGGGTGGCAAGGTGTGGTTCGTCACCGACGAGACACCCGAGGTGCTTCCGAAGTCTGCCCTCAACCACGCGATCCCCATGCTGGCTGAGACCCCTGCCTCGCTGGCCTACATGGTCAGCCGGTTTAAGGGCGAGCCCGCGCCGTCCAACTGCGGGGAGTTCTAACTTCCTGGGCTGTCCTGCCCCACTGGGTTTTCTCTGCCTCACTGGACTGCCCTGCGTAGTAACACTTATGCAGCGCTCCATATCGCTTTGTCGGCGATATGGAGCGCTGCGCTCGTTGTACCACTGTGTGACATACACGACGCGAGGGCCCGGAATGAGGTGGTGTTGGGGATTCGTGGTGGCGTCGGGAAAAAGAGTGTAGGCTATGCCGCAGGCAACAAATAGACCGATCAGTCTGCACTCGACGCGAGTGCCGAAAGGAAGATCAATCGTGGCAAAGATCTACGACAACATCACCGACCTCGTCGGCCACACTCCCCTCGTGAAGGCCAGCAAGCTGACCGAGGGCCTGGGCGCAACCGTGCTGTTTAAGCTGGAATCCGCCAACCCCGGCAACTCCGTCAAGGACCGCATCGGTAAGGCCATCATCGAGGCCGCTGAAAAGGACGGCTCCCTCAAGCCCGGTGGCACCATCGTGGAGGCTACCTCCGGCAACACCGGCATCGCACTGGCCATGGTTGGTGCAGCCAAGGGCTACAAGGTCGTGCTGACCATGCCCGAGACCATGTCCAACGAGCGTCGCATCATGCTCCGTGCCCTGGGCGCCGAGCTGGTCCTGACCCCCGGTGCAGGCGGAATGCAGGGCGCCGTGGACAAGGCCAACGAAATCGTTGAGTCCACTGACAACGCCATCCTGGCTCGCCAGTTCTCCAACCCGGCCAACCCCGAGGTCCACTACAACACCACCGGCCCGGAGATCTGGGAAGACACCGATGGCGATGTAGACATCTTCGTTTCCGGCATCGGTACCGGCGGCACCGTCTCCGGCGCATCCAAGTACCTCAAGGAGAAGTCCGACAAGGTCGAGATCGTGGGCGTGGAGCCCGCCGACTCCCCGCTGCTCACCGAGGGCCGCTTCGGCCCCCACAAGATCCAGGGCCTGGGCACCAACTTCTTCCCGGAGAACCTCAACAAGGACATCCTGGATCGCGTGACCGACGTGCCGCTGGACAAGGCCATCTCCACCGCCCGCGAGCTGGCCGCCAAGGAAGGCATCCTGGCTGGTATCTCCTCCGGTGCTGCTGTGTGGGCTGCGCTGGAAGAGGCCAAGAAGCCGGAGAACGAGGGCAAGACCATCGTCGTTATCGTCTGCGACTTTGGTGAGCGCTACGTGTCCACCGTTCTGTTCGACGACCTGCGCGACTAGATTTCCAGCCTTCGTTGCATGGAGCATGCATGGAATGTGCATGGGAGACCCCGATGAGGCACGCTGAGCTGTAGTGGCTTGGTTGGGAGGCCTCATCGGGGTTCTCCTCACCTGAGGCCGTGTGGCTGATGTAGCTGAAGTAGCTAAGGTGGTTAGAGCGACAGCTGTTGGTGACTCAGTGCCGGTGTCTCGGTGTCGTTGTCTTAGTGCCGTTGGCTCGAGCATCAGCAACGAGACTGAAGACCGGCGCAACACCCACGTAGTCTCACAAAACCCGCAAAGACCCGTAAATACCCCCAAAGACCCACGTACCCGACTGCAGAAAGACCCTAGACTGTGAGCATTCTCGGCAGAATCCGCGAAGACCTCGCCAACGCCCGGGAACACGACCCGGCCGCCCGCGGTGACGTAGAAAACGCCATCGTGTACTCCGGCCTCCACGCGATCTGGTCCCACCGGGTTGCGCACGCACTGTGGACCCGAGGAATGAAGGGCCCCGCCCGCATCCTGTCGCAGCTGACCCGTGCGCTCACCGGCGTGGAGATCCACCCCGGCGCAACCATCGGCCGCCGCTTCTTCATTGATCACGGTATGGGCGTGGTGATTGGCGAAACCGCGGAAATCGGCGACGACGTGATGCTGTACCACGGCGTGACCCTCGGCGGCTCGGAGCTCGTTCAATGCAAGCGCCACCCCACCATCGGCAATGGCGTGATGATCGGCGCCGGCGCGAAGGTTCTGGGCCCCATCACCATCGGTGAGGGCTCTGCAATCGGTGCGAATGCCGTGGTGACCAAGGACGCCCCGCCGCACTCCATCCTCACCGGCATCCCGGCAAAGATCCGCCCGCGCAAGCCGGAGCAGAACACTCCCCTAGTCGACGCTGTCAAGTGGGTCGACGATATGCAAAATAATATTTAGGCGGGCTTGTGGCGTCGAATATAGGCGCCCCCAGCCGACCCTCCCGCTAGCGGGACGAGCGGTAACAAACCGTTCGAGAACTAACCCTGATGAACCATGTCCTGGAAATCAGGGTTCTTTTCAATGAAGCCCTCGACGGCGGAGCACGTGGGGATCACCGAGTAACCCGCTTCGCGAGTGGACTCCAGCGCCTCCATGATCAGCGGCTTGGACAGGCCCTGCCCGCGGTAGTCGGGGTTCACGACGGTGTGGTGGAACTCGCGGACGTCGTCGCCGACATTCTTGTATTCGGCGAAACCGGCCTCATTGCCGTCGACCTCGATGACAAATCGGGAATTGGACTCGTCGTTTACGACCTTCTTCATGAGTAATGTGCTCCTCTCGCGCCTGCCTGGGGTCTTTCCCCGCGTCCGGCGCAGTGACGTGATGACGCGTTCCTCCATTATGACAACTTTGGCGGGTGTGTGGTGTTGGGTGTGTTGGGGTTGTTGTAGCGCTTCGCCGGGTCCGGGTAGCGCTCATCGGGGTTGATAGCGCTTAGCGGCGGGTTAGCCCCCTTTTTTGGTTCGACGCCACCAGCTTGCCGTTCGTTGGGTTGGGTTCGGGTGGTTGCAGGTAGTGCCTGCACAGGCATTCTGGGCGCTCGCTGCATCGCCTGTGCCCGCATCACCCTCATCCAGACAGAGCGACCGGATATTTTTCGAAAATGTTACCGAAACCCCTTGCCGGGGGTCGCACACGCCTGTACTATAGAAACCAACAACACCACACGGGGACGCCACACCACGGGGAAACACCAAACAACATCCAGACATGCTGGCTTTTAGCAGGTATGTCGGGGTTTATTCCCGGTGTGTCACGGATACAGCAAGACCATAGTAGGGGAATCATTCAGGGGGAAGGTCACCATGACCACCACACCACACACCACAGAGCCAACCAGAACAGACGAACACACAAACGATACCGCTAGCGACTTAACTACTCATGTTGATGTCATCGAAGCATCCATGACAGCGGTCACCGACATCCTCACCACCCCCACCGCCGAGTTGTTCCACACCCACCGCACCGACATCATCCGACTGTTGAAAACCATCAGCCACACCGACACCCTCTACGCCGCATTCGCTTACGCCGCCCACGAAGCGGGAGTCTCCCGCGAGGCGGGCACGACACGAACCTCGACCTACCTCGCTAGGTTGTTGGACACCTCCGAATACCAAGCCCGTCAGTGGATCAACCTCGGGATAAGCCTGTACAAACCACCCGAACCACCCAAAGATGACGGCGACGGGGATGCCAGCGACAGCACCGCTGAAGACCCGGGCGACAACGGTGACACCGACGATGCCCAGAACCGTGCCGACCAACTCGCCGAACGCCGCCGGGCACACGAGGCCCACCAAGCCCACCTCGCCGCCCAAGCACAGGCACGGAAACAAGCCCGCAAGCTCTCTGATGCGAAACTGGCGGAGATCAACCGCGAACTCGAACACCTCCACCCCAGCCTGCACCACGAGCATCACCACATCCTGCTCGACAACGCCACCACCATGGCAACCACCACCACCGTCGACGACCTGAAACTCCACCTGCGCACCCAAGTCCGCACGTTGAATAGCACTGTGGTGGATCCCACCGCTGACTACCGGGCACGCAAACTCGTCTGGTCACCCGCCGACACCCACGGCAACATCCGCCTCACCGCCGTCCTCCCCCGCACCGGGCACGCGCTGTTGGAAACACTGATGTCCCCAGCACGGCTAGCGGCCTTCGACCGCAGCCGTGGGGTGAACACAGACGAGGACCGTAGAACCATGGCTCAACGCAGGGCGGATGTGTTCATGTCCATGTTGGAAACCTGGGCCGAGGATGCTGACGCCGCCACCGCCCCACGCACACGGGGGTTGGCCTCTTTGGTGGTGGCACTGTCCGCCAAAGACCTCACTACGCTGCCCACAGATACGGGTAGTGCTCCTGGCTCCATTAATGCCGGCGCCGATGCAGCTTGTGCCACCGCTACCAACACGGGCAGTGCTGCGAGTGCCAACGATGCCGACACAGGCTCACCACTACCGGTGTCCGGAGAATCACTGAATGCACCTAGTGTGTGGTTTCCCACCAACACGAATGCCCGGCTGCACCCGATCGATATTCTCCGGTTGGGGTTGGCTGAGCATGATCTGGGGGTGGTTCTCGATCCGGATTCCGGACGCGCCCTCACTGCCGCGCGGATGAAGCGGCACGCCACGGTGGAGCAGAAGCTCATGCTCGTGGCTGAGCAGCTGTGTTGTGCGTATCCGGGGTGTAACCGGGCTGCGGTGGACTGCGATGTCCACCACATCACAGCCTGGTCCCATGGGGGACGCACGAGCATTGATAATTTGACGTTGTTGTGTCGGACGCATCATCGGATGAATAGGGATCAGCATGATGGTGGTGCCGGTATGGGCCATGCCGAGGTTGATCCGGATTCCGGACGCGTCGGCTGGAGGGAAGCCCGCCACACTCATGAGGGCTTACCGGACCTGCCTGGGGCACCACCACCAACAACCCCAACAGGAACCGATCCATCACCGCCTGGGTCACCGTCCACCGAACCCCCGGGGTCGGGCACGCGCGTGCGCCCGCGTCCGCATCCTCGGTTGAGTGACACGGTTGTGGTGAATACGTCCACCACCGCCAGCCAAGCCCCCGGAGCCAAGGTGCCGGACCAGGCCTGGGGCAGCACGGAGGTCCAGGCACTGTTCGACCCACCACAACCCCCACGACGCCACAGTGATCGGGCATCATGACCAACCGCCGACACCCAGCAACCCAGCACCGAGCGCCACCCGACCTCAAACCCGAACCAAACCAATCCGAGCCGATCCGGAATCCGGACGCAACCACACTGCCGAGCTGCCAAGCCCCAACCAGCAAGGAGCAGAAGGAGATTCGATCCTTGAACGACTTCGCGCCGCTCCCCCAGAGAGGCAAACGAAAAACCCACCGCGGGAATCCATTCCACGCGGCGGGTCTCACCGTGGCCAGAGCCGGGATCGAACCGGCGACCTTTCACTTTTCAGGCGAACGCTCTACCGACTGAGCTATCTGGCCTCGAAATCATGCTCAACACTGATTGAAGAGATTCCGAAGCGACCCTGACGGGACTTGAACCCGCGACCTCCGCCGTGACAGGGCGGCGCGCTAACCAACTGCGCCACAGGGCCACACGCACGCATTTCCCTTACGGGAATCGCTTGTGCACGAGACGTTACTCTACACAGTCCATGCCACTTCATCCAAATCCACAGGTAGCGCATACCAAGACCGATAAGTCGTCTACTTTCTCAGACAAGCACGCAAGCCATTTCTACACTTCACCGACCTTCGCGCCCGACGAAAACTAACCAGACGAAACTAGGTGTACGAATCATCTAACGCAGGCTAGGAGGAGCCCCTCCCCCAACCAGTACGCAGCCAAGGACGCGGCACCTACACGCTCGATACCGACCTAGAACCGACCTAGAGCCAACCAATCCCAAACTCGACTACCCCAGAACTGACCAACATCAGAACGCCCCAAAAATCAACCAACACCAGAGGAGCCGCCGCCCGCCGAGACACAAAAGAAGCGTGGCCATCGATAGCAATCTATCGACCAACCACGCTTCTCGCCGTAATGGCGACCCTGACGGGACTTGAACCCGCGACCTCCGCCGTGACAGGGCGGCGCGCTAACCAACTGCGCCACAGGGCCGTACTCCCAACGGGATTCGAACCCGTGTTACCGCCGTGAAAGGGCGGGGTCCTAGGCCTCTAGACGATGGGAGCCCACAAACTAAACACGCATCGGCGTTTAGCAGCCCGCTTAGTTTAAAACAGGTCAATCAATTCCTACAAATCGCTATTCCACCTGCAGCAATCCCCCAGCGCTCCTCCGCTGCAAGTCCCCAGCGATCCTCCGCTGCAAGTCCCCAGCGATCCTCCGCTGCAAATCCCCGACCACCCCAGCCACCCCAGCCACCCCAGCCACTCCAGCAATCTCCTGCAATCTCCTTGCCGTCCCCAGCGCTCCCCCACTGCAAGCCCAGATCACCCATTGGCCTAGGCAGCCGTGGGGTGGCGCCGAAAGAAAAGACAGAGAAAAAACAGTGAAAAGGAAAAGCAACAACAAAGAACAGAAAAAGGGCCACAGCACAGGAAAACCCCGCCCATCCCGGCGCGCGCCGAGGGGCGGGGAATCCCAACCGAAAACTGTGGGCCCTGTGGGGCTCGAACCCACGACCTGCGGATTAAAAGTCCGTAGCTCTACCAACTGAGCTAAAGGCCCAACGAGGAACAATCATAACCAATACAGGGAGCCGGAAGAAAACCGCCCCTCCACACACAGCAGAGAGACGGTTACGCAGCTCCAGGGGACCGCCGCAGCCACGCCAGCAACAGCGGCAGCATCAACGCAACAGCAGCAACAGCAGCAACAGCAGCCGCATCGGCGAATAGGCGACTCCTAAGCGTCGCCCTTCATGGAGCCCTTCTCCGCCAAGTTGATGTGGAAATCAAAGGCGGTCTTCAGATCGTGCGGGGTCTGCATGTAGTGACCCTCAGCGGTGGCACGCTCGTAGTACTCCTCCAGCAGCGGACGGTAATCCGGGTGAGCGATCGCGATCATCTTCTTCACGCGGTCGCGCGGTGCCAGGCCACGCAGGTCGGCGTAGCCGTGCTCAGTGATGATCACCATGGCGTCGTGCTCCGTGTGGTCGATGTGCGAGGCGAACGGCACGATGGCGGAGATGGCGCCGTCCTTCGCGATCGACGGGGAGATGAAGGAGGACAGGTAGGCGTTGCGGGTGAAGTCGCCGGAGCCGCCGATGCCGTTCATGATGCGGGAACCGGAGACGTTGGTGGAGTTCACGTTGCCGTAGATGTCCGCCTCGATCATGCCGTTGGAGGCGATCAGGCCCGTGCGGCGCACAACCTCGGGGTGGTTGGAGATCTGCTGCGGGCGCAGGATGATGTGATCGCGGTAGCGCTTAGCCTCAGCGTTCATCTTCTCCGCGTAGTCAGGCGACAGCGCGAAGGAGGTTGCGGAAGCCACGGTCATCTTGCCGGCGTCGATGAGGTCCAGCATGCCGTCCTGGATCACCTCGGTGTAGGCCTGGATGTTCTCGAACTTCGAGTCCAGCAGTCCCGCCATCACAGCGTTGGGCACGTTGCCCACGCCGGACTGCATGATGTACTGGTCGTACTTCAGGCGACCGGCCTTGACCTCGCCCTCGAGCAGGTCCAGGAAGTGCCCGGCGATCTTCTTGGAGGTGTCGTCGATCGGCTTGAACGGTGCGTTGCGGTCCGGAGCGTCGGTCTTCACCACGGCGACGACCTTGTTCTGATCCACCGGGATGAAGGGGGTGCCGATGCGGTCGCCGGGGCGGTTGATCGGGATGGGGGTGCGGTTCGGCAGCTTCGGCACGCTGTAGATGTCGTGCATGCCCTCGAGGTCGAGGGACTGCCACTCGTTGACCTCGATGATGATCTTGTCCGCGGCGTTGAGGTATTCAACGTTGTTGCCGACTGCGGAGGAAGGGATGATGTTGCCTTCCTCGTTGATGCGCACGGCCTCGATGATGGCGACCTGGAAGTCGCCGAAGAAGCCCTGCTCCACCTGCAGGCCCATGTGGGAGAGGTGGATGTCCTGGTACTTCATCTCAGCGCCGTTGATCTTCTTACGCATCACCGGGTCGGACTGGTAAGGCGCGCGGTAGCGGATTGCATCGGCCTCGGCCAAGACGCCGTCGCAGTCGGGTGCGGTGGAGGCGCCCGTGAAGACGTCGATGGCGAACTCATCACCGCGCTCGTGAGCGGCCTTTGCCTTGTTGGCGATGGCGGTGGGCATGGCCTTCGGGTAGCCAGCTCCCGTGAATCCGGACATACCCACCTTGTCGCCGTTGTTGACAAACTGAGCAGCCTCGTCGGCCGACATGACCTTGGACTTGTAGAACTCGTTGGCGATGCGTTCAGACATCGTTGTTTTCCTCCTAAAGATGAATGTGCCGCTGGAGCCCAGCTCAGACATGCGCCTGAAACCTATGAAATTACAACCAAAACCGCAGGTTAGGGCCACACAGCTTCTTTCCCCACCCTACCGAATCCCGATTCGGTGTGCTCGGGGTCACTCCCCCATTTTTGCTTCTTTCCTTTTCGACGCCACCAGACTCCGCTTTGTCACATACCCCCGCTGGGTGCGAAAATAGCCGCTGTGACTATGGCTGTGACGACGACTAAAACTGATGCTGCGACAATGAGCGCCGATGCCCCCGCCCTGAGCATCGGTTCCCTCGACCTGTCCTCCCCGGTGGTGCTGGCCCCCATGGCGGGCGTGACCAACGTTGCGTTCCGCACCCTTTGCCGGGAGCAGGAGCGCGAGCGGATGGGATCGGTCGCCGGCCTATACGTGTGCGAGATGGTAACGGCGCGGGCCCTCGTGGAGCGCAATCCGAAGACCCTGCACATGACCACGTTCGCCCCAGACGAGGATCCGCGCAGCTTGCAGCTCTACACCACCGATCCGAAGTACACGTATGAAGCCGCGAAGATGATCGTCGACGAAAACCTCGCCGATCACATTGACATGAACTTCGGTTGCCCGGTGCCGAAGGTAACGCGTCGCGGCGGTGGATCGGCGCTGCCGTATAAGCGCAGGCTGTTCGGCAACATCGTGGCCGCGGCGGTCAAGGCGACCGAGGGCACAGACATTCCAGTGACGGTGAAGTTCCGCGTGGGCATCGATGATGAGCACCATACCCACCTCGACGCCGGGCGCATCGCCGCCGACGAGGGCGCGGCCGCCGTGGCCCTGCACGCGCGCACTGCAGCGCAGCGCTATTCCGGTTCGGCCGATTGGTCCCATATCGCGCGTCTTGTGGAGCACATGGATGGCCGCGTGCCGGTTCTGGGTAACGGTGACATCTTTAAGGCCACGGATGCGCAGGCCATGATGGAGCAGACTGGATGCGACGGCGTGGTCGTGGGACGAGGTTGCCTGGGCCGGCCGTGGCTATTCGCCGAGCTATCTGCTGCCCTGCGGGGGCTGCCGATTCCACAGGAGCCGACGTTCGGCGAAGTTGCGCAGATCATCATGCGGCACGCTGAGCTGCTCGCCGAACACGACGGCGAGCGCAAGGCCTGCCGCGACCTGCGCAAGCACATGACGTGGTACCTGCGTGGCTTCCCCGCAGGAGGTGACTTGAGGCGGGCTCTATCAACGATCGACAGCCTCAGCGACCTGCGTGAAAGGCTGGAACCGGTGTGGGATTCCACCGCGATGGCCGAGGACGCGGACGGTGCCCGCGGGCGGCAGGGCTCCCCCGCGAAGGTGGCTCTGCCCGAGGGATGGCTGGACGATCCGGAGGATGACACCGTGCCCGAGGGCGCGGACATCATGCACAGCGGTGGCTAAGGCTACTTAAGCGTCACATTGGGTCGTTGCAGGTGAGGATGCTTCTCCAGCTATTCGCGGATGGGCGCAGTAAGAAGCTGCGGACGGGCGTAGTTGGAAGCTAGCGAGATCGAGAAAAATCCGCTGAAATTCCGGTCTTTTTTGCCTGCTCGCGTAGCGGGGTAGGTGTAGCACAGCTAAAATCGGTACGCATGCGCACGGCTTATCGAGATCAACTCAATCAACTCACCCACGATCTGCTATTGATGGCGGACTTCGTGCGCACGTCCATGGAATCGGCAACCCACGCCCTACTGCATGCGGACTTGGCCGAGGCCGAGCGGATCGTGGGCAGCATCGATGCCATCGAGGATCTTCGCGAGCAGGCGGACACCGCGGCCTTCGAGCTCCTCGCCCTCGAGGCACCGGTGGCTCGTGATCTGCGTCAGGTCGTGGCAGGCCAGCGCATCGTGGGTAACTTGACCCGCATGGCCGCGCTGTCCGTCCACGTGGCCAAGATGGCTCGGCGCCGCCACCCAAACATTGCTGTGCCCGAGCAGCTGCGCCCCTACATCAGCGAGATGTCCCGGTTGGGTGTGGGAGAGGCGCAGAACGTGAAGGACATCCTCGTCAGCGCCGATACGGATAAGGCCTTGCGGTTGGTGCGCGACGACGACGCCGTGGATGACATCCACCAGCACATTTTCCAGCTGACCACGCAGCGCGACTGGCCGTACACCGTTCGTGAAGCCGTCGACATTACGCTGCTATCGCGGTTCCTAGAGCGCTACTCGGACCACGCGGTGAGCATTGGTCAGCGGGTCGTGTTTATGGTTACGGGCATGCGCCCCGAGGACTACATTGAACAGCAACAGACCGAGGAAGAGCAGCTCAAGCAGAACCATCAGTTCGACGAGATCAAGCGGCGTTACTTCGGAGAGTTCGGCTAACTGACCCACGTTTGAAGCTGCTGCGGCTGCGCTAACTATCCGGTCCGGAACTATCCGACCCAGCGGGAGCTCCGTAAGCTCGCTGGGCAAACTTCGCGGCGCTCAGAGCGTCGTCGAGCAGGTCGTCGGGGTCGCGGCGCACGTCGAGCCGGATGCCCTTTTCATCGGGGAAGAGCCGCTGCAGATCGTTGAGCTGAGCGGCCAACAGTTCCCTCGGCAAGTCGGTGCCAATACGCTGGGCCATCCGTTCGGCGAGGACGGGTTCGGTGCCGTAGAGGTGGACGAAGAATACGGTGCCATTGGGCGAAGGTTCGCCGCCGTTGTCCGCCGCGCCGGTGAGGATGTCGCGGTGTTCGCGGCGCAGCGCCGTGCAGGCAGTCACTGAGTTTTTGCCCTGCTGAGCTTGCTCTTCGATCCACGCGCGGACCTTGTGGAGCCACGCTTTGCGCACGTCGTCGGAGGGAAGCTTGCCGTCCTTGAGGATCTCCATGGTTGAGCTCGGGTGCAGGTCGTCCGCTTCCTGCAGCGGCCAACCGGTCTTTTCGGAGATGCGCTGCGCAAGCGTGGTCTTACCGCATCCGCTTACGCCCATCACGATGATGTGCACCGTCCTCTGGGGGTTACCTTCAGCGTGACTGTCCATGGCTATGACCTCCTACGCACCAGCCTCGATAATCTTCGAGATGACTTTACGTCTCCAGTATGCCCTGTGGCGGCGGGCCTCTGCGGGAGATTGCCAATACCTCGAGCCAGAGCATCATGGGGTCGCTGGGTGTGACCGGGAGTCGGTGAGGCTCGGTGGAAGTAGCGGGGACCCACGGGGCGACGGTGAGGAACGGTGAGGAACGGTGAGGAACGGTGAGGAACGGTGAGGAACGGTGAGGAACGGTGAGGAACGGTGAGGAACGGTGAGGAACGGTGAGGGTCTATGAGAATGGCAAAGCCCGGTACTCGACGAGCGAGCACCGGGCAATGGAGCACGGGGGCGGGCTTATCCGAAGCGACCGGAGATGTAGTCCTCGGTCTCGGACTTCTCGGGGTTCTCGAAGATCTTCTTGGTGGGGCCCACCTCCACGAGGTTGCCGGGCTTGCCGGTGGCCTCGAGGGAGAAGAATGCGGTCTGGTCGGACACGCGGGCCGCCTGCTGCATGTTGTGGGTCACGATGACGATCGTGAACTCTTCCTTCAGCTCGTGGATGAGGTCCTCCACGGCGAGGGTCGAGATCGGGTCCAGAGCGGAGCAAGGCTCGTCCATGAGCAGCACCTCGGGCTCAACGGCGATCGCCCGGGCGATGCACAGACGCTGCTGCTGACCACCGGACAGGCCGCCGCCCGGCTTGTCGAGACGGTCCTTTACCTCTTCCCAGAGGTTCGCGCCGCGCAGGGCACGCTCGGCCGTTTCGCGGAGCTTCTTCCTGTTCTTCTCGCCGGACAGCTTCAGTCCAGCAACAACGTTTTCCTCGATGGACATGGTCGGGAAGGGGTTAGCCTTCTGGAACACCATGCCGATGGTGTTACGGACGGATACCGGGTCCACCTTGGGGTCGTAGATGTTCTCACCGTCGAGGAGGATCTCACCGGTGACGGTGGCGCCCGGGATGACCTCGTGCATGCGGTTCAGGGTGCGCAGCACCGTGGACTTGCCACAGCCGGACGGGCCGATGAAGGCGGTCACGGCCTTCGGCGGGATGTGCAGGTTAACGTTTTTCACGGCGTGGAAATCACCGTAGAAGATGTCCACGTCATTGAGGTCAAGGCGCTTAGCCATTGTTGTAATTCTCCTTGAAGAATGGCTGGCGATGGGAGCTGTATTGGTTCATCGCCTGGGGTTGTGTGTCAAGTGGTTGGTGGTGGAAACCCGGTTACACCTTGACCGAGAATCGCTTGGATACGAAGCGTGCGCCGATCATCAGAGCGGCCACGAGGATGACCAGGGTCAGAGCCGCGCCCCAGAGTCGGTCGAGCACGTAAGGATCGTTACCGGCGCGGTACATCTGCAACATGAACAACGGCAGGGAGTTCTGGTTGCCCTCGAACACGTCCCAGTTGACGATCGGGGTGGAGCCCACGAGGATCAGCACCGGAGCGGACTCGCCCATAACGCGGGCCACCGCCAGCATGATGCCGGTGACGATGCCGGACAGAGCCGTGGGAAGCACGATCTTCACGATGGTCTTCCACTTGGGCACACCGAGCGCGTATGATGCCTCGCGGAGATCCATCGGAACAATGCGCAGCATTTCCTCGGTGTTGCGGACGATGATCGGGACCATGAGCAGCACCAGGGCGAGGGCCACGGCGAAGCCGGAACGATCGAAGCCGAACATCGTGATCCACATCGCGTAGACGAACAGGGCGGCGACGATAGAGGGGACACCGGTCAGGATGTCGACCATGAACGTGGTAATCCGTCCGAGGAACCCGCCCTTGGAGTATTCGACGAGGTAGATGGCGGTAAACACGCCGATCGGGATCGACATGAGGGAGGTGACCAGCACCTGCATGAAGGTACCGATGATGGCGTGGACGATACCACCGCCGGGCTTGTTGGTGGGCTGGCCTGCCATGTCGTAGGCCCACCAGGTGGCGTCGAGGATACTCGGCAGGCCCTTGCTGATCACGGTGACAAGAACCCAGATCAGGGGAGCCAGCGCCAGAGCCATGGCCAGGTAGATGATGACGGTGGCGATTTTGTCCTTCGCCTTCCGGGTACCGGAGATGTGGCTAAAGAGCGCGTCCGGCTTGTTGTTCTTCGTAGCTACTGCTTGAGACATTGGTATTTCTCCCCTACTTCTTTGCCACAACAGCACGGGCTGCGGCGTTGACTAGGAAGGTCAAAAGGAACAGAACCAAGCCCGCAGCAATGTACGCACCGGCCTTGAGGTTGTCGTTGAACTCCGGAGCGGCGTTAGCAATCGCGGTAGCGAAGGTCGTACCGCCGTCCATGAGAGATCCGCGGAAGCTCGGGGCGGAGGCGATGACCATGTACAGCGCCATGGTCTCACCGAGTGCACGGCCCAGGCCGAGCATGCCACCGGAGACGTAGCCGGAGAAGCCGAACGGGAGGACCGTCATGCGGACAACTTCCCAGCGGGTTGCACCCAGCGCCAGGGCTGCCTCGACGTGTCCCTTGGGGGTCTGGACGAATACCTCTCGGGCGGTCGCCGCGATGACGGGCAGAATCATGATCGCCAGCACGATGCCACCGGTGAAGATGTTTCGAGAGGTGGACAGGGCCGGCGAGGAACCGACCTGATAGTTGAAGAGGAAGAAGTTACCCGCCCAACTGATCAGCCACTCGTAGAAGCCGCCCAGTGATGGGCCGAGCACCTGGATACCCCAGATACCGAACACGATAGAAGGAACCGCTGCCAGCAGGTCGACCAGGAAGCCGAGGGGTTTCACGAGGGACTTCGGGCAGTAGTTGGTGAGGAACACAGCAACACCCAGGGCAACGGGCATAGCCAACACCAAGGCAACGAGCGAGACGAGAACCGTGGTGAAGAACAAGTTC
Source organism: Corynebacterium falsenii (assembly GCF_020099275.1). Lineage (NCBI taxonomy): Bacteria > Bacillati > Actinomycetota > Actinomycetes > Mycobacteriales > Corynebacteriaceae > Corynebacterium > Corynebacterium falsenii. Next base: position 956,663 of record NZ_CP083646.1, on the reverse strand, counting down.
GGAATACCGAACTGCATCCAGCCACCATCGTTGGTGTTGTAGCTGGTGTTCCACCGGCCGCCGTAGGTGAAGAAGCTCAGCAGACCGTCGCGCAGCCGATCCAGAGCCGGCACTGCTCGCAGGATGAGGAACAGGCCGATGAGGGCGATGATGACAGTAATAAGGATGGATGAGGTCTTGGCCAGACCTTCGAAGATCACGTCGCCAGGACGCTTGACGGAGCTTCCGCCTGCCCTCTGGCTCGTTTGGTGGGGAACGTCCGCGTGAGTTCGTTCAGCCGCAGTGAGCTGAGGGTCGCGCTCCACCTCAGTCTTGTTGGCGTTTGCCATGAGTGAGATCCTCTGGATAACTCGAAGTAAAAAATTTTGTGCAATCGCGTTCTGGTAGCCATTTCGCACCAGAACCCCCGGCCGTATAAAACGGTCAGGGGTTGCGCAAATGTGCCCTAGGACAGCGCCGAGGTCACATCAGCGCTGGTTACTGCAGAGCCTCGACGGCCTTCTCCAGCTTGGACTTGAACTCGCCGTCAACCGGGATGTAGCCCTGGTCAGCCAGGCTTTCGTTCTGGTTCTCCAGGATGGTGTACATGAAGTTCTTCACCAGACCAGCGGTCTTCTCGTCGTAGCCCTTGGAGCAGACGATCTCGTAGGTAGTCAGAACCAGCGGGTACTGACCCTCGCCGCGCTCGGCGTACAGAGCCTCGGAGTCAACAACCAGGTTGTTGCCGTCGCCCTTGAACTTCACGCCGGACAGAGCCTTGTTGACAGTCTCGGAGCTGAGCTCAACCGGGCCTGCACCGAAGTCGATCTTGGCAACCTTGATCTTGTCGTTGTTCTTGGTGAAGCCGGACTCAACGTAGGTGATTGCACCGTTGGTTGCGGCAACCTGGCCAGCAACACCGGTGGAGCCGTTGGCGCCGGAACCGGTTGCGGTCGGGAAGGACTTACCAGTAGTGTCCCATGCTCCGTCGGAGGAAGCTTTGAGGAACTTCTGGAAGTTGTCGGAAGTACCGGACTCATCGGAACGGTAGACAACGTTGATCGGCTCAGCGGGGAGCTGCTTGCCCTCGTTCTCCGCTGCGATTGCCGGGTCGTTCCACTCCTTGATCTCACCCTTGAAGATCTTGGCGATGGTCTTGGTGGACAGGGTCAGGTCGTCCACGCCGTTGAGGTTGTAGGCAACAGCAACCGGGCCGATGACCATCGGCAGGTGCCATGCGTCGTTGCCCTGGCAGCGCTTCTTAGCGTCTGCGACCTGGTTGTCCTTCAGCGGGGAATCGGAACCAGCGAAGTCAACCTGGCCGGCGATGAACTGGGTCTGGCCAGCGCCGGAGCCGGTGGCGTTGTAGGCCAGGGTGGAACCGGACTGGGAGAAGGCAGGACCGAAAACGTTGTCCATAGCGTTCTGCTGAGAAGATGCGCCCTCACCGCGCAGCTCGCCGGTGACGTCAGCCATCTGGTACTTGCTGTCGGATCCGCTGTCGGAGCTGGAGCCCTTGTTGTCAGAGTTGGAGCAAGCGGTCAGAACCAGGCTGCCGGCAATCAGGGTGGCGGCTGCGGCGCTGCCGCGCTTCATGGTGAACTTCACGGGGTATTCCTCCGAAATATCAGAAGTGCAGTAAATGTGGATCGCGCACAAGATCGAGTGACCCATCGAGCGTTCCCTTGCGGGCCCTCGTCTTGGCATCGGTCTTAAACTTAAGACCCGCCAGTAGACACAAAGCGGGCACAAGGTGAACAAAAGGTTAACGATCCTGTTTTCCCACGTAGAACCCTGAAAATATTCTGAAATAGCGCTGATTTATGACCCTTCAACTACACCATCTGTGCACCCCCGTCACGAGCCAGCGCGCCGCTAGTTCACTTTCTGTTAACCCAATTGGCGACTCTAGTGCTGCACACCCAGCTGACCGCGGTACACCACGTCCGTATGAACGACCTCAAAACCGAGCCGCTTGTACGTTGCCACCGCAGGCGCGTTATCGCCCTCAACGTACAACTCGATGACCCCGGCCCCATCACGAAGAAGCGATCCCATGCCAATCAGTGTGATCGCACCACCGAGCTTCCGGCCGCGAGCCTCGTCAGCCAAGCACACCACGTACACTTCGCCGGCCCGTTCACCCGCATCCTTAGCTCGCTCGCTGACCGGAATCTTGGTCCAGTGGAACCCCACGCAGCGATACTCGCCGCCATCCACTTGGATGCCCACGCGCTCGTAACTGCAGTTCTCATCGAACTGCCACAGCATCCACACCCCATCCGGGTCGAACCACTTGGTATCGCGCGCCTCATGCAGCTGCTCAATGCTCAACCCGCCCTGCTCCGGGTGCCACGCAAACGCCTCGTTGTTCACGCGGACCCACTCTTCGTCGGTCGCCTCCTCGCCGAAGCGCTCGACCGACTCGGTGTACGTCAGCACCTCGATCCCCTGCTCCTCGGCCTTCTTTCGCGCGTCCTCATCCCCCTTAGTGAAGGACTGTGCGCGCTCGCTGCCCGGTGCACACTTCACAGCCATCTTCAGCAACTCACGGCAACGGCGGGCATCCAGGGTCTCTACGAATCGCTGGGCTCCCGCCCCGTCGCCATGTGCCCACACGTCGATGCAGCCCGTGATCCCGAGGTCACGTGCCATCGCGTCGAAGAGTTTGGTGGCGACGCCATTGTGGCGTCGAGAAGGAAGAACAGCGATCTCAACCACGCGGTCTGGGTCGATTCCGACCACCCCCACCACCTGATCGCCCTCGAATGCAACCGCGTGCTCATGGCCGCGATCCTGGCGAATGCCGCGCACAAATGCCTCGCTAAAGGCCTCGACCCCGTCGTGCTCGCGGACGTCGTCTAGTAGTTCCAGAACCTGATCCACCACCCCAGCATGGTCAGGTAGGTCGGTGTACGTCTTCACGGAAATACTCATTATTTGATCTTCCACCATCGCGAGAGGTTTGGGGCGAAATTTAACGGATTATTCGCCGGATTCGAATTCCTCCGGCGAAATTGCCTTGTAGCCCACGTTACGCACCGTAGCGATCAGCTGCTCATGCTCGTGGCCCAGCTTGGCGCGCAGGCGGCGGACATGCACGTCCACAGTGCGGGCGCCACCGAAGTAGTCATAACCCCACACATCCTGCAGCAACTGTTCACGGCTAAACACCCGTCCAGCGTTCTTCACCAAAAAGTGCAGGAGCTCAAACTCCTTGTAGGTGAGGTCGAGCGGCTGACCACCCACCCGGGCAACATACGTGAGCTCATCGACAATGAGGTCGCCGATCGCCGCGACCTGAGAATCGTCGGCCTGATCGACCGGAACGGGGCGGCGGGACTTGAGCAGGCGGATGCGGGCATCGAGCTCCACCGGCGACACGCTGGGAAGCAGGAAATCGTCCACGGCCCACGAGCCGTCGATGGCGATGAGGCTCGCCTCGGCAATCGCCACTGCGACGGGCAGCGTGGGGTGCGCCGCAGCCACAGCACGGCAGTAATCGCGGGCACCCAGCAGGTTTGAACCCGTCACATCTATGATGACTAGATCCGAATGCACGAGCTCTCGCACGGACTTTGCAAGAGGAGGCAGCAAGTCAACCTCGTGGTTGAGCAACCCCAGCGCCCCAACGACATCCCCCACATCAGAGGCGTCAGAAAGGACTGAAACCTTCATGCCGGGCCTCCTTAACGTGTTTTCTTAACGCGATATCTGTGACTTAGATCGTGTCCGACCGTCGAGTAGACGTGTCTACCGTCATATCTATAGCAATCAACGTTAGTCAATGCTCAGCGGAGAGTGGGCATTGCGGGGCAGTTTTGCGCCCATTTGCACTGCACCGATCTGTCTATCGCGACATTCAGCACATTACCCAATGACTTATCGAGTACAGAAACGGGCGGCACGTGCGGTAAGAATGAGGAGTAACGACCCCAGTGAATCCCCACGGGAAAAACCAAGGGACAAACCAAGGGAAACCGCAAGCGACGAAGGACACGGAGGCCGCATGAAGAAGTTTGCCGTACGCGGCAGCATCGCGCTGGTTGTCCTATTCTTTATCGCCCTCGTCGCCGACAGCCTAGTGGCCGCACGCGCCGAGCACCGCATCTCGCAGAATATCTACCAGCACTCCAACCTGGCGACTCCTCCCAGAGTGCAGGTGGCCGGATTCCCCTACACCGCCGCGATCTTCACCCATGAGATGCAAGCGGTCACAGTCAACGCCACGGACGTTAACGTGCCCGGTTATGGCCTCATGAGCGTCTACACGTCCGCGCAGTACGTGACCGTCTCCGCCAAGGACGTATTCCAAGGCGACATCACCGACGCCCCAGCGCGCAAGGTGTTCACCCGGCTGCAGCTCGATGGTGTGCTGCTCGGCAACCGGATGCACATCAATGAGCTGCTCATCCAGAACAAGGATGACATCTCCCCTCGTGGCGGTTGGGAAACCGAGTCCATCTTCGAGGGCACGCCCGATGGTTTCTCCAAGCCCGCCACCGTGGAGATGAAGCTGCGCGTCAAAGACGGCAACGTTATCCTCTCCCCCACCCGCATCCTCAAGGGTCCCACGGACCGCAGCGAGCACGCAAAGTTGGTGAGCGAAGACAAGCTCCCCGCGGACATCGCGCACTCCATCAAGAAGACTTTTTCCCTCACGTTGAAAGGCGACGATCTCCCGCTGCCCAACAACCCAGTGCGCGTGTACGTGGCCGGTGGTTCCATGTTCGTGGAGTCCGAGCAGTTCTACACCCGGGTAAGCATCACTGATCTCACACCGACCGCTCAACCGCTTCGTGAAGAAGATCGCCCAGGCCTATAGGCTGGGGTGTTATGAGCGACAACAAAGACAATAACAACGCCAACAACAGCAACGACACCAAGAACACCACCGCCGACGCCACCAGCCCCAGCTCCCCAGAGAACCAGCAGGGCCAGGAGTCTCAGCAGCCCCAGCAAGCACAGCAACCTCAGCAGGGTGCCGGCCAGAAGCTCGACCCCAACGTGGCCGTCGACCGCGCGGCCGAGCGGGCCAAGTCCACCAGCGACAAGAACCTGCCTGCATTTGGCGACCTCCCCATCCCCGATGACACGGCGAACCTCCGCAAGGGCCCGAACCTGCACGATGGCCTACTCGCCCTTCTGCCCCTCGTGGGCGTGTGGCGCGGCCAGGGCCAGGCTGCGCACCCCGGCGAGGAGGAATTCACGTTCGGTCAGCAAATTATCTTCGCCCACGACGGTGAGAACCGCCTGAGCTATGATTCCCGCACCTGGCGCATGGATGATGACGGCAAGCCGTTGAACACCCCCGACCGCCGCGAGTCCGGGTTCCTGCGCATCAGCGAATCCGACGAGATTGAAATGATCATCACCCACTCGGACGGCATGGTGGAGATCATGTACGGCGAGCCCATCTCCGAGCGTGCTTGGCAGCTGGAGAGCGCCTCCACGATGGCCACCGCCACCGGCCCCACGAAGCTGGGCCCCGGCAAGCGCCTCTACGGCCTCATGCCCAACAACGATCTGGGCTGGGTGGACGAGCGCCTCATCGATGGTGAGATGGTGCCGTGGATGTCCGCGCAGCTCGCCCGCGTCGTCGGCTAGCAAGCACTTGGACCCTCACGCTAGCCTGCTCTAGCGAGCACTACCCGGTCACAGCCTCCCGCGCCATGGCTTCAATCTCATCGGCGCACTCGGGTCGCTCCATCGCGTGCCCATCGATGCTGGTGACCCGCGCCTGCACGCGCACGGAGCTGAGCAACCACACGCCGTCGGCGTCGAGTAGGTCCTCCACCCGCATTTCCTTCTGTTCAGTGGCCCAGCCCCGTTGTTCCGCGAGGGTGAACAGCGCCGCCTGGCTGGTGCCGGCGAGGATGCCCACGTGCGTCGGCGGGGTGAGCAGCGTTTTGCCCTTCACCGCCACCACTGTGGAGGTCGGACCCTCCAGCACGAGTCCTTCCTCGGATACGAAGATGACGTCCTGGTAGCCCTGGCGCTTAGCCGCCCGCAGCGCGGCCATGTTCGCCGCGTAGGACAGCGTCTTGGCGCCAATGAGCGCCCACGGCGAGCGCTGTGAAAGATCAATCTTGAATCCCCGCTCGGCAGTCATGACGGCCACCCCGTCGCGGCGCGCATCCTCAATGTCGGCGGAGACGGGCGCCACTGTCACCCAGCCAGTGGGGCGACCGATGGACTCGCGGCCACGGGAATACACCCAGCGCAGCGCTGCCTCGGCGTGGTCGGGGTCGCCCCCGGCGCGCTCCACCAGGCCGGCGTATTCCTGCACGGCCAGGTCGGTCGCGGCCTTCCATCGGTCGAGGTCGGGTTGTGGGAGATCCAGCATGGTGGCGCTGCGGCCGAAGCGGGTGGCGTGGCGCTCGACGTTGCGCACGATTCCCCCGCGCAGCATGAAGGTCTCGAAGACCCCGTCGCCGCGCACCGCCGCGAGGTCGTCGGCGTAGATCATCGGCACGGTGGGGTCCATGACAGTGGGGTCGTCGTTGCCCAACACGTCGATCACCACGGTCCTTGCCGCTCCGCTGATCTCATTGCTGTTGTTGCTGTCGCTGCTCATGGTTGTCAGTCTAGTTCTCCGCACCACCGCCTCCCCGCGCACACCCCGCGCACACCCCGATCGAGCACCCCGGCCACGTCCCCTGACCCGCGCCTTGACCCGCGCCGTTACCCGCCCAGCGCAGACGTGGTTACCATGGTTGGTGTGTTGGATTCAGCTATCAGCCCTATCGTCACACATCACTCCTCCGCGAGTAACGAGTCGTGGGGGCGCACCATCGCCACCGCGTGGCACTACGGTGATCCGCTCGTGGAGCAAAGCAGGCTGGATCGCAAAGCGGGGATCGTGGACCGCTGGGACCGCGTTGCGCTGCGCATCTCCGGCCCGGAGCGGTTGGAGTGGCTGAACAACCTCATCTCTCAGAAGGTCAATGCCATGGTTCCGGGGCAGGCCAGCTACGGCCTGATTCTGGACGGGCAGGGCCGCGTGCAGCACTTCTTCGGCATTTCGTGCGTGGAGGATTTCATCATCCTCGATGTCCCCTCCGCCGAGATCGACGAGCTCGAGTCCTACCTGCAGAAGATGGTGTTCTGGTCCCAGGTCACCATCGAGCGGATAGACTGGGCTAGGTTGACCGTTGTGAGCCACGGTCTGTTCGCCGAGGCGTCTGCTTTCCATCTTTCCGACGCCACTAGCACCAGCGCCCTCCCCTCCGACCTGGCAGTCCAGATCCCCGCTGACATCACGGTGCACCTGTGGCGCTCCCATCTGCTCGGTGATCTGCACGCCGTGGACGTGTGGGTGGATCGGGATAAGGTCACGGAAGCGTGGGACGCATTCACACGCGAACTTTCCCCCACGGGGATGATGGCCTACGACGCCGCCCGCATGATGGCCCGCATCCCCGACCTGTCCGTGGACGTGGACGAGAAGGTTATCCCGCACGAGGTGGCGTTCTTCATCGGCGAGGGACTCGAGCAGGGCGCCACCCAGTTGGGAGCCGCCTCGGATGGGCCAACGAGCGCTGCGGTGCACTTGAATAAGGGCTGCTACCGGGGGCAGGAGACGGTCTCGCGCGTGCACAACCTGGGCAAGTCACCCCGCGTGTTGGTGCTGCTGCAGCTCGACGGATCCGCAAACCGCCTGCCGGAGGTGGGCGCGGAGGTCACGGCCGGTGGCCGACCCATCGGCCGGGTCGGAAGTTCCGTTCACGATGCCGACTACGGCCCCATCGCGCTGGCGCTCGTCAAGCGGTCTGTTGTGGAGAAGATCTTTAAGGACCCCGCGGCGGTTCCGCCGATCAGTGTGGACGGCGTGGATGCTTCGGTGGATCAGCAGGATGTCGATGCGGTCGGTTCCACCAACGGAGTCCGTCCGGGGCGCGCGGCGATCAATCGGCTCAAGGGCCGCCCGTAGGTTCGGCATTTTTGTTGCCGGCGGAAATCCGGCCGAATCATTGATGTGAGGCGTGAAAACCCAGCTCACACCGCAGCTTTACTTATAAATGTGCGGTGTGGCGCGCCGTTGTGGGGGACTCGTTTCGGAAAAATCGGTTCCGAACCGCTATGGTGTAGGTCAGGAAGAAACTCATACGTAAGAAATACGGGTGGCCGAACTCCCGCGCCACCCTGGACACCGCAAGGGGGTCAGGCCATGGGTCGCGGCCGCGCCAAAGCAAAGCAAGCCAAGGTAGCACGTCAGTTGAAGTACAACACTCCGGAGATGGATCTGGAGAGGCTCCAGAGGGAACTGTCCGGAGGCTCCGGCCACTCTGGTTCTCACGCGAACGATGACTATGACTACGACGCTGATTATGACGTCGACTACGACGGAGCCCACGACGACGATTACGAAGGTTACGACGAGTACGGCAAGTACGGCGATAGCCACGGTGGCAAGCGCCACTAGTCACTAATATTTCGCCCGCTTCATCGCGGCTCAGGGCTCTCACCACGTCACTGTGGAGGGGATGGATCTTGAGCCGCGATTCTTTGCGTTGTGGGCCGCTTCTCCCCCCCCGGCCTAGCTCGCCGGGCCCCCTCCCCCGCCGAGCTGTCTAAGCGCGGCGGTATTCGCCGGTGAGGTAGGCGCCGGTCTGGCCGTCCTCCGTGGCGTGCACCTCGCCCAGTTTCCAGGCCTCGACGTGCCGCGCGGTGAGCATGGCCATGGCACGCTCAGCATCGTCCTCTGCAACGACGGCAACCATGCCGACGCCCATGTTGAAGGTCTTTTCCATCTCCTCCTGGGGCACCCGGCCGGTGCGCTGGATCGTGCGGAAGATCGGCGCCGGGGACCAGGTGGAGCGCTGAAGCTCGGCCTGCATACCCTCAGGGATCACGCGGGCCAGGTTGGCCGCGAGACCGCCGCCGGTGATGTGAGCGAACGTGTGCACGTCACACTCATTCGCCAGGTCCAGGCAGGTCTTCGCGTAGATGCGGGTCGGCTCGAGCAGTTCCTCACCCAGGGTGCGGTCGAAGTCGCGGACGTAACCATCCAGCGGCAGGCCAGCCGTGTCCAGCAGCACGTGGCGGGCCAGGGAGTATCCGTTGGAGTGCAGTCCGGACGATGCCATGGCGATCACGGCATCTCCCGGGCGGACGCGGTCCGGGCCCAGCACCTTGGCCTCTTCCACCACGCCCACGGCGGTGGCGGAGACATCGTACTCACCCGGCTCCATCACGCCTGGGTGCTCGGCAGTCTCGCCGCCGAGCAGGGCACAACCGGCTTCCTCACAACCAGCGGCAATGCCTGCAACAATGCTGGCGACGTGCTCGGGAACGACCTTGCCGATGGCAATGTAATCCTGGAGGAACAGCGGCTCGGCGCCGCAAACCACGAGGTCATCCACGCACATAGCCACGAGGTCGCGGCCGATCGTGTCGTGCTTATCCATAGCCTGAGCCACCGCCAGCTTCGTGCCCACGCCGTCGGAAGAGGCTGCCAGCAGCGGCTTATCGTAATTACCCAGCGCGAACAGTCCGGCGAAACCACCCAGGCCGCCGCGGACCTCGGGGCGAGTTGCCCGCTTCGCTAGCGGCGCGAACAGTTCCACTGCCCGGTCGCCGGCCTCGATATCGACGCCCGCAGCAGCGTACGTTGCACCCCGTTCGTCGGGTTCGCCTGGGGACTGATTCTGAGTTGGTTCCACGTTTTCGCTCATTGTGCTGGACTTTCTGCTGGTGATGCTGTCGGTGCTAATTATTCGGGTTGGTGAATTCGTCGAGCTCGTCTGCGCTGGCACACGCCCGCCCAGAACGACGCGGTGGCTGAGCCTGCCCAGCCAGCTCAGCCTGGTGCTCCGGCTGCCGCAGAGGGTTCGGGTCGGCGGGACTGCCCTGCGCCTGCTGAGCCTGCATGGTCTTGACCAGCTCCGAGTTGGGGTCATCCGCGGGCATCCCCAGCGGATAATGACCATCAAAGCACGCACAGCACAAAGATTCAGCGGGTTGCCCGGAGGCCTCGATCATGGACTCGGCCGAGACATAGGCCAAGGAATCCGCCCCGATGTCCTCGCGGATACGCTCCACCGGATCGTTCTGATCCACGTTGTTGGCGATCAACTCCAGCGGCGAGGCGAAGTCGATGCCGTAGAAACAGGGCCACTTCACCGGCGGCGAGGCGATGCGCACGTGCACTTCCGCCGCACCCGCATCGCGCAGCATCTTGATGAGCGCCCGCTGGGTGTTGCCGCGCACGATGGAATCGTCCACCACAACCAAGCTCTTGCCCTCGATCACCTCACGCAGCGGGTTGAGCTTCAGGCGGATGCCGAGCTGGCGGATGGACTGCGATGGTTCGATGAAGGTACGGCCCACGTAGGCGTTCTTCATGAGCCCCTGGGCGAACGGGATGCCGGACTCTTGGGCGTAACCCACCGCAGCGGGGGTTCCGGATTCTGGGACGGGGATGACCAGGTCGCCTTCGGCGGGGGCCTCCTTGGCCAGCTTGCGGCCAATGGTCACGCGGGTGGTGTTGACGGACTGGCCGCGGATGACGGAGTCTGGGCGGGCCAGGTAGACGTACTCGAACACGCAGGTGCTGCGCTTTTCCGGCGCGAAGCGGCGGGAACGCAGCCCGTCGGCGTTCACCACGATGAGCTCGCCCGGCTCCACATCGCGCACGAAAGTGGCGCCCACGATATCCAGCGCTGCCGTTTCGCTGGCGACCACATAGCCGCCACCTTCCAGCTGCCCAATGGACAGGGGGCGCACGCCCTGCGGGTCGCGCACTGCGTACAGGGAATCTCCGTCCGTGAACACCACGCAGAAGGCACCGTTAACCTTAGGGAACAGCTCCATTGCCGCTTCTTCCGCGGAGTGACCTTCCCGGGTGTCGGCGGCCAGAAGGGCGCACATGACGAGGGAATCTGAAGGGTGAGTCTTGGGATCCACTAGGCCCTGGCGTGCGGCCTGCATGGTGAGCTCCCAGTGGTTCACCAAGTTGCCGTTGTGTCCCAGGGCGATATCCGTGCCATCGGGGGCCATGCGGAACATGGGCTGGGCATTTTCCCAGCTATTGCCACCTGCCGTGGTGTAGCGATTGTGGCCGATGGCGATGTGGCCCTTGAGGGCATCCAGCGATTGTTCGTCAAAGACCTGGCTCACCAAGCCGAGATCTTTGAACACCACGATCTGGTCCCCATTACCTACCGCGATGCCGGCTGCTTCCTGACCACGGTGCTGCAGCGCGTACAGCCCGTAGTAGGTGAATTTGGATACGTCTTCCCCCGGTGCCCATACTCCGAAGACGCCACACTCCTCGCGCGGCTCAGGCTCCCCCAAATCGTCGTAGGGGCCAGCGGGTACAACAGGCACTGACATGGTGTTTTGACTCTTTACGTCTGCCACTGCCCCCACATTACTAGGGTTTTCGGACAAAACCCAAGAATTATCCAGCCGACGACCCGAAACGGAAGAGCGGAAGTGACTCACCGATGGCCCCGGCGCGGGTGCCGGAGATGTCGGCGTCGGACGAAGAAAGATCAACATCACCGACGACCAGCCGTAGCCACTCGTGGGGATCGCACTGCACCACGTTCGGCGGGGTGCCACGGCGATGCTGCGGACCGGCCACGCACTGCACCGCCACGAACGGCGGGACCCGCACCTCGACGGTGTTACCAGGCGCGACCTGCGCTAACACCTCGGCGCTCAGGCGGACGGCCTCGGCAACCGCGGGACGGGACGGGCGCGGTGCGGTGCCGCGAACCCAGGGAAGGACGCGCTTGACGGCATCTCGGGCAGCGGCGGACAACTCCGGACCGGACAAAGAACGCTTCATAAACGCACACCGTACTCCCACGAGGGCGTCGGGCGCGTTAGGATGGATAAGTTAAGCCAACACTGGGTAAAAACTGGCAGAGCACCATCAAAACAATGACGAAGCGACCGGGAAGGCACCGCAGTGACAGACACTAGCTCCGACACCCCTGAGAACAACAAGAACACTGACAACACTGAGAACACTGAGCACGTCTCGGGAAACGCCACGGACAATTCCAACAACCCCACGTACACCGACGACGACATGGAAGGCACCAACCGCAGCCCCGAAGTGACGCTGCGCTTCCTCGCCGCCCCCACCGATGTCCTCATGGCAGGAGCGATGGGCGTGCACGGCGGTCGCGTGCTGGAATGGATCGACAAGGCAGCCTACGCCTGTGCCGTGGGCTGGGCACGCTCCTACTGCGTGACCGCCTACGTGGGCCACATCCACTTCACGCGGCCCATCCCGTCCGGCCACATGGTGGAGGTGCGCAGCCGCATCGCCTACACCGGGCGATCCTCGATGCACATCGTGAACGAGGTCTGGTCGGCCGATCCGCGCGAAGGCGTGTTCACCCGCGCCTGCGACTGCTTGGTGATCTTCGTGTCGATGGACGAAAACCGCAAGCCGAAGAAGGTCCCCACCTACGTGCCGACCACCGACGAGGGCCGCCGCGTGGAAGCCGCCGCGCTATCCCGCGTGCAGCTGCGCCGCGCCATCGAAGAAGAGATGCTGCGCCAGACCTACACGGAAAACTCCACCGCGCCGGAGCTGACCAACCGCTTCCTGGCCAAGCCCACGGACGTGAACTGGGGCGGCAACGTTCACGGCGGCACGGCGATGCAGTGGATCGACGAAGCCGCCACGGCCTGCACCATGGCCTGGTCCGGAGAGCGCACCACGGCTGTGTACGCCGGCGGTATTCGCTTCTACCGTCCGGTGCAGATCGGCGACCTCGTGGAGGTCAACGCGCGCCTAATCCGCACGGACCGGCGCTCCATGACCGTGATGGTGCACCTGCGCGCGGGCGATCCGCGCGAGGGCAAGGGCAACCTGCCGGTCGCCATCCACGCCTCCATGACCTATGTGGCCGTGGACCTGGATGGTAACCCGCTGCAGGCGCGTCAGTTCGTGCCGGAGACCAATGAGGACAAGCGCCTCGTGGAGCACGCCATCACCCTGCGCCGCCTGCGCAGCGACTACGAGCCGCGCCCGCTCGTGGAGCCGCACAACCGCGACTTTAAGTTCACTGAGTAACACTGAGTAGCACTGTGTAGCACGGTGTAGCACGGTGTAACTCGGTCTATCACCGTGTAGCTCCCTATAGCTCCAACAGCGCAAAGCCTCGCTCCCCCTGATGGGAAGCGAGGCTTCTTGTCTTCGCTAGCGCGCGCTGGACATCCGGACTTACTCGATGACCGAGTTGTTGCCGGCGGCGTGGCTGAACAGCGCCGGGAGGGTGGCCGTCCACGCCTCCTTCAGTTCGGTGACGCTGTAGACCAGCTCGGTGAGGTCAGCAGCGCTGCCGCCGGTGCTGACAGCAGTGCCGTCCTCGGAGCGTGCCTCGCCGAGTGCCACCTGCTCGCTAAACGGCAGTGCCGGGAAGATGCTCGTGCCGAAGCGCACCTGCGGGGTGCCAGCCTGGTCGGTGATGCCCGTCAGGCCCACCCACGCGCCGGCGAGGTCGTGGTCGGCCAGGGAAGCCATCACGTCCTCGTAGTTCTCCTTGGTCACGGCCAGCAGCACGCGAGACGCCGTCTCGGAGAACATGCCGATGAAGGCACGCTCCACATCCGACGATGCACTCTCGGTCTGTTCGCCCAAGGACTTATCCGTGAGCAGGGAGGGGTTCACGGCGATGCCGCGGTTCGCCTGCACGGCCATCTCCACCACGGCCTGGGCCAGGCCGCCCTCGGACAGGTCATGCGCGGCGGCGATGGACTCGCGGTTTTCGGCCAGGAACTGGCCCAAGCGCTGCTCCAACTTGAGATCCACCTGCGGCGGCACACCAGCCAGGGTGTTGTGCGCGACCTGCTGCCAGATCGAGCCGCCGAACTCGTCCTTGGTCTCCACACCGGCAAGAATGAGGTGGTACTCCTGCCCTTCCTGACCCGCCGGGAGCTTCTGCGGGATGCGCGTGGCGCAGTCGTCGATGGTGCCCAGCACGGCGATAACCGGAGTAGGCAAGATCGGCGTGGAGCCAGTCTGGTTGTAGAACGACACGTTGCCGCCGGTCACCGGAGTGCCCAGCTCAGCACAGCCATCGGCGAGGCCGTGCACGGCCTCGCGGAACTGCCACATCACCCCCGGATCCTCCGGGGAACCGAAGTTCAGGCAGTTGGACACGGCCACCGGGGTGGCACCCGTCACGGCCACATTGCGGTACGCCTCGGCCAAAGCTAGCTGCGCGCCCGTGCGGGGATCCAGCTGCGTGTAGCGGCCGGACGCGTCCGTGGCCACCGCGATGCCGCGGCCGGATTCCTCGTCGATGCGCAGCACACCGGCGTCGGCATCCTTGGCGGAAACGGTGTTGCCGCGGACGTAGCGGTCGTACTGCTCTGTGATGAACTCGCGGCTGCACAATGCAGGAGAAGCAGCCATGTCCAGCACGAGCTGGCGCAGCTCCTGGCTGGTGGTCGGGCGAGCAAGGTGGGGATCCTCGTTGAGAGCATCCTGGTTGTCCGGCTTGGAGTACGGGCGCTGGTAGACCGGGCCTTCCTCGGCCATGGTCCGCGGTGGGGCGTCGACCACAACCTCGCCCTGATGCTCGATGACCAGGTGGTCACCGTCGGTCACGCAGCCGATGTCGGAGGCCAGCACGTCCCACTTGGCGCAGATCTCCATGAACGCATCGACGTTATCCGGGGTCACCACGGCGCACATGCGCTCCTGGGACTCGGAGGAGAGGATCTCGGCCGCGGTTATGTTTTCAGCGCGCAAGTGTACGTTGTCCAGGTTGATGTGCATGCCGCCATCGCCGGCGCTGGCCAGCTCTGAGGTGGCGCAGGACAAGCCGGCGCCGCCCAGGTCCTGGATCCCCACGACCACACCGGCGCGGTACAGATCCAGGCAGCACTCGATGAGGACCTTCTCCGCGAACGGGTCGCCCACCTGCACGGCAGGCAGCTTGCGCTCGGCGCCCTCTTCGAAAGTGTCAGAGGCCAGCACGGACACGCCACCGATGCCGTCCAGGCCGGTGCGCGAGCCGAAAAGGATCACGCGGTTGCCCTCGCCGGAGGCGAAGGCCAGCTTGAGGTCCTCGGTGCGCAGGGTACCCACGCACAGGGCGTTGACCAGCGGGTTGCCCGCGTAGGAGGCATCGAAGACAGTCTCGCCACCAATGTTGGGAAGTCCCAACGAGTTGCCGTAACCGCCCACGCCGGCCACCACGCCTGGCAGGACGCGCTGAGTATCGGGGGCATCGGCGGGGCCGAAGCGCAGCTGATCCATGACGGCCACTGGGCGAGCGCCCATCGCCATGATGTCGCGGACGATGCCGCCCACGCCCGTGGCCGCGCCCTGGTAGGGCTCCACATAAGACGGGTGGTTGTGGGACTCAACCTTGAAGGTCACGGCGTGGCCGCCACCGATGTCGATCACACCGGCGTTCTCACCGATGCCAGCGAGCATCTTGGACTTCATCTCATCCGTGGTGGTCTTGCCGAAGTAGCTCAGGTGTGCTTTCGAGGACTTGTAGGAGCAGTGCTCCGACCACATGACCGAGTACATGGCCAGTTCCGCGTCGGTGGGCCGGCGGCCCAGGATGTCTTTGATGCGCGCGTATTCGTCGTCCTTCAACCCCAGCTCGGCGTAGGGCTGATCCAGGTCAGGGTTTTCCTGCGCCTGCGCGACAGTATCGTTGTGAATCATTCGTTCTCCGTTCGCAGCTTTCGTCGCGGTGGGTTAGGACACCAGGGTGGATATCACGGACGTAAACAGGCCCAGGCCATCGGTGGAGGGGCCGGTGAGCTCCTCCACGGCGTGTTCCGGGTGCGGCATGAGGCCGACCACGCGGCCATCGGCGCTGCTGATTCCGGCGATGCTGTTGCGGGAACCGTTGTGATTGTGCTGGTAGCGGAAGACCACGCGGCCCTCCCCTTCCAGCTCATCGAGGGTTTCCTGGGATGCTTGGAAACGACCCTCGCCGTGCTTGGTGGGCACGTAGATCGCGGAGCCCTCGTCAAAGGAGTTGGTCCAGGCGGTGTTGGTGTTTTCCACGTCCAGGTAGATGTCTCGGCACACGAAGTGCAGGCCCTCGTTGCGGGTCAAGGCACCCGGCAGCAGCCCGGCTTCCTGGAGGATTTGGAAGCCGTTGCAGATGCCCAGAACTGGGGTTCCGCGCCCCGCGGCCTCCACGACGGAGCGCATGGCCGGAGCGATGGAGGCGATGGCTCCCGCGCGGAGGTAGTCGCCGTAGGAGAAGCCACCGGGCACTACCACGGCGTCCACGTTTTTCAGGTCTTCGTCTGCGTGCCACAGTTCCACGGGTTCTGCCCCGGCGAGCCGGACCGCCCTGGTGGCGTCGACATCATCGAGGGTTCCGGGGAAGGTGATCACGCCGATGCGTGTGCTCACTTGTCCCCCTCCACAACCACGTCGAAGTCCTCGATGACGGTGTTGGCGAGGAGGTCGGAGGCGATCTTGCGCAGATCCTCCTGGCTCACGCCTTCCTCAACGTCCAGCTCAAAGCGCTTGCCTTGGCGAACATCGTTGACTCCACTGATTCCGATGCGGCCCAGGGCGCGAACGACGGCCTGGCCTTGGGGATCGAGGATTTCCTGTTTGGGCATTACGTTAACGACAACACGGGCCATGGCTCTGTGCTAGCTCCCAGATGTGAAGGGTAAAGACGGTCTTGATGTACCCGCCTATCGTAACACCTGGGGTTTTCCGCTGCCCCTACGCGGCGGTGGGGTGACGCCGCTCCACGAACCCCCGGTGGCTGGCCGAGCGGTACCCGGCGGATGCCAGGTCCGTGAGGATCGCTTCCATGTCCCGCCGGATATCTTTCTTCGCGGCCTTGTGCGCGCTGATCGACAGGCGGATGTCCTGGCCCCTCTCGGCGATGCGGTGCACGCTGTTTTTCACATTTCGACGCCACCACGCGACCGCGCCGAACCCGTCTCCGAAGGCGAGCACGCGCACGTTGTGCGTGGAGGGGGCGGCGAGATCGCGAATGGTGTACGCGTCCGCTGCCACTGTGAATCCCAGTTGCTCGGCAGCGCTCAAGGAGGCTTCGGACGCCAGCCAGCGCGATGGCGCAAACACGCTCGGCTCAATGCCGAGCGTGGCGAGTTGGCGCCGTGCGGCGGTGAGCCGCAGCAGGGACTCGTGGCGACCGAGGCGGTGGAACTCCCCTTTGCCGGCATCCCCACCCAGCGGTCCCAGGCCGCCGAGCAGAAGCTCATGCCCGTGACCTGCGGACTCGTGGACGAACTCTAGGGCCGCGTGGTCGTCGCGGAGGCGCCACTGGGGCGTTTGCACGTTGAGCACCAGCCCCGCCTGGAAGCCAAGCTGCCGCGCGTAGTCGCGCATGCGCTCGGCGGCCACGACCGTGGCGCCATCGATCCCCGTGATCGTCATGATGAGGGCGGGATCGGTGGACTGTGAGGAAGAGGCGGAGGAGGGGGTGACGGTCGTGCTCATAGGGATCTACCCTGCCCCACCGAGGTAAACGGCGGGTGGCGCCAACCTAAAGTTCGCGCGACCTCTCAGCGAATCTTCTCTGTTGCGCCCATCCGGTCGAGCTCCCACGCGGTTTCGAAGGCATTCTGGCGCCACTTTTCGTAGCGCCCGGACACGCCACCGTGGCCGGCCTCCATATCGGTCTTGAGCAGCACGTCCGCGTTGGCCACGGCGCGCAGCTTAGCGACCCACTTGGCCGGTTCCACGTAGAGCACGCGGGTGTCATTGAGGCTGGTGATCGCCAGAATCGGCGGGTAGGTCGTGTCCTCGGTGATGTTCTCGTACGGCGAGTAGCTCGCCATGTAGTCGTACACCTGCGGGTCGTGGAACGGGTCGCCCCACTCATCCCACTCGGTTACGGTCAGCGGCAGCTCGGGCATGAGCATGGAGGTCAGCGGATCCACGAAGGGCACCACGGCCTCGATGCCGGCGAAACGATCACCGGCGAGGTTCGCCACGGCACCCATGAGCATGCCGCCCGCCGATCCGCCCTCTGCCACCATCTTGTCCGGGGTAGTCATGCCCTCGGCGATAAGGTGATCGGCCACGGCAATGAAGTCCGTGAAGGTATTGCGCTTGAATAGGCCCTTGCCGGTGTCGTACCACAGTCGGCCCATCTCACCACCGCCGCGCACGTGGGCGATGGCGTACACCACGCCGCGATCGAGCATGGACAGCCGGAAGATCGAGAATCCGGGGTCCATGGACGATTCGTAGGAGCCGTAGCCGTACAGCAGCACCGGGTTTTCCTGGTCCAGGGGCACGTCCACGCGGTGGATGAGGGAGACGGGGATGCGCTGGCCGTCCGCGGCGGTCACCCACATGCGCGAGGAGGTGTACTGGCTCGCATCGAAGGGCACGCCCTCCGGATCGGGCAGCACCTGCTGTTCCTTGCGCAGAATGCGCTCGCCGGTGGCCAGCACGATGTCGTAGACCTGCGCCGGGGTGGTGAAGCTGGTGTATACCACCCGCAGCACGGGAGCATCCCATTCGGAGTTACCGACGGTCCCCACGCTGCCGAGTTCCTCACCGAAGTCGATGCGGGTGAACTCCGTGAAGCCATCGCCAGCGTCCCCAAACTCCATGAGGTACAACGTCTCCAGCGCGTTCTCGCGCATCTCCAGAGCCATGTGGTTGGCGAACACGTCCACGCCCTCCACCCGGGCATCGTCCCGATGAGCCACGAGCGTGGTGACATCGTCCCAGCTCTCGATGGAGCCGACGGGGTGGTAGGCCAGCTCGGAGTTCACGCCATTGCGGTTGTGCACAATGAGCCAGTAATCCTTACCCGCCACCACAGCGTGATCCACGCCGTATTCCACGTTGGTTTCCCGCGGCTTGACGCACGTGAGCGTGGCTTGCGGATCCTCCAGATCCAGGTACCAGACCTCGCTGGTCACCTTCGAGCCGGTGTGCAGGCAGAGGAAGCGCTCCGAACGAGTGGTGCCAGTCGACACCCAAAATCGCTCATCGTCCTCGGTGAAGACGAGCTCGTCCGTAGCGGCGTCGGAGCCAAGAACGTGCTTCCAGACCTCGCAGGGCCGCCATGCATCGTCCACCTTGATGTAGTAGACAACGTCTCGGCCCACCCAGGTGGCGCCATAGAAGACGTTCTCGATGACGTCCGGGAGGTCCTCGCCCGTGGTGAGGTCCTTGAAGCGCATCGTGAAACGCTCATCGCCGGTGGTGTCGGTGGAGTAGGCCAGGCGGGTGCCATCGAGGGTGACGCTGGCGGCGCCGAGGCTGAAGAAGTCGTTGTCCTCGGCGAGGGCGTTGCAGTCTAAGAAGGTCTGCTCGTTCGGCGAGGGCTTGTGGGGATCAATGGTGGGCGGAGTCCAGTTGTCCGGGTCCGTCACCGGGATGCGACACATGCGCGCGTAGCTTTTGGATTCCTCGGTGCGGGAAAAGTACCACCAGTCGCCGGAGCGCACCGGCAGGGACATGTCCGTCTCCTGCACGCGGGCCTTGACCTCGGCGAAGATACGGTCCTCGAGCGGCTTGAGGTGGCTCGTGGACTGGGCGGTCCAGGCGTTTTCCGCATCCAGGTAGGCGCGAGTCTCTGCAGACTCCTTATCGCGGAGCCATTCGTAATCATCAACAAAATCGCGCCCGTGGAACGAGCGCGTGATGGGGTGCTTAGCCGCGACGGGAGGATGGGCGAGCTTCTGATCGGATGCGGTCTGTTCTGACATAAGACCACATCCTAGTGACGCACGCGGACGGGCCGCATGTCAGGTTAGACGCAGCTGCCGATCCAATCGGCGAAGCGCTTGCCGGAAATCTTCTCGTACGCCTCGATGTAGCGGGCGCGGGTGGCCTCGACCACGGAACCGGGCAGAGCCGGCGGCGGGGTGCCATCAGACTTATCCCAACCGGACTTTGGGCCGTTGAGCCAGTTGCGCACGTACTGCTTATCGAAGCTGGGCTGCACCTTGCCCTCCGCGTAGCCCTCGGCGGGCCAATAGCGGGAGGAATCCGGAGTGAGGACCTCGTCGGCGAGCACAAGGGTGCCATCCGCATCGAGGCCGAACTCGAGCTTCGTGTCGGCCAAGATCACACCGCGCTCCTCCGCAATCGCGGCGGCCGTAGAGTAGATGTCCAGCGTGGCCTGGCGGATCTCCTCCGCGCGCTCCTTGCCGAGGGACTTGACGACGACATCGAAGCTCACGTTCTCGTCGTGATCGCCGAGCTCCGCCTTGGTGGCCGGGGTGAAGATCGGCTCGGGCAGGCGGGACGCCTCAGTGAGCCCCTCGGGCAGCTCGATGCCGCAGACGGTGCCGTTGTCCTTGTATTCCTTCAACCCAGAACCGGTGAGGTAGCCGCGCGCCACGCACTCGAACGGGATCATGTCTAGCTTCTTGCAGATCATGGCGCGGCCCAACACGGATTCCGGGATCCGCTCATCGTCAAGCGGGCCGGCGAGGTGGTTGGGGAAATCGATGGCGTCGAAGAAGTAGTCGCTCATGGCGGTGAGGACCCGTCCCTTGTCTGGGATCTCGGTGTCGAGGACGTAGTCGAACGCGCTGATGCGGTCGGAGACAACCATGAGCAACGTGTTCTCGTCTACCTCGTAGATCTCACGCACCTTGCCTGCGGAAAGGTGCTCGTAATCAGACAGTTCGGGACGCATGGCTAGTTAGTCTAGTACCGGTGTGCAGCTTTGACTATCTGGGGAGCCACGGCAGCAACTGCATTGCAATTCACAGAATTTTTTTCGCAGGTAAACAACCTGGTTTGTTAAGAGTGTGTGACGGAGTTTGGGATTTTCCTTACAGAAGGCGGACATATCGATAGGATTTCGATCAATCCCGTCTCAGCGCTGTTGAGACACCTTCTGTTCACCGCAGGTTTACTTCACCGCAGGTTTACCGAGCGGCGGGCGGCAGCGTAAAGGTCCGAAGTGCCTTCTACACCGCCTTCCAGGAGGTCGACCTTCGGCGGGGACTCGGAGGCTTCGAGACACGGACGCCTAGTGGCGTCGAGAAGAATTCGCACCTGAGAAGACCTGACAATCCTGACAAAGCGGAGTAGACAACACACTCTGCCCCCACAGAGGAGAGGGCGTACACCCATGAAACGATCGAAGAAGGTGTCGGTAGCAGCGGGTATCGCGGCAGCGACACTGCTCGGCGGCAGCCTCACGGCCTGCGGATCGGACGACAAGTCCGGCTCCAACAATGCCTCGGGTAACGGCAGCAACATCATTCTTACCGACGGCACCGAACCGCAGAACCCGCTGGTGACCACCAACACCAACGAAAACGGTGGCGGCCGCGTACTCGACCAGATCTACACCGGCCTGGTGCGCTACACCAACGACGGCAAGGTGGAAAACGCCGTAGCGGAGAAGATCACCCCGAACGACGACGCCACGGAATACACCATCAAGCTCAAGGATGGTTGGACCTTCACCAACGGTGAGAAGATCACCGCAGACAGCTTCATCGACGCATGGAACTACGGCGCAGCAGCAAAGAACGCGCAGCTGCAGGCCGACTTCTACTCTCCCATCGAGGGATTCGACGCAGTCTCCAAGGAAGGCTCCACCGAGGACAAGATGTCCGGCCTGCAGAAGGTCAGCGACCTCGAGTTCAAGGTCAAGCTCTCCCAGCCCGAGTCCAGCTTCCCCGTCCGCCTGGGCGCCAGCCCCTACATGCCGCTGCCCAAGGCCGCATTCGAGGACATGAAGGCCTTCGGCGAGAAGCCGATCGGCAACGGCCCGTACAAGCTGGCTGACAAGAACGGCTGGGTCCACAACCAGGAAATCAACTTGGTCACCAACGAGGACTACAAGGGCGAAAACAAGCCGAAGAACGGCGGCGTGACGTTCAAGATGTACAACAACTTGGACACCGTCTACACCGACCTGCAGTCCGGCAACCTGGACCTGACCTACAACACCGTCCCTTCCAACGCGATGGCCGTCTACAAGGACGATTTCCCGGATAGCCACGAGGACAAGCCGATCGCCGCTATCCAGAACGTGACCATCCCCGAGCGCCTCGCCCACTTCGGCAACGACGAAGAAGGCAAGCTGCGCCGCGAGGCCATCTCTCTGTCCATCAACCGCAAGCTGATTGCGGACAAGATCTTCCACGGCTCCCGTGTTCCCGCCAAGGACTTCGGAGCCCCGACCCTCGGCGAGGGCGGCACCCCGGATATCAAGGGCAACGATGTCCTGGACAACAACCCGCAGAAGGCCAAGGAGCTGTGGAAGAAGGCCGACGAGATCAAGCCCTGGTCCGGCACCTTCGAGATCGCCTACAACGCCGACGGTGGTCACAAGGAATGGGTGGAGGCTGTCACCAACGACATCTCCCAGACCCTGGGCATCCAGGCTCAGGGCAAGTCCTACCCGACCTTCAAGGCCATGCGCGATGAGATCACAAACAAGAAGATTAACACCGCGTTCCGCTCCGGCTGGCAGGCCGACTACCCCTCCATCGCGAACTTCCTGGAGCCGCAGTACGCCACGGATGGTTCTTCCAACGATGGCGGCTACTCCAACCCCGAGTTCGACAAGCTGCTGAAGGAAGCCGCAGCCCAGACCGACGAGAAGAAGGCCCAGGAGACTTACAACAAGGCTCAGGCCGTCCTCATGGAGCAGCTCCCCGCCATCCCGCTGTTCTACTACGCAGCAACTGATGCGTGGAACACCAACCTGTCCAACGTGGCATACAGCTGGAACGGCACGGCCGATCTGCCGCCCATCGAGAAGAAGTAACCTCGATCCAGGACGAACTCACGTTGAACGCATGATGCTTGAGACCCCCTCTTAGCGGCGGCTACTTCCCGTGCACCTTGCACCGGAGGTAGTCGCCGTTCATGCGTGAGTGACAACCACCCCGCGATCGCTCCCCCAACTAATCATAGGACCGCACAAGCTTATGCTCTGGTATATCGGCAAACGCCTCCTCCAGATGGTGCCTGTCTTCTTTGGCGCCACATTCCTCATCTACGCGATGGTGTTCCTGACCCCAGGCGACCCCGTCACAGCACTCGCCGGCGACAAAGCCGTCAATCCCACCGTGCTGCAGAACATTCGCGAGCAGTACAACCTCGACAAGCCCTTCATCGTCCAATACTTGCTCTTCATCGGTGGCCTCTTCAAAGGCGACCTGGGCATGACGTTCTCCCAGCGCCCCGTCGTCGACGAACTGATGTCCGCTTTTCCGGTGACGTTCAAGCTCGCCATCATGGCACTCGTCATTGAAACGATCTTTGGCGTGGGCTTCGGTGTGATCGCGGGCCTGCGCAAGGGTGGGTTCTTCGACTCCACCGTGCTCGTCATCTCCCTCATCATCATCGCGGTTCCCATCTTCGTGCTGGGCTTCGTGGCTCAGTATCTGTTCGGTATCAAATGGGGAATCGTCCCGCCGACAGTGGGAGTCAATACCGACTTCTCAGATCTCATACTTCCCGCCTTCGTTCTGGGGTTGGTGTCGTTCGCCTACGTGCTCCGACTTACGCGCAGCGAGATCGCAGAGAATCTCCGCGCCGATTTCGTGCGCACGGCCTACGCCCGCGGATCCAGCCGCGGCTCCGTGATCACCCGCCACGTCATGCGCAACTCGATGATCCCCGTGGTGACGTTCATCGGCGCTGACCTGGCCGGCCTCATGGGCGGTGCGATTGTGACGGAAGGCATCTTCAACATCCACGGTGTCGGTGGTCTTTTGTACAAGGCCGTGACCATGGGCGAAGCGCCCACCGTGGTGAGCGTGGTGACCGTGCTGGTCATCATCTTCCTCATCGCCAACCTCATCATCGACCTTCTGTACGCACTGCTCGACCCGAGGATCCGCTATGCCTAACACTCCAGACAACAACCCGTTGACCAGTTCGGGACCCGAGCCGGTCCACGTCACCCCCGGCGATGCCGACATCCGAGGCCTGCGCTGGGTCGCTGAGGTCGATACTGACGATGTTCTCACGCGCGACCAGCTGATTCCCGATGACGCCCCCATGGGGATGTGGGGCGAAGCGTGGAAGCACCTGCGCCGCCGCCCCATGTTCTGGATCGCCTCGCTCATCATTCTGTTCGTCATTCTGCTCGCAGCCGTGCCGGGCCTGTTCACCAACCTCGATCCGCACCACGCTGACCTGGCGAAGTCCCTCAATGGTCCGGAGGATGGCCACATCTTCGGCTTCACCCAGCAGGGCTATGACGTGTACGCTCGCACCATTTACGGTGCCCGGGCCTCCGTGGTGTGTGGCATCGCCACCACCTTGCTGGTGACGGTCTTGGGCGTGATCATCGGCGCCATCGCGGGCTACCGCGGCGGCTGGATCGACTCCGTCCTTTCCCGCATCACTGATACGTTCTTCGCCATCCCGTTGTTGCTGGCCGCCATTGTGTTGATGCAGGTCTTCTCCGTCCGCACGATTTGGACCGTGGTGTTGGTGCTCGCGCTGTTCGGATGGCCCCAGATGGCCCGCATTGTCCGCTCATCGGTGATGAGTGTGAAGAACAACGACTACGTGACGGCATCCCGAGCCCTCGGGTTGTCCCGCACTGCCATCCTCATCAAGCACGTCCTACCGAACTGCCTGGCCCCCATCATCGTGATGGCGACCACGAGCTTGGGCATCTACATCGTCGCCGAGGCAACCCTGTCGTACCTGGGCATTGGCCTGCCTCCCACGGAGGTGTCGTGGGGTAACGACATTTCGGCCGCACAGAACTCCATCCGCTACCAGCCTGCTGTTCTGTTCTACCCCGCAGGGTTCCTAGCACTGACCGTGCTGGGCTTCATCCTGCTGGGCGACACCTTGAAGGACGCACTCGATCCGAAGGAGCGCACTCGATGAGCGATGACACAAAGAAGAATCAGGACGTCGTGCGTGACAAGCCCATTTTGTCCATGCGCAAGGTGGATATCGCTTTCGGCTCGAAGAAGAAGCCCATCGACACGGTCTTTGGCGTGGACCTGGATATCTACCCCGGTGAAACCGTGGCCGTGGTGGGCGAATCCGGCTCGGGTAAGTCCACGACCGCGCACGCCATCATGGGCCTGCTGCCTGGCGGCGGCCACGTCACGGGTGGCACGATCACCTTCGATGGCGAGGACATCACCCACGCCTCCCCCACGCGCCTCACCGAGCTGCGGGGGTCCCAGATTGGTTTGATCCCCCAGGACCCGATGTCCAATCTCAACCCCGTGTGGTCGATCGGCTCGCACATCAAGGAAGCGCTGAAGGCCAATAATGTGGTCTCGGGCTCGGAGGCTCACAAGCGGGCCATTGAACTCATGGAGGAGGCGGGACTCCCCGATGCTGAGAAGCGTGTGGGCCAGTACCCGCACGAGTTCTCCGGCGGTATGCGCCAGCGCGCGTTGATCGCCTGTGGCCTAGCCGCTCGCCCACAGCTGCTCATCGCGGACGAGCCCACCAGTGCACTGGATGTAACGGTCCAGCAGCAGATTCTGGATCATTTGCAGGGCCTGACGACAAAGCTGGGCACCGCCGTGATGCTCATTACCCACGACTTGGGACTTGCCGCAGAACGCGCCCACCGCATCGTGGTGATGAGCCAGGGGCACGTGGTGGAGACCGGCCCAGCGCTAGAGATCTTGCAGGACCCGCAGCACCCGTACACACAAAAGCTCGTGGCTGCGGCTCCGTCGCTGGCCGCACGGCGTAGCGACGTTGTTGACCACCGTGCACAGATCCGTGCGGAGGCCGAAGCCGCTGCCGGCGCTTCGGATTCCCAGCACCTCATTGAGGTAGAGGGGCTGACGAAGGTCTTCAAGGTCCCGGGAGACAAGCCGTGGCAGAAGAATGATTTCGTTGCCGCCGACAATGTGAACTTCTGGTTGGATCGGGGCCACACGCTCGCGCTCGTGGGCGAATCGGGCTCCGGCAAGTCCACCGTGGCCCAGATGGTGCTTGGCTTATTGGAACCCACCAAGGGCCGGGTCATGTTCGACGGTCAAGATGTCACCGGCCTCAAGGGAAAGGATGAGCTCGCGTTTCGCCGCCGAGTGCAGCCTGTGTTCCAGAACCCCTACGGCTCGATCGATCCGATGTATTCGGTATACAACACCATCGCTGAGCCGTTGAAGATCCACAAGGTGGGCGATAAGAAGTCCCGCGAGTCGCGGGTGCGCGAGCTGCTAGATATGGTCGCCATGCCACAGTCGATGATGCACCGCTTCCCCGGCGAGCTTTCCGGTGGTCAGCGCCAGCGCGTGGCCATCGCACGTGCCCTAGCGTTGGGCCCCGAGGCGCTCATCCTCGACGAGGCCGTGAGCGCACTCGACGTACTGGTTCAGTCTCAGATTCTGGAGCTGCTCAACAATCTCCAGGCCGAGATGGGGCTAACCTACCTGTTCATCACCCACGACCTGGCCGTAGTGAAGCAGATCGCGGATGAGACGCTGGTCATGCAGAAGGGCAAGATCGTGGAACGCGGGGAGACGGACGGTTTGTTCGCTAACCCGCGCGAGGAATACACCCAAAAGCTGCTGAATTCCATTCCTGGCGGAAAGATCGAGTTGTACTCCTAATTTACCGATCAGCCTGCTTGAGGATTGTTCCGCAAAATCGCCAGTGATTGTCTCGCGATCCAACACCGCCGCCCTATCGGGTGGCGGTGTATTCTTATTTCCGCTCAATGATTTTCTGCAGGGTATGGGCAAGCGACTTGGCGTATATCCCCAGCCTTCCCTGCACAATTGGCGATGATGTCCGCCGAGTTAGCCGACGATGCACTATAACCAAATGTGAGGTCAAGCACCGTATGAATTCCCGCCACCCAGCTCGCCGTCACGGTCGCCACGAGGCCACCGCCACCTCGCCTTTGCGTACTGCAGCGTCCCGCCCTGAGTCGTCGTCGCTGCCGTTTTTCGCTTTCGACGCCGCCATGGCCGCTCTAGTCGCAGCTGTGTGCACGGTCGGGTGCGTCCTTGCGGTCCATGGGCTGCATTTTCAGGCGCCCTCCACTCTGCCGCGCATGGTTGCCAGCACTGCCATTGTCGTCGTATGCGCTCTGGTTGCGTGGTTGGCACTGTCCCGTCGTCTTCCACGGTGGATTCGGTATGTCACGGGGCTCGTAGGTCCCAGCGTTTCCAGCGCACTTCTCCTCAGCTTGTTGCTGTATGGCACTCCCAACTACCTCAATGGCTTTGTCGGTGACCAATCCCAACGACTCGCCTATACTACGAAATTTACTTCTACCACGGACCTTGTTGATCCTTTTTACGAAGGTATTGCTCCTTTTTATCCCGCTGCGTGGTTCTGGGTCGGTGGTCAGATTGGCCATCTACTTGGTGTCGAAGGTTGGGTGCTGTACAAGCCATTCGCCATTTTTACAATGGCATTATCGAGTGGACTCTCATTTATTCTGTGGCGGCGAATCGTTCCAAATAACCTTGCCATTGGAATAGCGATGGTGACAGCCATCATTGGCGTGCACATGGGTTCATACGAGCCGTATTCCTGGATTTTCATAGCCTTGCTACCGGCTGTTGCCTGGGCCGCCCAACGTGCTTATTATCCTTCGATCCTCCTCGGTCTCACAGTTTTCGTGGGGCTCAGCTGTGTCACCTATACCCTCGCCGCAATGTGGGCGGTGATCATTGTTGTGCTCAACGCCTGGGTGGGCCGCCGATCTACCGCTAGCTTCGCCGGAGCATTCTCCGTAGGAGCTGTCGGAGCAACGGCAATTGGACTGCTGTTTTGGGGTCCCTATTTGCTGTCGATAGTGCGCGGAGTACCTCACGAGAGTTCAGTCGCCACGCACTACGCACCCGAGATTGCTGCTTCGTGGCCGACTCCCATGTTGGAATGGTCTGGGAGGGGAATACTTTGCCTTGTTGGCTTCCTGTGGCTCGTTGCACGATTGAGTGGCATTCCACGGAGCAACTCCTGGAAAGCAGTTCCGCACTCCGTCGTGTTCGCCCTCACTAGTTGCGTTGCCGTTGGGTACGCTTGGTTCGCTCTGTCGGGGGTCGTTGCGCTGATGGGAACCACCCTCCTGCAATTCCGCATCGAGCCTCTAATCGTGCTGAGCTGCTCCATAGCGGGTGTGTGCGCCATAAGCGATGGTTGGCATTTTGCGCTCAACGTTGTTCGTAAGTCAGCAATTCAGCGCGAAAAAATAGCAACTCGGACATTAGCGTTCCACGGCAACGCTCTACGTGTCTCCATGATTGCTGTGCTGTCAGTCATTGCCTTGTCGATGGCCCAACACTATTCCAGCGAGAACCTCGAATTGGCCGAATCTGCCCGCACCAAGGGTGGCCCGAGCCGCGAGTTGTTGGATGCGGTGAGCACCGTGACCGGTGGAGTTGCGGACAACGAAGTGACCGTGCTTGCCGAAGGCACCCTTACCGCGCAGCTCCTCGGTCGAAGGAGTTACTGGGCCTTCCAAGCACCGGCCCCAGCTTACGCTGCACCTTTGGCTCGTTACGGGGCGAGAAACGATGCAATCGCATCATGGTCATCTGCCACCACCCCTAGTGAACTGCGCGCCGCGCTGGCTTCTGACGGTTTCCCAGACCCAACCGTTTTCGTGTTCGAGACTGTGTCTCCCGAGAAGAAGGAAAATGCCAACCCTGAGTCCTCGACGGATCCGTCCCCTGTTGGTGTGGAGGATCGAAATCGGCAGGATAGGGGCGGACAGAGCGCTAATGAAGGTTCGGAACAGTGGGTCTACACACGACGAGATAACACGATGCCGAGTTCCACGCTCACTGCTTCAACACCTATCGTCTTTTCTCCCTCCGCCTTCGACGACCCCTCGTTTCCCCATGTTCGAGTGGGCTCATTGATGGTCGTTGGGGTGCCGCCGAATAACTAACTGTCTCGTCCCTTCCTCACCGAGCTTCTAAAGGATCTCGCCCGGCTGGTACGCCGCCGCCTCTGGGTGGCGGCGCACTTGCTCCTCCACCTTGTCTAGCACGCGCTGCACCTGCGATTCTGCCGCGCCGATGAAGGCATGGCGGTCGGCGAGGGCCTCGTTGAGCTGTTGCTCGTCCAGCGGGAAGCGGTCGTCGGCCGCCAAGCGCTGTACCAAGTCCTGGTCTCCGCCGTTTTCACGCATATTCAGGGCGACGCCCACAGCGTGCTCCTTAATCAGTTCGTGAGCGGTTTCTCGACCGACCCCTGCCCGCACGGCTGCCATGAGAATGCGCGTGGTCGCCAGGAACGGCAGGTAGCGGTCCAGTTCGCGTTCGATCATGGCAGGGAACGCGCCGAACTCGCCGAGAACGGTGAGGAAGGTTTCCGTCATACCGTCGAAGGTGAAGAAGGCATCAGGCAATGCCACGCGGCGCACCACGGAGCAGAACACATCGCCCTCGTTCCACTGCGCGCCAGCCAGGTCGGCGGTCATGGTGAGGTAACCGCGCAGCAGGATCTGCATGCCGCCTACGCGCTCGCACGAGCGAGCGTTCATCTTGTGCGGCATGGCGGACGATCCCACCTGGCCTTCCTTGAAGCCCTCGGTGACCGTCTCGTTGCCGGCCATGAGCCGGATGGTCATGGACAGGCTGGACAGTGCAGCGCCCATTTCCACGAGCGCCGAGATGGCGTCGAAATCGAGACTGCGCGGGTAGACCTGGCCCACGGAATCAAAGACGTGGTCGAAGCCCAGGTTGCCCGCGATTTTCTCCTCGAGTTGGGCGAGCTTGGCTTCGTCGCCGCCGAGGAGGTCGAGCATGTCCTGGCTGGTGCCCATGGGTCCCTTGATGCCGCGCAGCGGGTAGCGGCCGAGCAGGTCCTCCACGCGGTCCAGGCCAACGAGTAGCTCGTCCGCCGCGGAGGCGAAGCGCTTGCCCAAGGTGGTGGCCTGTGCGGCGACGTTGTGGGACCGGCCGGCCATCACCAGTGACTGGTACTCCCCGGCGCGCTTGCCGATGCGGTTCAGCACCGCCACGGCCTTGTCGCGGGCCAGCTCGAGGGAGCGGTAGATCTGCAGCTGCTCCACGTTCTCGGTGAGGTCGCGGCTGGTCATGCCCTTGTGGATGTGCTCGTAGCCGGCGAGGTCGTTGAATTCCTCGATCCTGGCTTTGACGTCGTGGCGGGTGACCTTCTCGCGCTCGGCGATGGAATCCAGGTTCACCTGGTCGATGACGCGCTCGTAGGCCTCGATGGCCTCGGCGGGTACGTCGACCCCGAGTTCGGCTTGAGCCTTCATCACGGAGATCCATAGTTTGCGCTCCATGATGATCTTGTTCTCCGGGGACCACACTTCGGTCATCTCCGGGGAGGCGTAGCGGTTGGCAAGGACGTTGGAAATCTTCTTCTTAGCAGGCACGTCTTTCATTATCCCATAGCCTGGTTAGCGGTTTCTCGGGTGTCGCACCACGATGACGGTGCGCCGAGCTCGCGCCCCGGGCAGTGGCGGCACCGCTCCCCCACCGCTTCCCCCATCACCCACGCCCAGCAGCGCCAGCATCGCGGCCTCACCGTCGGCGTCGAGGTGCTCCGTGGGTTCGTCGAGCAGGAGCGTCGGCGCATCCGTCAGCAGGGCACGGGCCACGATAATCCGCCGCCGTTGCCCGCCGGAAAGCGCTGCCGCGCCATCGCTGAGCACGGTGTCGAGGCCGCGGTCGAGGTTGCGGACCCAGTCAGCCAGCCCGACGGCCGCGAGCACCTCCCACATCTGCTCGGTCGTGGCATCGGCGGCACCCACGGCGAGGTTGTCGCGCACGGTCGTTGCGAAGATGTGCTCGTCCTCAGCGATGAAGCGCGCCCCGTCGGCGCGGTAGGTTCCGCTGAGCGGCGGCAGGAGCCCGGCCAGGGTCAGCAGCAGTGTGGTCTTTCCCGCGCCCGATTCGGCCACGATCACGTGCCGCCCGCCCTCGGGGACGTGCAAATTGACCGTCATCGCTGGCGTTTCCCACCCGACCACGAGGTCCTGAGCGTCGACGCCACCACGCATCCCCTCCTCCCCGTCCGCTGTGGGAACCACGTCGGCGCTCCCCTGGGAAATGGTCCGCCCGAGGCGATCCTCCGCGCGGCTGGAGCGAATGCGGACGCGGGCGGCGTCGGGCAAAGAGGCCACCGCCTCGAACGCGGCGAGGGGCAGTAGCGCCGCCACGGTGAGCCACTCGGGGCTGTGCTGCGGCGCGGCGAGGGAGGCCACGGCAAAGGTAGCCACCGCCGTGAGGGCTGAGGCCAGCATCCACATCCCAGCCGCCCGCGCTGACCACGGCCGGGCCGGCGCGCGAGAGGCGGCGAGATCGTGGTCGGCGCGCGCGGCGGCGTCCAGACTGTCGGCAAGCTGTCCGCGCACGCGCAGGGTCGCGGCGTTGCGGAGCACGTGATCGACCGCGCCGACGTACCTCTGCTGTGCGTCGAGGCTGTCCAGCCTGCGTTCCGCTGCGCCCGCCATGCGGGGTGCAATGAGCCCGGCCACGGCCAGACCCACGGCCAGCACGCCTGCGGCGGGTAGCGACAGCAGCGCGGTGAAGCCGATGGCGAGCGCGCAGGTCAGGCCGGCGACCCATCGGGGGATGGTGCTGCGGACGATGCGATCGGTGAGCGCGTCCACGTCCGAGCCGATGTGGGCCAGTAGTTGGGCTCGGCTGAGCGCCATCACCTCCCCGCTCGGCGCGGTGGACAGGGCGTTGTAGATGCGGGTGCGCGCGGTGGCCGCCGCGCCGAGGGCGACATCGTGGCTGGCGAGCCGATCGACGTAGCGGAACACTGCCCGCGAAATGCCGAGGGCTCGCACGGCCGTGACCGCCACGGAAAGCTCAAGGACCGGCGGCATCTGCCACGCGCGGGTGATGAGCCACGCGGACACCACCGTCAGCGCGATAGAGGACACGAGCGTAAGCGTGCCCGCGAACACTGCCCGGATCATGCGCTTACCTCCCAGACCACATCGGCCGCCGCGATAACAAGCGGATCGTGGCTGGCCACGAGCACTGTCGCGCCGTCAGCCGCCAGCTGCGTGAGGGTGCCGATCATCGTCGACGCCGCCACGGAGTCCAAGTGCGCCGTGGGTTCATCGAGGATCACGAGGTCCTTGCCCGGAACGACGCTGCCGAAGCTCGCTCGCTGGCGCTGGCCGACCGACAGCTTGGAGGTGTCCCCCACCGCGGCGGTATCGAGGACGGGACGCTGCGGCAGGTAGGCGGTGCGTTGCCACAGCTCCGGGCCCGTGACGGCCCCGTCAGCGCCCACTACCCCGGCTGTGCCTGTGCCGCTGGAAATACCCAGGGCCGCCAGGAGCGCGGTGGATTTGCCCACGCCATTGGGCCCGGCAAGCACCGTGAGGCGGCCGGGCTCAGCGTGGGCGGTGAGGTTGCGCGGGCGGGCGCCATCGCGGCCGGGTGAGGAGTAGTTGTCAAAGATGACCGTGAGGGCAGCGCTGGACGCAGCGGCCGGTTGTGCCGGTGTGGTGCCAGTTGGCTGTGCTGGCGTGGCATCGGCGGGGCGGGAAAGTTCCGCGTCCACGGCCTTCCAAGCAGCCATGCCGTCCTGGGCCGAGTGGAACTGCGTGCCCACCGCCCGCAGCGGGGCGTAGACCTCCGGCACGATGATGAGCACGGCCAGCCCGGCAGCGAGCGTGATGTGCCCGCCGAGCAGGCGGAAACCGATGTTCACGGCAACCAGGGCCACCGATAGCGTGGCGAGGAACTCCAGCACGAAGCTGGACAGAAAGGCGATCTTCAGCACCGCCATGGTGGAGTTCTTCTGGGCCAGCGACAGTCGCTCCACTTCGCCCTGGGGTGAATCCGCCCCGCGTTGGCGATGATGCGCCACGAGGGTGGGAAGCCCCGTAATGACGTCGAGTAATTGATCAGTGAGCCGGGCGGTATCCCGCAGCTTGCGTTCGGTCCGGTCTTTGGTGAGGGTGCCGACGAGCCACATGAAGAGAGGGATGAGTGGGATCGTTGCGGCGGCCCACAGTGCAGAGGGAACGTCGAGCCACGCCACTGCGGCCAGCGCGATGGGCGTGGACAGCGCCGAGGCCGTGGCCGCAGGCAGGAAGCCGGTGATGTAGGGGCGGATGCCCTCCATGCCGGTCGTGAGGGTCTGCAACCACTGGGCCTTGTCAATCGAGCGGGGATCGCGACCGGCCAGGTGAGCCGTGGCGCGGGCGCGCAGGTCGGCAATGGCATCGTCGGCGGCGTGGTCGCCCAACCTGCTCTGCGCCCACGCAACAACGGCGCGCGCTGCGGCAGCCACGATGAGCCATCCCACCAGTCGCGCCGGGAACAGGTGGTTCGGCGACGACTGGTCCAGCACGTCGGCCACAGCCAGGCCGGTGAGCACGCCGAAGGCGATGGTCGCCGCCACTCCAGCAACGTTGAGCAGCGCGGCGATGACCACCCACCGGCGCAGGGCCGGGCTGAG
Source organism: Corynebacterium falsenii (assembly GCF_020099275.1). Lineage (NCBI taxonomy): Bacteria > Bacillati > Actinomycetota > Actinomycetes > Mycobacteriales > Corynebacteriaceae > Corynebacterium > Corynebacterium falsenii. Next base: position 923,404 of record NZ_CP083646.1, on the reverse strand, counting down.
GGTCAGGAGTTTAGTAGGCCGCATCAGCAGCGACCGGCTCGGCGGTGACGCGCTTGCGGAACACCCAGTAGGTCCAGCCCTGGTACGCCATCACCGCGGGGGCGCCGATGGCGGCGGCCCATGTGAGGATCACGAGCGTGTAGTGGCTCGACGCCGCCGAGTACACATCCAGCCCCGGCCACAGACGCGGGAACAGGGATCCGAAGATGGCCACGCTCATGGCGAGCACGGCCGCAGAGGTCGCCACGAAGGCGATCCCATCGCGCTGCGCACGGGCTGCAACGGCGGCGATGATCATGCCGGCGAGCACCACGACCGTGGCGATCCACGTCCAGGTCTTGCCGTAGCTGAGCTGCATCCACACGACCCATCCGCCGCCGAGTACCACGGCCGCCACGGTGGGGGCGAGCACGTAACGGGCCAGCTCGTTGCGCAGTGCCCCGGCCGTCTTGAGCCGCAGGAAGGTGATGCCGTGCACGAGGAAGACGGTGACGAAGGCTGCCGCGCCGAGGATGCCGAACAGGTTGAACAGCGGGTACACCGCACCGGCGTTGTCAGGCACGCCACGGATGAGATTACCCATGGCCACGCCCCACAGGATGGGCGGTGCCCAGGAGCCGATGATGATGCCGGCATCGCACCAGCTCCGCCAGCGTGCGGTATCCACCTTGGAGCGCCATTCGAGGCCCACGACGCGCACGATGAGTGCCGCGAGGATAAGAAATAGCGGCAGGTAGTAGCCGGAGAACATGTCCGCGTACCACGCGGGGAACGCGGCGAACAGGGCGCCGCCGGCGGTGATGAGCCAGACCTCGTTGCCGTCCCACACCGGGCCGATGGTGCGGACCATGGCCGCGCGGCGGGATTCGTCCTTACCGGCAAGGGGCAACAGCATGCCCACGCCGAAGTCGAACCCTTCCAGCAGGAAATACCCCGCGAACAAGAAAGCGATGATGACGAACCAGATTGTTGGAAGATCCACACCAAACATTGCTGCTACTTCCCTTCCTCGTCGGTGGCATCCCGGTGGCCTGCGCCGCCGGAGTGGGCGAAGCGGATCGTTGAGCCATCGTCTGCGCTACCGCGAGCATCGGCGCCAGCCCCATCGGTGCCGCCCGCCGAGTCCTCATGGGACCCAGCATTCCCGCCGGAACCCGCCGGCGAGGGATCGGTGGGAATGGCGGGCTTGGCGGCGTCGGGCGGGCCCTGCAAAACAGTGCGACGAATCAGCCAGAACCAGACCACGAACAGGGCACCGTACAACAGCGTGAAGCCCACGAGGGTGATCACGACATTCCACGCGGAATGATCCGTGACACCCATGTCCACGGTCATGCGGATCATCTCTGTGCGCGGATCGCCAATGGAATCCGGGTTGGGGTGGACAATCCATGGCTGGCGGCCCATCTCGGTGAAAATCCAGCCGGCCGAGTTGGCCAGGAACGGGAAGGGCAGCGAGGCCAAGCACCCAGCCGCGAAGATGTTCTTCCAGCGCCCCTGCGGGAGCCTGCCGTTGCGGGTGAACAGCCACACGAAAAACGCCAGCGCCAGGCTGCCCAGCATGAGGCCGATCATGGCGCGGAAAGACCAGTAGGTGACGAAGAGGTTGGGGGCGTAGTTGCCAGGGCCGTAGAGGGCCTCGGCCTTCGCCTGCAGATCAGCGACGCCCTGGAGGGTCACGCCGCTGAACTTACCCTCAGCGAGGAAAGGAAGCACCCACGGGGCCTTGATCAAGTGGATCACGGACTCGCAGTTGTTGTGCGTGCCGAGGGTGAGAATGGAGAACATGGGGTTCGTCTCGGTCTGGCACAGCGACTCGGCGGAGGCCATCTTCATGGGCTGCTGTTTGAACATGAGCTTGCCTTGGGCATCGCCGGTGATGAACAGGCCGATGGAAGACAGCGCCACGGTCCACCAGCCCACGCGCATGGCGGGGCGGTACATGGCGTGCTTGTTGTCGACGACTGTCTTGGCGGCATCGGCGGCGGTGGTAGCACCAGTGCTACCAGCGTTTCCAGCGTCACCAGTCTCTGGGAGCAATCCCTTGCGGTGCGCCCGGATCAGCCACCACCCAGAAACACCCAGCACGAACGTGCCTGCGGTCAGGAAGGAACCGGCCACGGCGTGCGGGAACGCCGCCAAGGCCGTGGGGTTGGTGAGCAGCGCCACGATGTCCACCAGCTCGGCGCGGCCAGTGTCCGGATTGTATTCTGCGCCCACGGGGTGCTGCATGAACGAGTTGGCCACGATGATGAAGTACGCCGACAGGTTCACGGCCAGCGCCACCAACCAGATCGATAGCGTGTGCAGCCACACGGGTAGCTTGCCCCAGCCGAAGATCCACATGCCGAGGAACACCGATTCCATGAAGAAGGCGATGAGACCCTCGAAGGCGAGCGGTCCGCCGAATACGTCGCCGACCATGCGGGCGTACTCGGACCAGTTCATACCGAACTGGAACTCTTGGACGATGCCGGTGGCCACGCCCATGGCGAAGTTCACGAGCAACACCGTGCCAAAGAAGCGGGTTGCCCGGTACCAGTGGGGCTTTTTCGTCACCGCCCAGAAGGTTTGCATCAGGGCCACGAGCGGGGCCAGGCCGATGGTGAGTGGAACGAAAATGAAGTGGTAGACGGTGGTGATACCGAACTGCCACCGGGAAATGTCAACGACGTTGAGATCCGGCGCTGACAGCCCTGCGGCAAGTACCGACAGGTCCATCTCTGCCTCCTTGAGTGCGACTAGGTCAATCCCGAATGGGTCAATCCCGAAGTCCTTTCGAGCAATTAGAAGACTAGTCGGCTGTGAGACGGCGAAAGTTCCCGCTGCGCTCGGAAACGTGACATAACCCATCGAGGCCCTGTGCGTCTCACAGGATCACACTGCCCCCGGTCACTCCGCCTGGCACGTCGGGCACCAGAACAGGTTGCGCCCCTCCACCACCGCCGTGGCGATCGGCGTGCCACACACCAGGCAAGGCTGGCCCGCTCGCCGATACACGTAAACCTCTCCCCCGTGATCGTCTTTCCGCGGCTCGCGCCCCATCGCCTCGGGCGTGTGTTCTGGCCGCACCGTATCAATCCGCCCGCTGGCCTCGCCCTGAGCCATGAGGTCGGTGAGGAGCTCCCAGATCTGCTCTTTGTCTTCTCTCGACGCCCCAACGCCCGCCCTATCCGGACTGATGCCGAGGAGAAACAGCACTTCAGCGCGGTAAATGTTGCCCACTCCGGCGTACAGCTTTTGGTCCATGAGCAAGCTGCCGAGGCTGCGCTTGGACCGCGCCACGCGGGCGTGCACATCGTCGAGGGTCGCCAGGTTGTCGGGGTCGGTGGGGCGCAGCGGGTCGGCGCCGAGTTTCGCCACGGCCGCGTCGCGTTCCTCTTCCGTGATGAGGCGACACCATTGTGGCCCGTGGAGGTGCGCCACGGTGGTTCCGTCGCTGATGAGCAAGCGTATCTGCCCCGTAACGGGCACGTCGGCGGGTTGCAGGCGAAAAGTACCAATGAGGCCTAAGTGGATGTGCACGATGCGTTCGGGGCCGAGAACTGCCCCGGCTCCACCAACTGTCCCGCTTGCGCCGCCGTTGCCCGGCGCGAAGTGAATGAACAGGTGCTTGCCCCACGCTTCGGCGCGTTCCAGCACGTGCCCATCGAGTTGAGCTGCCTGTTGCGCGAACGTTCCCTGTGGGCTGGATACCGACACCGGCTCGCCCGCGAAAGCGTCGTTGAGCAGGCGGGCGAGCCGGTGGATGACGTGACCTTCTGGCATAAGGTGTCGGGGCCGTTAGACCTCGATGCGCCCTTCCACGGCGGGCAGGGCAATGTCGGAGCGGTAGTGTCCGCCCGGCATCGTGATCGTCTCCATCACCCCGTAGGCGCGGGTGCGCGCTTCCTCCAAGGTCTGGCCCTTGCCGATGACGTTGAGTACGCGGCCTCCGGCGCTGACCGTCTGGTCATCCTTGCGGGCCACACCTGCGGCTCGGACACCGCGATCCTCGCTGCCCGGTTCGGCACCCGTGATGGGCTGCCCGGTGATGGGCTTCTCCGGGTATCCCTCGGCGGCCAGCACCACGGTCAGGGCGTAGCCATCCTCCCACTCCAGCGGGGGCAGCTCGCCCAACGTTCCATTGGCCACGGCGGCAAGCACACCGGCCAGGGGTGTCTTCAGCAGATCCAGCACGGCCTGCGTTTCGGGGTCACCGAAGCGGCAGTTGAACTCCACGACCGCGGGGCCGTCCTCGCCCCAGGCCAGGCCCGCGTACAGCAGCCCGGAGAACGGCACTCCATCGGCCACCATCTGCTTGGCCACGGGTTCCACAACCTCATCGACGATGCGCTGCACCCCATTCTCCGGCAGCCACGGCAACGGCGTGTATGCCCCCATGCCACCGGTGTTCGGGCCCTCATCGTTGTCGCCCACTCGCTTGTGATCTTGGGCCGGCAGCAAGGGCACCACAGTCTCGCCGTCGACGAGGCAGAACAGTGACACCTCCGGGCCGTCCAGGAAGCTCTCGAGCAGCACCGGGTTTCCGGCGGCGTGCACGTAGGCAATGTGGTCGAGTGCTTCTTGCTTGTCGGTGGTGACTACCACGCCCTTGCCGCCAGCCAGGCCGTCGTCTTTCACCACATACGTGGGACCGAACTCCGTAAGGGCGTCGACCTTAAACTTCTCAGTGCAACCGACCGGTACCTCGAGTGCACGAGCGGTGCGTACCCCGGCGCGGGCCATGACGTCTTTCGCGAAGGCTTTGGATCCCTCAATCTGCGCGGCAGCTTCGGACGGGCCGAAGACGGCGAAGCCAGCGTCGCGCAGCACGTCAGCCACGCCCGCGACCAAGGGAATCTCGGGGCCGATGACCACGAGATCAGCGTTGATGTCGCGTGCCAGCTCCAGCGGCTCGCCTTCCGGGTGCACCGTGGCTACGGCGGTCATGCCGGCGTTGCCGGGTGAAACGTGCACCTCCTCAACCTGCGGATCGAGGGACAGGGAGTAAGCCAAGGCGTGCTCGCGAGCACCGCTACCGATCACAAGAATGCGCATGGTCATACATTTTACCTGCCCCGGTGGCCCTGGCGCTCACGCAACTATCCTGTCTCTGCCCTTTCTCGTACCCGTCCCGCCCCGCCCGCGTGGTCGTTTCCCGCTACCATCGAGGACTATGGCAACCGTATTCACCAAAATCATCAACGGAGAACTGCCGGGGCGGTTCGTGTACCGCGACGATTCCGTGGCCGCGTTCCTCACCATCGAACCCGCGGCATACGGGCACACCCTCGTGGTCCCCATCGAGGAAGTCGACCGGTGGACGGACATGGATCCGCAGCTGTGGGCGCACTGCAACGAGGTGGCACAGTTGGTCGGTAAGGCTGTTATTTCTGCCTTCGACGCCCCCAGGGCCGCGTACCTCATCGCCGGTTTCGAGGTGCCTCACGCTCATATCCACGTTTTCCCGGCGAGCGATATGTCTGGCTACAACCTCCAGAACATCATGAAGATGGACGAGACGGACCCTGAGAAGATGGACGATGCCGCCGAACGCATCCGCGAACAGTTGCGGTCGGCTGGGGTGGAGTCGTCTCTTATTCCTGACGCCAACTAGGGGCGGGCGGTGAGCCAGCACGAGAACGGGCCCGAGGGGAGCGAGGCCACTGGGGCGCAGGTCGACGAGGCCGTGGGCGACGATCCCCATGGCCCCACGGCCGATGAACTGCGCGCGGATCCGGAGTTGCCGGCTGACCCGGCTGAACCCGCAGACTTCGACGACACTGCCGACATAGACGACGCAGACGACGACAGCGAGTTCGACGAATACGGCGACGAGGACGACAACGACCGCAGCTGGCTCGCCAAGCTCGGCTCGGGCGTGGCATCGACCGGTAAGTTCATCTGGGACATCCCCGGCAACCTCGGCAACGTCCGCCTCAGCCGCCCCCAGTTGCCGCAACTGCGCGGCGCTATCCCCGATCCCCCGCTCGGCGCCCGCCAGGTCAGCCACGGGTACGCCGACGATCTCTGGCAGGCCCGCCCCACTCTGGACCGCCCCTACCCCGTGGTGCTCATCCACGGCACGATCAGCAGCAAGAACGTGTGGCAGAACCTCGTGCTGCGCCTGCGCAGCGACGACTTCGTGGTCTTCTGCCCCGATTACGGCGTGCACGGCACCCAAGACATCCCCACGTCCGCCCAGGACGTCGGCGCCTACATCGAGCAGGTGCTGGCCGCCACCGGCGCAGAGCAGGTCGACATCGTGGGCCATTCCCAAGGTGGCCTGCTGGCTCGGTATTGGATCAACGAGCTTGGCGGTGAGGACTACGTCCACCACCTCGTGACCTTGGGGGCTCCGCATAAGGGCACGTCGCTGCTGGGTATGCTGGGTAACTTGCTGACCACCGACATGTCGCAGCGGATGGCGGCCGCGACGATTCGCCGGGTCTTCGGCGAAGCGGGTATGCAACAGGTCATGGGATCCGCGGTGTTGGAGACGCTGGCGGCGTCGCCAGAAACCCGCCCCCACATCCGCTACACCTGTTTCGCTACGCGCAACGACTCCACGGTTGTGCCGCTCGACAACGCCTTCCTTGACGATACGGACAACCCGCTGGTGCACAACGCTTTCCTGCAGGATCTGGGTGTGACGAAGGTGAAGCACGAGTTTTTGCCGTCGACCCCGGAGGTGCAACAGATCGTGCACGAAACACTGCTGCAGGGAATCGAGGATGATTCGTGAGGCGCTCGATCTTTTCCTACGTTCCTGACCTGGGCCATTGGGAGGAATCGCCGATCTATCGGCGCACCCCATCCGAGCCCACGCCGGTGGTTGTCGTCCACGGCACGGTCGGGGGGCGCGGAAACTTTAACCGCCTCGTCCCTTTCCTTCGCACCACATTCGACGCCCGAACCCGGCGCGTCTTCAGCGTTTCCTATGGTGACGCCGGGACGACCGCCCTGAAGGAGTCCCTGGAGGAGATCGAGGAACATCTCGTTGAACTGCACGAGGCCACGGGGTTTGATTCTTTCGACCTCGTGGCGCACTCGCAGGGCGGGCTGCAGTCACTGGCGGTGGCCTCCCGGCCGCGGGCGGGGCACTTGGTGCGGCACATCGTGGGGTTGGGGGCGGACTTCCGTGGCGTGCGCATGCCGTGGTCCGGCCGCCCGCAGGCGGAGATGTTCAACCGCGTGGTGGATCGGCTGGCGGGCCCGGCGTTTGCCCAGCAGATTGCGGGGTCCCCGGAGCTGACGGAGGTGTTGTCGCAGACGGGAACGTGCATGGTGCCCATCACGGCGATTGCCACGAAATACGACCGCATGGTGCCGCTGGAGGCGGCGTTTGCCCTGGCGGATCACAGTGATCTGACCGGCACGCCGCCACATCCGGGCCCGCTGCGGCTGGTGTTGGTGCAGGACTACTACCCGGATCTCACGGTCGCGCACAACATGCTCACGCGCAACGAGAAGGTCGCGAGGTTGGTTAAGTACGCGTTGGAGCATCCTCCGGAGCGTCACCCAGCACGTCACCTGGAGAGTCATCAGGAGCAGCGGGGAGATTGATGTGGAACACGGTTCCCTCCCCCACGGTGCTTTCCACACTGATGGTGCCACCGTGTGCTTCCACGAGCCCCTTGACGATCGATAGTCCCAGCCCCGAGCCGCCGGAGGCGCGCGAGCGGGATTCATCCGCCCGGTAGAAGCGCTCAAACAGGTGGGGAAGGTCGCTGGCGGGGATGCCCTTGCCGTTGTCGGACACATCCACGAGGACACGCTGGTTTTCGGTGCGTAGCGTGATCGTGGCTGCTGCATCGTCGCCACCGTGGCGCATGGCGTTGGTGATGAGGTTGCCGATGACCTGGTGGAGGCGGTTGACGTCTCCGATCACCACGGGGATGGCTCCCGATTCGTTCTGCACGGTGATGGACCGGCCGGGGAAACCAGCGCGGGCGGAATCGGCGGATTCCAGCACAAGCTCGAGCATGTCCACCCGTTGCTTGTCGAGCGGTCGGCCTTCGTCCATGCGGACCAGCGCGAGGAGATCTTCGACGAGAAGGCTCATGCGGCCGGCTTCCTCGCTGATCTTCTCGATGACCATGGGAGCATCGTCGGTGGCGCCGGACTGGTAGAGCTCCGCGTAGCCGCGCACAGAGGTCAACGGGGTGCGCAGCTCGTGCGAGGCGTCGCCGATGAACCGGCGCATGGAGGCCTCCGACTTGCGAGCCGCTTGCTCGGAGGCTCCCACGGCCATGAACGCGCCCTGGATCTGAGAGAGCATGCGGTTGAGCGCCTGGGAAAGCCTGCCGACCTCGGTGTTCGGGGCCCAGTTGGGGACACGCTGGCTGAGCTCGCCGCGGGCGATCTTCGAGGCGGTGATTTCCACTTCGTTTAGCGGGCGCAGGGCTCGGCGCACCAGGTACATGCTGGCCACGATGAGCGCGGCTAGGACCATGAGCCCGATAATGACCTGCAGCAACACCAACCGGGAGATGATGTGCTCTTCATCCTCGAGCGGCAGGGCAACGATGGTGACCGTGCCGTTGTCGTTGCGCACGCTGGCGGCGCGCCACGGGGTGTCATCGGCAGAACCTGGGCGCGCGGGAACCGTCACGGGACCGGTGGGGGTCTCGAGGCCGCGGACCTCCGGCTTGGACTCGTTGACCGAGTTGAAGTGCTCGTAGGCCACGGATTTGTCAACGACGAGCACGTAGAAGTCCGATGGCGGACGGGTCACGCCGGTGTCTCCGGGGTAACTGCCGAGATCGCCGAGGCCGCCGGAGCCCGACGTTCCCGGGGTGGTCGAGCCGCCGGAGTAGTGAGCCCAGCCGTTGGTGGCGGCGTTGAGCTGCTCATCCACGCGGTCGATGAGGAACCTCTGGAGGGTTCCGGTCACGATCGCGCCCGAGGCTGTCAGGCCGAGAGCCACGAGGACCGTGATCACAACGACCAGCGAGGCCCGCAGCGGGTAGTGCGACAGGAAGTGGCCGGGGTAGTTGCCCTTCGTGCCACCTGGGGGCTGCGCTGGGGCCGGGCCTGCGGGTTGTGCTTGCCCTGGCTGGCCCTGCGGATTTTGCGGGTTCTGCGAGGGCTGGCCTGACCCATCTCCCATGGGCCACGGGATCTTCGGCATCTTTGCTTTAGGCACGAGGCTTCCGGAGGACGTAGCCGACACCACGGACGGTGTGGATCAGACGTGGTTCTTGGGTATCGATCTTGCGACGCAGGTAAGACACATAGGATTCCACGACGTTTCCATCGCCACCGAAATCGTAGTTCCACACGTGGTCGAGGATCTTGGACTTGCTGAGCACAACCTCCGCGTTGACCATGAGGTAACGCAGCAGCTTGAACTCTGTGGGGGAAAGGTCGACTACTTCCCCACCCTTGGTGACTTCGTGCATATCGTCATCCAAGGTGATGTCCTCGTACGTGATGAGGCTCGATTCCTTGTCCTCATCGGGGGCGACCCGGCGCAGGATGACGCGCAGCCGGGTAATGACCTCTTCAAGGCTGAAGGGCTTGGTCACGTAATCATCGGCACCGATGGTGAGTCCGTGGATGCGGTCTTCCACACCATCTTTGGCGGTAAGGAAGAGCACGGGCGCATCGTGTCCGGCAGCGCGGAGCTTGCTCAGAAGGGTAAAGCCATCCATGGACGGCATCATGACGTCGAGAATAAACGCATCGGGCTGGTAGGAATCCGCCAGGGCGAGCGCGTCCTGTCCGTTGTCTGCGGTCTCAACGTCGAATCCCTGAAACTTTAGGCTGACTTTTAACAGGTCGGAGATGTTCGCCTCATCGTCAACGACGAGCACCTTGGTTGGCTGGGCATTCGGCATGGTCATGCTCCTTATTGTGGTACTCAGTAATGATCTATCTCTCTCTATCCACTGTACGTTTCCTGTGAAGCGAGGATGAATTTCTTGTACGCGCCAACCTCGTTTGCGCCGGTAGACGCTCGATTGCGTTGATGGGTCAATGCGAGAATTTTCTGTGCGTTCCCTTGCATTGACAGGGGTAGGTAGGCGTAAAGTCCTTATTCATGAAGTCTGACCAACCTAAGAACCTGCGCCGCCGCCTCATGGGCATCGGTGCCGCAACCGTGATGGTTGCCTCTCTCGGCACGGGAGTTGCCTCCGCACAGTCCTCCATGCCTCAGCTTCCCCAGATTCCTGGCGCGCCGACTGCTCCGCAAGCCCCGACTCAGCAGGACATCAACAAGGCTGCCAATGACGCCGTGCTGGGCGCGCGTGACAACATCCACGCGCAAACCGCTCCGCTTCCCGGCGAGATCCGCGAGCCCATCAACCAAAACGTTGATAACGCCGTGAACTTCCTGGCTCCCGGCGCACTGGCCGCCCGCGAGCAGGCTCGCGCTGCCGCTGCCGCCGCAGCCAAGAACCCTGCACCGACCGAGCGCACCACTCCCTGCCCGGCATCGGCTCACGCATGCGTGAACCTCGAGGGTCGCGACGCATGGCTGCAGACCAACGGTCAGACCACCTACGGACCGGTGAAGATCTCCTCCGGTCGCCAGGGTGAGGAGACCCCGAAGGGCAAGTTCTACGTGACCCGCAAGGTCAAGGACGAGGTGTCCCACGAGTTCAATGACGCTCCGATGCCGTACTCCGTGTACTTCACCAACCAGGGCCACGCCTTCCACCAGGGTGACGTGAACGTGGAGTCCGCCGGCTGCATCCACCTGTCGCAGAAGGATGCCGCTGCATTCTTCGATCAGCTTCAGGTCGGCGACGAGGTCTACATCTACTAGGTCTAGGTTCTGAGTCTGAGCTCTGAGTTTAGGCTCAGGCCCCAGCTCCGGCACGGGCTGCACATCTTCGCTAGCCTTAGAGCTTATGTCTGAAAACTCTGCTGATTCATCGCTCACGTTCCGTCGCGCCCAGGATTCTGACCGGGATTTCATTCACGCTATGCACCGGGAAGCCGAAACCTGGGGTGACCCGAACAAGACTCTCTCGGAATTCTTCGACGAAGACGACCAGCTCTACGTGCAGGAGTGGTCGGAAGATCAGGGAGGTGTCATCGTCGAGGATAACGGCAACCCCATCGGTGCTGCATGGCTTCGAACCTTCACGAAGGATCGCCCTGGCACCGGGTTCATTTCCGAGGAGTACCCCGAGATCGCCCTGGCCATCGCACCCGGAAACACCGGCAAGGGTCTCGGCCGCAAGCTCATGACGACAACGCTGGAGCAAGCCCGCGAAGACGGTCGCCCCGGTGTGAGCCTGTGTGTGGCGCACGGAAACAAGCGTGCTCTCCACCTCTACGAGAAGATCGGCTTTGAACACCACGGCGAATCCGCCGACCACACGGACACCTTTGCCGTGATGCTGTACACCTTCTAGCGTCCTCGAACGCCTTCGGCATCCTCGAGCGCTTCCCCGCGCATCATCCTCCGCCCAGCCACAGGCCGGGCGGAGGATTTTTTCGTGCGCACAGCACAAAACCACCTCTCTCGACTGGCTAAATACTAAAACTTGAGTACACTCATAATTGAGCGTACTCAGAAAGGAGTGCTCACATGAGGGCCATCAAGCACAGCAGCTCACCCGTTAGCTCACTGGGTCGGCGCGAGCGGAAACGCGAACTCACCCGCCAAGCGGTGTACGACGCGGCCGTCAGCCTCTTCGTGGGACACGATGCAGACGCAGTGACCACGCAACAGATCGCGGACTCCGCAGACGTCTCCATTGGCACTGTCTTCAACTACGCCGCGACGAAAAATGAGCTGTTCCTCCTGGCCTACAACTCGGTGTTTGCCGATGCCATCACGGCCGGCGAACAGCAACTGGACGGCGATCAGCCACCGGCCACAACGGTGGACGCCCTGCATGCCCTGCTTCGCCCCCTCCTCGAGCTCTGCCACGGAAGCGATCGTGCCAACCTCTTGCGGTATCACCGCGAGCTGCTGTTCAGCGACAGCAATGATCGCTACCGCCTGCAGGGCATCGAGCTTGTGAGCCAGCTCGAGCGCAGCATCGCACGGATCCTCCTGCGCGGCCTCGGCAGCACAGCGGCCTCCGTGGATGACGCCCCACAGCCCCTCGCCGACACTGTCCGATCGGCAGCTCGCGCGGTGTGGGCGGCGGTTCAGTTCTCCGTAGCTATGCCCGAGCACACCATCGATGAGAACGTTCGCTTCGCAGACGCGGATGAGGCAACCGTCATCCGCCAAATAGACATCATCGTCCGAGGACTCGAGACCACCGCGGCCTACCTCCCCGGTTCGACGAGCACGTCATAACACCAACACCTCATAAGACCCCATCAGAAGGGTGAGAACAATGACCCAAACCATTCACAACGTCACCGTCCTCGGCTCTGGAGTCCTCGGATCGCAGATTGCCTTCCAGGCAGCCTTTCACGGATTCGCCGTTACCGTCTACGACATCAACGACGACATCCTCGCAGACGCACGGAAGCGCTTCGGCGCTCTCGCCGAGGTCTACGCCACCCAGGCTCCCACTCCCGAGGGAGTCGACGGCAAGGCGGCAGCCGACCAGGCCCTAGCTGGCCTGCGCTACAGCTCTGACCTCGCCGACGCCGCCAAGGACGCCGACCTCGTCATCGAGGCCATCCCCGAGATCCTCGATCTCAAGCGGAAGGTGTTCGGCAACCTCAACGACGTGGCGCCGAGCAGCACCATCTTCGCCACCAACTCGTCCACTCTGTTGCCCTCCGATATCGCCGATGCCACCGGCCGCCCCGACCGCTTCCTCGCCCTGCACTTCGCCAACGAGGTGTGGCTCCACAACACCGCCGAGATCATGGGCACCGCGCAGACCGACCCCGAGGTGTTCGACACCATCGTGGACTTCGCCACGAAGATCGGCGCCGTTCCGATCCCCATGCACAAGGAGAAGGCCGGCTACGTCCTGAACTCGCTGCTCGTGCCCTTCCTCACCGCCGCCCTCGAGCTCGCGGCCGATGGGTACGCGGAGCCGCACGACGTGGACAAGGTCTGGAGTATCGCCACCGGTGCGCCCCTTGGCCCCTTCCGGATCTTCGACATCGTTGGCTTGCACACCCCGTACAACATCATGGCCAACGGCACTGACCTGGAGCGTCGCCTTGCGCAGTGGCTCAAGGACAACTACATCGACCAGGGCAAGCTCGGCCGCGCCAGCGGAGAAGGTTTCTACACCTACCCCCAGAACTAATCACCACCCCGAAACCTCTCACCGGAACCTCTCGTTAGGAACCTCTAGACAGGCTCGATAAGGACCAATCATGTACTACAGCAACGGAAACTACGAAGCCTTCGCACGCCCCCTCAAGCCCCAAGGCGCCGATCGCAAGCACGTATGGATCGTCGGCTCCGGCCTGGCCGGTTTGTCCGCCGCAGGCTTTCTTGTTCGCGACGCCCAAGTCCCCGCCAAGAACATCACCGTTCTGGAGGAACTTGAACTCCCCGGCGGTGCACTCGACGGAATCAAGGAACCCGAAAAGGGGTTCGTGATCCGCGGCGGCCGCGAGATGGAAAACCACTTCGAAACCCTGTGGGATCTCTTCCGCTCCGTGCCCTCCCTCGAGGAGGAAGGTGCCTCCGTGCTCGATGAGTTCTACTGGCTCAACAAGCGCGACCCCAACTTCTCACTGCAGCGCGCCACCATCAACCGCGGCGAGGATGCCCACACGGACGGCAAGTTCACCCTCTCCAAGAAAGCCCAGAAAGAATTGACCAAGGTCTTCCTGGCCACTCGTGAGGAGATGGAAGGCAAGCGCATCACCGATGTGTTCTCAGACGACTTCTTCGAATCGAACTTCTGGCTGTACTGGCGCACCATGTTCGCCTTCGAAACCTGGCACTCCGCCCTGGAGTTCAAGCTGTACCTCCACCGCTTCATCCACCACATCGGCGGACTGCCGGACTTCTCGGCGCTGAAGTTCACCAAGTACAACCAGTACGAGTCCCTCGTTCTGCCGCTCGTCACCTGGCTCAAGGATCAGGGCGTGCAGTTCCAATACGGCACCGAAGTCACCAACGTACAGTTCGACTTCGACGGCGATCAGAAGCGCGCCACCCGCATCGACTGGATCAAGGACGGCGCGGAAGGTGGCGTGGACCTCAGCGACGACGACATTGCGCTGGTCACCATCGGTTCCTTGACGGAAAACTCCGGTGAAGGCGACCAGCACACCCCCGCCCCGCTCCTCGATGGGCCTGCACCTGCGTGGGACTTGTGGCGTCGGATTGCGAAGCAACACCCCAGCTTCGGCCACCCAGACGTGTTCGGTAGCAACATCCCCGAAAGCAAGTGGGAGTCCGCCACGGTCACCACGCTAGACGACAAGATCCCGCCGTACATTCAGCGCATCGCCAAGCGCGATCCGTTCAGCGGACGAGTGGTCACCGGCGGCATCGTGACCGCACGCGACTCGAACTGGCTGCTGTCGTGGACCGTCAACCGGCAACCGCACTTCAAGAACCAACCGAAGGACCAGCTGGTCGTATGGGTCTACGCGCTCTACACCGACCGGAAGGGCAACTACACGGGCAAGACCATCGAGGAATCCACCGGCGAGGAAATCACCCAGGAATGGCTGTATCACCTGGGCGTTCCCGAGGAGGCCATCCCCGAGCTAGCGGCCAACAGCGCCAAGTGCGTACCGGTGATGATGCCCTACGTGACCTCGTTCTTCCTGCCGCGCAAGGCCGGCGACCGACCCGACGTGGTGCCGGAGGGAGCCGTGAACTTCGGCTTCATCGGCCAGTTCGCGGAGAGCTCACGCGACACGATCTTCACCACGGAATACTCCGTGCGCACCGCCATGGAAGCCGTGTACACGCTGCTCAACGTGGATCGTGGCGTACCGGAAGTGTTCGGCTCGACCTACGACATCCGCTCCCTGCTCGCTGCGGCGGCGCGGTTGAGCGACGGCGAGGGCGTGAACGTGGGCCCCGGCTTCGTGCAAAGGGCCATCGAGCGCCGCATCGCCGATAGCGAGATCAGCGAGCTCATCGAGCAGTTCAAGGTCTTCGGCGACCGCAAACCGCACCTTCCGGGGCGCGGGCGCTAGTTGCGCATCGAAAGGCCCTTGCCCGTCATGACGGGGCCGATGACTTTGCCACCCGCGAGGGTGGCATCGTTGTCTTGCTCGAAGCTCGTGATGGCCACAGCGTAGATCGTGCTGGCTGTGGGGTCGGACGGGTCGAAAGCCCATACGGCACCGCCACTGTCGCCGGAATCCAACTGACCCTCGAAGCGGATGGTGTACTGGCTGGTCAACTGCACGAACTCGCCGCAGGCCAGCCCGGTACGCCAGCCGAACAGGCACATGTAGGGGCGGTTCTGTTTCAGCCAGTCTGCGTCCTTCGATCCTCCGAGCTTCAGCGGCATCCCGGCGAGTGCCACGCTGGGTGTCGCTTGGACGTACTTGACGTAATTGGAGTAGAACTCGATGAGCGCATAGTCAGGGCCCACGCCGATGTCCGACCTACTACCCCGACCGTTCCCCTGGCCGCTGCCGTTGAATTCTTGCCAGACGATTTCGCCGACATTGACGGGATCAGCCCCGTCCTTCTGGACGTACACTTTGTCCCCGACCTGCCCGCAATGACCAGCGGTGAGGTTGAACACTCGGCCTTTCTGGCCCACCATCCAGCCGAAGGAGCACTTGCCTGCCGAGCCGTCGCGGTGTTTGACGATGTACATTGCCCCCGGCTCGATGGTGCCGCCGTATTCGAGGAAGCGGAAGTCTCGGCTGTTTTGATAGATCTTGCGCCGTTCAATTTTCTCGGCGTCGTTCTCCCCAATCTTGGCCGATCCCCCCGGATCATTCGGCAATGGTCCCCCAGAGCCCGGTGCGCTCGTCGATGGTGACGGGCGGGCAATTGACGTTCCCCCAATGGATGAGTCCGGCCCCGGAGTGGTTGATGGCTCCGGGACGTCGGTTGGTTTTCCGGACAATGTGGAGTTTCTGGATTTGTTGGCCATGACGTCTTCGTGCGAGCCCAACAGGTTCGACGCCACAACGGATCCCACGGCTATGGCCCCTATGATCGCTAACACTGTCAGCAGGCTCGCGCTCTGCTTCGGGCTCCTCGGCGTCGGTCTGCGCGGTGGGTGCGGTGGGTGCGGTGGGTGCGGTGGGTGCGGTGGGCGCGAGCCCAGCGGCGGTGGTGGTGGTGCGATCCTCGGTGGCTGTGGCGGTTGTGGTGGCTGTGCTGGCTGCGGTGGTTGTGGCGGGCGCGAATGCATGTGCTGCGGACGCTGCGGTTGCGGTGGTTGCTGTGATTGCTGCGGCTGAAATTGTCGTGATGGCTGTGATGAATATGGTGGTCTTGGCGGATGCGACTGAGGCGGATTCACGATAGATACACATACCACGGGGCACCACAGGTGCGCGGGGCAAGCGAAGGGCATTCTGCCGGCTGGCCTGTACCGCTCCATCGTCGCGGGTACCCCAAGCTCGATCCGCTACGGAATGGGCCATCCCGAATCCACGACTGTCCCCGTATCTTCGTATATTTTTACACCTTCAACGCGCGGTGCTCAGTGAGCTGGAGACGAGACTTGAACTCGCAACCTACGGTTTACAAGACCGTTGCGCTACCGATTGCGCCACTCCAGCAATGCCAAAGAATGCTCAAGGAATCTTACAGAAAAAAGTTCCGACAGCTTTCGCTTTAGCGCAGACCAGAGTAGCACCCCCGAGCCACCACACAGAAACCACGGCCACCATGCCCCACCCAGCGCGTTGCTACGCCCCACCTGCCTAGAAATCCCCGCCACCGTGGCGGTACGGTATGGGGGTGGCTACATTCATGAGGGATATCATCAAAAAGGGCTCCGACATGCTCTTTTCGGGCAATCGGGCCACCATTGACGCTATCCGCATGGCACCGCCGCCCTCCCCGCTGGCGCCGGTCAACCTCTCCGATCCCGTGCAGGTCCATGCCGTCATGGACCTCGCTGCACGCATCGGCGACCTACTGCTCGCCGCGGGCACGGGTAACTCCGATGCCAAGGCGCAGATCCGCGGCATCATGAGCGCCTACGGTCTGCGGTACACGCACGTGGACATCACGTTGAATACCATCAACGTCTACGCCCGCTTCGCCAACGACCAGCCGCCCACCAACGTGTTCCGCGTGGTGCACCAGCTCGCTACAGACTTCTCCCACATCACGGAGGTGGACCGGCTGGTGCGTTCCATCGTCGCCGGCGCCACACCCCTGGATCTCGCGCAGAAGATTCTCTTCGATATCGAGACCTCTCCCCTGCCCTACCGCAACCGGTACGCCCTGTTGTCGTGGGGCGGGTTCGCTGCAGCCGTTGCCCTGTTGCTCGGCGGTGGATGGGCCGTGGCGATCGTCGCGGGCATCACCACGATCTTCACCGTGTTTGCGAACGCCTGGCTGGCGTCGAAATCCCTTCCATTGTTCTTCCAGAACATCCTCGGCGGCTTCGCCGCGGTCATCCCCGCGGCAATCACCTTCGCCGCAGCCGATGCCCTTGATTTATACATGCCACCCAGCCTCATCATCGGTTCGTCCATCGTTGCCCTGCTGGCGGGATTGACGCTGGTCCAGGCCCTCCAGGATGGCATCACCGGCGCGCCAGTCACTTCGGCCGCGCGTTTCTACGAGACACTCGTGCAGACCGGCGGCATCATCACCGGTATCGCCGCCGGTATCCAAACCATGTCGGTCATCGGCATCACCCTGCCGCCCATTGACACCTCCCACACCTCCGGCGATCTCGGCACGGTGCCCATTCAGATCATCTCCGGCGCGGCTGCGACCGTGTTCTTCTGCGGGGCGTGCTTTTGTGAACGCCGGGCGATGGCCATTGCGGGGCTCACTGCTTTCATCGCCTCCGTGGCGTTTTTCTTCATCCAAGACGTTCTGGGAGGCTCCTACGTGGTTGCGGACGGGGCGGCGTCGATCATGATCGGACTCGCCGGCGGTCTGCTGTCTCGCCGCTATATGATCCCACCCCAAATCACGGCGGCCGCGGGCATTACTCCGTTCCTGCCCGGCCTGGCGCTGTACCGCGGCATGAGTTCGCTGCTCAATGACCAGTTCGTGGTTGGTATGTCCAATCTCGGTGTCGCTCTGACCACCGCCACCTGCCTCGCTGCTGGCGTGGTGTTGGGCGAATGGGTCGCTCGTCGTATTCGACGCCCACGTATTCTTCACCGCTACAACCAGCTACGGCGCCCCAAGGCGGGCAAGCGCCCCACGGAGCAGGAACCGCACCTCGATCAGCACGGGCGGGTCCGTCAGCCGTTGCACTGGCTGCGGCGCCAAAAGAAGGGCTCGCAGAGCCAATGGCTGCTGGACCGGCAAATGCGCGATACCGAAGATGAAGCCCGGGAGAAAGCCCAGCAGGAAGGCACCGAGGCAGACACCGATGGGCCGGATGACGTAAAGTATTAAAGGTTAGGGGCGTCGCAGTTCCACAGCGTTTGACGCAGAGTTTTACACGAGTTCTTTTCACACGATTTATAGAAAAGGGGTCTGGCACGTGCCTCCCAAGGTCACTGACAACCGTTCCGCCAACAATGAATCCCTGCATGCCGTCGAGGCCGAAACCGCCGCAGCCGCGCAGCGCATTGTGGCGACGTATTCGGAGGACTTCCTGGATGCGGCAACGCTCATGTGCATGCTCGGTGTGGAGCCGGAGGGGCTGATCCACCGGCGCGTGGTCGCTGAGCTAGAAGAAGCTGAGCAGGAGGCCACGAAGTCCACCCGCAAGACCACCAAGCGGGCGTCGAAGAAGGCTGCGAAGAAGACCACCAAGAAGGCAGCCACCAAGAGCACGGCCAAGAAGACCACGAAGAAGGCTGCCACCAAGAGCACGGCGAAAAAGACCACGAAGAAAACCACCAAGAAGGCCGAGTAGATAACCATGAGCTCCGACTTCGTTGTCGTTGCCAACCGCCTGCCCGTTGACCGCAGCACCGATCCCGACACGGGCGAATCAACCTGGACTCCCTCCCCCGGCGGGCTTGTGACCGCGCTCCGCCCGGTTCTCCAGGCCAACGATGGCGCCTGGGTCGGCTGGCCCGGATCCACCGACGAGGTCACGGCCGACGAACTGCCCTCCGCCGAGGAGACGGGGCTGACGCTACTGCCGGTCAACCTCAGCGCGGAAGACTTCGAGAAGTTCTACGAGGGCTTCTCCAACGCCACGCTGTGGCCGCTGTACCACGACCTCATCGTGCCGCCCACGTTTAATCGCGACTGGTGGGACCGCTACCAGGATGTGAACAAGCGCTTCGCCGAGGCCGCTAGCGCGGAAGCCGCCGAGGGCGCGACCGTGTGGGTGCAGGATTACCAACTGCACCTCGTGCCGGGCCAACTGCGCGCCATGCGCGACGATGTCTGCATCGGATTCTTCCTGCACATCCCCTTCCCCTCGCCGGAGCTGTTCCGGCAGATGCCGTGGCGCACCAGCGTGCTGGAGGGCACCCTCGGCGCAGACGTGATCGGCTTCCACACGCAGGATTCCGCCCGCAACTTCATGCTCACGCTCCGCGCGTTGGGCTATGAGGTGACCATCCAGGATTCCAGCGACAGCGCCACCTACCTGCGCGGGGCACGCCTGCCGGAGGAGGGCCACATCGTGGGCACCGTGGAGTTGGAGGACGGCCGGTCGGTGAAGGTCGGTGCGTTCCCCATTTCCATCGACTCCGCCCAGGTCAATGCCAAGGCTAACGACCCGGAGGTTATGGCCGTGGCCACGGACCTGCGGGCCCAGCTGGGCCACCCCAAGTTGCTCATTGCCGGTGTGGACCGGCTGGACTACACGAAGGGCATCCTGCAGCGCCTCGAGGCCTTGGAGTATCTGCTGGATAGCGGGAAGCTCAACGCCGAGGACGTGGTGATGGTGCAGGTCGCCACACCATCGCGTGAGCGGCTGGATGACTACCAGCGCACCCGCGAGATGGTGGAGCAGACGGTCTCTCGTATCAACGGCAACCACGGCAGCCTGGGCCGATCCGTGGTGCAGTATCGGCACTCCGGCCTGCCGTTTGAGCAGATCGTGGGCCTGTATGCCGCCGCGGACATCATGCTGGTCACGCCGCTGAAGGACGGCATGAACCTGGTGGCCAAGGAATACGTGGCGTGCCACTCCGATGGGTCGGGGGCCTTGGTGCTCTCCGAGTTCGCCGGTGCGGCCACGCAGTTGGTGCAGGCATACTTGTGTAACCCGCACGATGTGGAATCCATCGCCGCCGCTGTGATGCGGGCTGTGGAGGATGACCCGGCCAAGCGTAAGGAGCGGATGGAGCAGATGTGGGAACACACCCGCGACAACGACGTTGATCGTTGGGCGGCGACGTTCTTGGAACAGCTTCGATCAATCGACCCCGAAAGGTGAGATCCGACCGGATGGCTAACGTTTCTTCTTCCCCGGCAGACAAGGCAGGGCGCACCCGCTCTCGCACGGTTACTACCGCAGCCGCGGCTGTGGCTGTGGCAACGCTTGGCGTCGGCGCAATGACCGCCTGCAGCTCCTCGGACAAGTCCCCGCTAGGTGATACCCAGTGGCAGGTCAGCCACATCTACGATGAGGTTTCCGCGGGTGGCCTGCTGCCACCCCCAAGCCAGGCGCGGACCTACCTGGTCTTCGGCGAGGACCACTTCACCGGCGAGAGCGGCTGCGTGCGCCTGTTCGGCAAGTTGTCATGGACTGGTGACTACCAGAACCTCAAGATTGACGAATTCAACACCGACTCCAGCGACGACAGTACTCCCCACAAGCAGTGCCAGCCCGGTGATGAGGAAACCGCCGTTCGCCTGCGTAATGTGCTCGCCCACCAGGATCTCAAGGTCACCCGCCCACAGGACAACGCGCTGAAGCTCATGCAGATCCACAAGGACGACCAGCAGTGGCAGAACGATTACGGCGTGGCTTTCATTAGCGGCCCCGCCAACACAGACTCGGGCGACTCCGGCAAGGACAAGTGATCCGAACCCATGAGCGCGCCAGACCCCGCTTCCCCTTCTTCCTTCGATTCCTCTGCTCCCGCCGGTTCTGCCGCCCCGCGCCCGCTGACTGATCAAGACATCGTTTCCCTGGCTGCCGCCCCTGACCTGCTCGTGGCCATGGATTTCGACGGCACACTGGCCCACTTTTCCGACGATCCTTACGGGGTTCGCGCCATCGATGGTGCCATCGACGCCCTCACCGAGCTCGCCGCAGCGCCGCACACCACGGCCATGGTGATTTCCGGGCGCAATATGGACCAGCTCACCCGCGCCACTGAGTTGCCCGCTGATGGCCCCGTTCTGCTCGTGGGTAGCCACGGCGCCGAGCCCTCCCCCGCCGCGGCAGGTTCGGGAGCGTCTGCGCTCGAGCTCACTGATGAGCAGTCACAGCTGCTTCACGACCTCGGCGAGCGTGCCGAATCCATCGCCAGTGGCCTTCCCGGCGCATGGGTGGAGTACAAGCCCGTTGCCGTGGGGCTACACACTCGCACGGTCAAGGACTCCGACGCCGCCACGGCCGCAGCCGCCGAACTACGGTCTTTTGCGGCTGGCCATGCGTCGAGTCACATCACGGAGGGCAAGAACATCCTCGAGATCGCGGTCGTTTCCACCACGAAGGGTGAGTTCATCCAGGGCTATCGGGAGCGGGTGAACCCCAACGATCTCACCGTGGTGTTCGCCGGCGATGACACCACGGACGAAACGGTGTTGAGCACCCTGGATTACAGTCGCGACCTGGGCATCCGCGTGGGCGGCGGTGCCACGAGCGCGAACCGGAGCCTCAAGGCTCCGGAGGACGTGCGCGACTTCCTCCAGGCGCTCGCGAAGGCCCGCCGTCAGCGCTAAGCAGCTGCAGCCCCAGCCGCAGCCACAGCCGCTATATCCGCGGCGCCCCCACCGACGTGCCCTCGATCAGCTCAGTCGGCAACTCCACCCGCTGCGGCGCCTGCGGCTTCTTCGCGTCCTGGCTCTTGATGAGCTGCGCCAGCATCTCCCCCGCTTCCAGACCTTTCGCCCGGCTGGGCTGACTCACAGTGGTCACGCCCTGGTCCACGGCCTGCGGAATCCCGTCGAACCCGGTCACGCTGAGGTCCCCTGGAATCGTCAGCCCGGCGTCCTCCGCGTAGGCGAGCACCCCGAGTGCCTGCGAGTCCGTCGTGCACACCACGGCGGTGAGCTCGGGGTGGGCCGTGAGAAGTTCCTCGGCCGCCGAGTACGCGGTGGCTTCGTTGTTGATGTGCCGTTCCACGATCGGCACGGTGTCGGCGCTGGCCGGCTCGCCGGTTGGATCGATGGTGCTTAGCACGTCGAGCACCCCCTGCACGCGGGAGCGCTGGACGTGCATCTGCGCGTTGGCGAGCCGCTCGGCCGTCACCGGCCCGTTGTTGGGGTGCCGATCCAGGCGAATGCAGAGGATGCCGATGTTGCGGTGCCCGGCGTCCACGAGCGTCCGCACGGCGGGTTGGATCGCGTGCCGGTCGTCGATGCCCACGAAGTTGCCGCCGGGCACCTCGGCGGGCTGGTCGCAGATGACGGTCGGCAGTCCGCGGTGCTGTACCGCGTCGAGGAACGGGTCATCGGCCGCCACGGAGTACACGATGAACCCGTCTACTGCCGCCTGGCCGATCAGTTGCGCCGCTCGTGCTGCCGTGTCCGCTGGTTCTGGTTTGTCGTTTGATTCGACGCCAGCAGGAATCAGCAGCATCGATGCGTCCATGGTGCTACAGGCCACGGAGATGCCGGAGACGAACTCCAACGACGCCTGGTCCTCGAACGCGTACGTCATGTCCTCGGTGAGCAGCACCCCGATGGCGCCCGCGTGGCGGGTGCGCAGGGACCGGGCCGTGGGGTCGGGGCCCGGGTAGCCCAGCCGGTTGGCCGTTTGCAGGATTTTCTCCCGGAGCTTGGGCGAGAGCTGATCGGGCCTGTTGTAGGCGTTGGAGACGGTGGTGCGGGAGACCCCGAGTTCTGCTGCGATGGAGGCTAGTGTGCCGCGGCGCGCCGGGGGGAAATTCATGGGAATAAGTGTATTCCATGGCTGCGTTGTTGAGGTGGCACGGCTGGCGGTTTCGCTAGCCCCGTCGCCCTCAGCCATCGTCCTCAATCTTCGCCACGTATCCTCACCCCATCTGCAACCCTATGGCTAACTGTTTTCAATAGATTTCCAATTGACAATAATTGTCAATTGTCTTAGCTTTGACAGCTATGAAGAAAGCACTAGCCAGCATCACCGGAGTTCTGCTTCTCGGCGCGGGTCTGTCGGCCTGCTCCGATGGAGGCTCGACCGACACCCCCGCCGACGGCAAGACGATCAAGGTCGTCGCCTCCACAGCGATCTGGGGCGACCTCGCCAAGGAGGCCGCCGATGGCCACAAGAATGTGGATGTTGTGACCATCCTGAGTAGCAAGGACGACGATCCCCACGAGTACGAGGCCACCGCCCGCGATCTCGCGACGCTGGATAGTGCGGATCTTGTCGTCGCCAATGGTGGCGGATATGACAATTGGCTCACCGATCACGTGAAGCAGGGCACTCCAGTTGTCACGGCCCTGCCGATCACTGAGGGGCATGACCACGGGGGCCACGATCACGGCGCTGATGATCATGCCGCTCACGACCACGGCACCGAGGGCGCCGCAGCCGATGGACACGATCACGCTGCTGACGGCCACGACCATGCAGCCGACGGTCACGAGGGCCACGATCACGGCGTCCCTAACCCGCATGCCTGGTTCAACATGGACGACGTCCGCAACTTCGGCAACCACGTCGCCGAGCAGCTGCACAAGCTCGATTCCAGCATCCCCGACAAGTCGGAAGAGATCACCAAGCAAGCCGACGAGCTCGAAAAGCGCATCAAGGCCCTCAAGGGCAAGAATGTGGTGCTCACCGAATCCATCGGCCAGGACGTCGTGCTCGATTCCGGCCTGAAGGATGTAACCCCGGAAGGCTTCGCCAACGCCGTCGCCAAGGAATCCGAACCCTCCGCCGCGGACATCGCTGCCACTAAGGAACTCATCGACAACGGCAAGGTCGGTACCCTCATTACCAACGAGCAATCGCAGACCCCCGCATCCGCGCAGCTCATCGACGCCGCCAAGGCCCACAAGGTCGCGGTAGTCAACCTCAACGAAACACCCGACGAAGACCAGACCTACTTCGAGTACGCCAACAGCTTCGTCGACAAACTGGAAGAAGCCACCAAGAATGGTTCTTAAGTTCCACGACGCATCCGTGGAGCCCCTCTGGCGCGACCTCAACCTCGAGGTCGCGCCAGGCGAGTTTCTAGCCGTCCTGGGCTCCAACGGCGTGGGCAAGTCCACGCTACTCAACACTGCCCTGGGCACCCGCGCGCTCAGCTCCGGCACCGTAGAGGTCACCGGCCGCATTGGTTACATCCCCCAACAGCGCATGTTCGACCCATCCATTCCGTTGCGGGCCAAGGACTTGGTGGGGTTGTCGTTGGCTCATGGCGTCGTAAAAAAAAGAAGGCCCAATAAGAACGAGGTTGCCGCGGCGCTGGAGGAAGTCGGCGCGACCGGGCTGGCCGATATGCGCGTGGGAAGGCTCTCCGGCGGGCAACAGCAGATCATCCGCCAGGCGCAGGCGCTCGCGAACAACCCCGAGTTGCTGCTGTGTGATGAGCCGCTGCTCTCCCTCGATCTGCGGGCACAGAAGCGCACGGTGGAACTGCTCGATTCATACCGGCGGCGGCACAACACCGCGATTGTGTTCGTGACGCACGGCATCAACCCGATCCTGCACGTCACCGACCGGGTGCTGTACCTCACCCCGCACGGGCACACGATCGGCACGGTCGATGAGGTTATGACCAGCGAGACGCTGTCTGCGCTGTACCGCACGGAAGTGAAAGTTCTCAACGTTGACGGAAGGTTGATAGTGGTATGACCGACTTCTCTACCGGCAACTGGTGGGCCGACACGATGAGCCTGCTGGGCGTGGACTTCGTGCAGAACGCAATCCTTGCCGCGCTGCTGCTGGGCGTGGTCTCCGGCGCGATTGCTCCGCTGATCGTGATGCGGCAGATGAGCTTCGCCGCGCACTCCACGGGCGAGCTGGCACTGATGGGCGCGGCGGCGGCACTGCTGTTCGGCGCGAGCGTGAGCTGGGGCGCGCTGGTCGGCGCTGTGCTCGCTGCCGTGGTGCTCACGGCGCTGGGGATGCGCGAGCAAGACAGCATCGTGGCCGTGGTGTTGAGCTTCGGCATGGGACTATCCGTGCTGTTCATCTACCTCTACCCCGGCCGATCCTCCACCGCGTTTAGCCTGCTGACCGGGCAAATCGTGGGCGTGAGTGGTACGTCCCTGGGGATCCTCGCGGGACTAGCGGGCCTCGTGGTGGCTGTGGTGGCGCTGCTGTGGCGGCCGCTGCTGTTCGCCACGGTGGACCCGGTGCTGGCTGCGGCGGGCGGGGTGAAGGTGCGTGTGCTGGGGCTGGTCTTCGCGGCGCTCATTGGTGTGGTGGCGAGCCAGGGCGTGCAGATCGTGGGCGCCCTGCTGCTCATCGCGCTGCTGATCACGCCGGGCGCGGCGGCCGTGAAGGTGACATCCAACCCCGTGGTGGCCGTGGTGCTGTCCGGCGTGTTCTCGGTGGTGTCCGCGGTGGGTGGGCTGGTGCTGTCGCTGGCGCCGGGCCTGCCTGTGTCCGTGTTCGTGACCACCATTAGTTTCGTGATTTACCTGTTGTGTCGCGGTGTGTCGTGGCTGCGGTCTCGGAACGTCGACGCCGACAGCGTCCGCGCCCGCGAGTACTCCCCTGGTGCTTCTGCCGGTCCTGGCTCTCCCGGCGCTCTGGGGGCTTCTGGTGCACCTGGCTCCCCCGCCTCCCCCGGCGCTCCCGATTCACCCGGCCTCCCTGACTCTCTCGATTCCCCCGGCTCCCCAGACTCCCTAACCAGCGCCCCACATCACCCCCGGTAGCAGATCTGCTGCGAAAAGATAGACCGAAATGTACATTTGAGCGCCGCCAGCGTACCCCTTCAGTAGATCTTTTCGCTTCACATTTGCTACCAGCGGCCAGTGGGCGCGATCGGGACCCATTTCCCTCTGAACTGAGGGGAGTAGGGACATAACCAAGAGGCAGGCAGGGTGGAACCGAGGGGCAGAGACAGAATCCAGGGACAGAACCCGAAGTAGCGGATCTGCTGCGAAAAGTTGGACCGAAATGTACATTTGAGCGCCGCCAACGTACCCCTTCAGTACATCTTTTCGCTTCAAATCTGCTACCGAAGAGTTTAGGGAAGGCTGTGCCGAGGGGTCGGGAAGTCAGTGCCGGGCGGTAGGGAAGGCTGTCCGGGCGGTAGGGAAGGCAGTGCCGGGCGGTAGGGAAGGCAGTGCAGGGAGGGAGGCAGGGTAGTAGAGAGCTAGCACAGGCGGAGCTGCTGCAAGGTTAAGCCCAGCAGGTGGCCCGGCTCGTTGAGCATGCCAGCGGTAACGCGCAGCATCGGCAGCCCCGCCCCAGTTACGGCGGCAAGGATCGCAGAATCACGGTCGCGCTGACTGCGCTGAAGGTGATGCGCCCCGTCGAACATCAGTGCCACCGCGCTGAGATCCCGCTCCCCCGCCAGCTCCCCCGTCCACTCGCCCGCCCCCTCCCACTCTCGCTCCCGCGCCCACTCCCCCTTGCCCCCACAAGCCCTCGAGGAATCCAGACGCAACACCCTATGAGGATAGGGCTCGTTCTCCCGGCGCGGACTCACCTCAACGATCCGATGAGATTGGTGATTGGGGAGGATGATGGCGTCGGCGCGAGTGATCCGACGGCCATCAACCACCAGGTCAACCTGCGACACATACCGAAACCCGCGCTCGACCATGGGGCGCTTCACCATCAGCCGCATGAGAGTTTCCATCGGCGATTCGGCGCCCGGGTCGGAGAGGTCGATGAGGCGTTGGACAAGCTTCGCATCGCACAGGTCTGTGACCAGCGACAATGATCGCTGCGCCGCGGTGAGTTCCGAGGGAATGGCGTGGAAGAACGCGTTGATCACCTGAACCTGCCGCACGGTAGTCGCCCGCGGTTGCAGGGGCGGCGGGATGCGCCAGCGTTCGGTGCTGACGTATGGACGGTCGTTTTCGAGCGACGCCACCACGTCCGCGAGCGCCACCATCGGCCGTTGGGCGAGCAAAGGTGTGTTGCCCGGGAGTGGGCGCCAGATGTGGTGTGGCCGGGGCGGCCGCGCGCAACCGATGAGGAAGACTTGGTCTGCAGGTCGTAGGGATGTTGTGCTGCGGATGTGGTTCGTGCCCCTTGTACGGCGCGCGCGGCCTGCGCTGCCGGTGCTCCCCGTTTCCCGCATGTTCCCAGAATCCCGCGCTGGCAAAGGGGCCAGCGTTCCGTGCACAGCGCGGCCTTGGCGGCGGAAGGTGGTGGGTTGGTCGTCGACGAAAAACGGTATCCCCGCCAGCGCCAGCGCCGAAAAGTGACTAGCCACCCCGCCCGCTGCCATTCGGGATAGCACCACCGCCCGCGTCACCGCGCCGTGCCCCGGATACTCCGGCACCGGGTCAGCGAGCGAATGCCTGCGGCGCACGTAGAACCCCCGCACGACTGGGTGGAAGTCGCGCCTGCGCACGCGACGGGTTACGCCCATGTCAGTGAGCTGCCGGGCGGTGAAAAGCTCCATCGATGCACTGGGCTCCATCTTCATGGGGCTCATCACAGCACAGCATCCGCAGCGCCCGAGCATCCAAACAGCGAATCCGCAGGCGGGTTGTGGATAAACAGGCGGGTTGTGGATAAACAGGCGGGTTGTGGATAAACAGGCGGGTTGTGGATAAACCCGTGCCTGTGGAAAAACCTTAACGGTTATCCCCAGTTGATGGCCGCGCATCCCCACCACTGCCATGAACTACGGCGGGATCACCGGCGCTTTAGCTGGTGTGCTCTGCACCGCCATGCACTTCGCTCAGCACACACTGTGGGATGTTGCCGATCATCTTCCTCGTCCCCGGGCTCGCTTTTGTGCCCATCTTGGCGGGCGTCGCGTTCGGAATGTTAGCCAGCACCTATGGCGCGGAGCGGGCTACGAGCCACTCGACACAAGGCGCCGGGGTACTGGGCGATAGGCGCTGGGGTACTGAGCACTAGGCGCTAGCCACCGAGCACTGCCGGCCTGGTCACCAGCCGGCGAAGCGCCGCTCAAGGCGCTGGGGTTCACCGATGATCTCCCACGGCTCGGCGATGGGTACGTCGCGCACCAACCCCGGAATCCTCCGCGGCGGCGCCTTCGCGTCACTCGGAACATCACGGAGAGCATCACCCGGGCCGTCACCCGGCGCGCGGCTTGCCCGGTAACGCGCGCTATCGACCTCGGCCAGCACCAGCTCCTCTGGCTCCCCTGGCACCTCTGACTCCTCTCGCACCAAGCGCTCCCCGCTTTCCGGCGGGGCGATAAGCCGCACGTGCCCACCGAGGTTGTCTACCTCGGTCACATCTTCCAAGCTCTGCGGGATCGCCGGCACCGCGAGGTGAACCCGCAAGCGGGCACCCATCCACTCCCCAGCGGGGTCGGTGTGGGAGGGCTGGTTGGTGGCGTCGGAGGAAAAGAAATGAACCCGCGGGTCGGCGGCGAACAGGGCGGTCGCGCTGGGCGTGCGGGGGCAGAGCAGGTGCACGTCTGGGAGGGCGAGCCAGCCCGCGATGACGGACTCGCATGCGCCGACGGGCCAGGTAGACGCAGCAGGGAGGATGACGAGCACGTCCGGCACGGTGAACACCACACCGGCCGGGCGGGCCAGCGGATGCGAAATGCGCGGAGCCAGGGCGACGGTCTCGCGGTTCTTCTCCTCGCAGGCAGCCTCGGCGGAGCTAGTACGACCGGCCCAATCGTGGGCATCGTGATCCGCGATTGCCTTTGCTTCATGGTGGAACAGGGCACCGGCGTTCCAGCAGCGCCAGCCGAAATCCCAGTCCTCGCCGCCGTAGCCCACGATGGATCCGTCGAAGCCGCCGACGCGGTCGAAGAGCTCCGCCGAGCACGTCAGCACCGCAGAGATGACGAAGCGCCAGAGGGAATCGTCAGTGGCGTGGAGGTCATCGGTGCTCTTCCAAGCATCGGCGAGCCAGGTGGGTTCGGTGCCGTCACCGTGAAGCCGCGTGCCGATGGTGACCACGCGCGGGTCCGCGGTAGGCCCGGCCACGGCGTGCGTGAGGTAGCTGGAGCGGGGAATCGTGTCGCCATCAAGGAAGGCGAGCACACTGCCGCGGGCGTGCTGGGCGCCGAGGTTGCGGGCGGCAGCGGCGCGGAAGCCGCGGTCCTCCTGGCGCACCACGCGCACGGGAAAACCCAGATCCCGGGGGATGGGCGGCGGGGTGTCGGAGCCGTCGTCGGCTACGATGCACTCGATGTCGCCGGGGTAATCCTGCTGGTCGAGCGCGCGCACAAGCCGCTCGAGGTCGGTGGGGTTGTTGTAATACGGCACGATGACGCTGACCAGCGGGGGCTCCGCGTATTCTCGATCGGTGGCGTTCTCGGCCACGCCCTGCCGGGAGATCACCCCGCCGATCCGGCGCAGCCACGTGCGCTGATACGCCCGCGCCACGTCCTGCCACGTCCAATTCGTCGGCGGCTCGAGCGGCTCGCTGAACCCCTGGGGAAGCTCCGCAATCGCCTTCGCCCACTGATCGTCGCGGACGGTGACGATGAACTCCGGCCATAGCTCAGCCAGCTCACGGGCGTAGTCGCTGTCGGCCACGAGCACGCGGCGCCCCAGCGCTACCCACTTCATCAGCGACCCAGACGCCGAAAAATGCCGATGCGGGCACACCGGCACGTCGGCAGCGCGCATCGCCCGCTCCAGATCTTCCTCCGGTAGGTAGCCGGAAATCTCCAGGTCCAGCCCGCCGCGCTCGGCCGCCTGCGTTAGCTGCTCGCCCAACTCGGCATGCCCCGCCGCCAACGCACCCAGCGCGCGGACCCGCACCCCGGTCCCGGCCAGCGCGTCGATAAGCTCCGCGTGCCCCTTGCCTGGGTAGATGAATCCCATCACCGTGACATCCGACGCCACCCCGCTGCCGCCCCGCTTTCCTGCCGTGTCGGTAGCATCCGTGAGCGTGGCCGGGAGGGGAAGCGGCACGATCCGCGGGTCGACGGCGCGGCTCCCCTGGCTGCGGCACTCCTCCCGGAAGAACCGCGCTTCGTGCTCGGAGTTCACCCACAGCACATCCGCGCGCTCGGCGAGGCGCACGTAGGCGGCGGCGCGGCGCTGATAGCGGGCGGTGCCCTCCTGCGGCTGCGGCACGTCGTGGACAGACACGCTGAGCGGGCGGGATTCCGCGAGCTTGTCCACCAACTCCACGGCGGCCTGCGGGTCCGCGCCGAAGAGATGGTCAGTGAAGGTCACGTGCACGGGATCGCCGGGATCACTGGGGTGGCCGGGATCACTGGGGCGGCCGGGGCGCCACCCGCCGTCCACCGCGTCTCGGAGGTCCTGCCATGTCGCGAAGCGGTGGACGGGCACACTCTGCCCTCCCGCGAGTTCGCTGAGGGCGTGGGCGAGGCGCAGGCCGTATTCGGTCACGCCGTGCTCATCGGGCCCGACGAGCACGTGGTTCACCAGTCGCTGCCGCTCGTTATCCACGAAGGTTGATGCTGGGGTGTCGCTCATGCGTCGTACCCCAGCGCCCGCAGCATCGGCGCGTGCCTGCGCAGCCCCTCGGTCACGGCATCCGGGTACTGCCGGTAGAACTCCCGTTGGGCTTCCCACACCTGGTCGACGGGGATGTCCGCGCCATGGTCCACCCAGGCCGTGCGGGGATTGTCCACGCCCCAGTGGGCCGTGGCCTGGGGATCCTCCGGCGCGTCGATGCCGCCCAACAGTTCACGGCCGGGGTCGTGGACCTGCGGCAGCGCTGCTTCAGCGCCACTGGTGCCACTGCGTCCGCTCGTGCCACTGCCGCCGCTGGCACCGCTGCCAGCACTAACCTCCAGAATCCTTCGTGCCACCCGGCGGGCCAGCTCCATGAGCGTGGCATTATCCGGATGGTTGACCGTGTGCCACCGCGGAGCCTCCGCCACAACATCGCTGATCTCCACGCAGCCATGCGCGACCTCCCGCACCCGTAGTTCGTGGAGGAAGAGCTGCATGGTGGCGTCGAAATTGGGGGAACCCGTCCGAGCAACACCAGCGAACGCGGCGAGATTATGCAGGTCGTGGTACGGAACCACCGGCGGATCCAGGGACGTATCCTGCGGCACGCGGATGATCGTGATGGCGGGATTCATGCCGCTATAGCGCAGCGCGGGGTAGCGCACGACCGTGCCGTGGGCAGGCAGAAACCGGGCCAATTGCTTGTCGCCGCAGGGCAGGCCGCGGTAGTCGTCGCGGATGGCTTGGGTGACTAGCACGTCGCAGTCGGCCATGGCAGTGCGGGCGAAGTGAACGTCCAGCTCATCCCACTCGTGAACCGGCGGGATGCGGAAACTATCGAACAGGCCAGTGGAATCGAGGAGGATGCGCTGCGATTCGGCCTGGCAGTTGCCGATCACGCAGATGCGGATCGCGCCGGGGGTTCGCTCCCGCCACCGCGGCGCGAGGCCGTAGAACTCGCCGTAGTGGTGATGCCTGGGGGTCACGTCGGCGCTGTCGAGGCGCGGTGGTGTGGGGCTGGCTGGTCGCTGCTGCATGGGCGCGATGATTCCTGGTCTGTTGGTGATGTGCGGCTCGCGCCCTGCGGGCGTGATCCCCTGCGCGAGCGGGATATTTGTCATCGTACATTCCGCGGGATATTTGTCATCGTACATTCCTACGAAAACTGCGCTACAGTAAGAACGTTAAATTAAGAATTTCCGGAAAGGAATTAGGTTGGCTGTCCTGTCCATCCCTGCGGGGCATCCTTATGTCCAGTCCGTCGCCCCGCAGGAGCCTAAATCCTCCATCGGCCTGCTCCGCGACCCCGTCATCGACCCCACCAACCCCGCCCGCTGGTGGCCGCACCCAGGCCTCGACGCCAGCTGGTGGCGCGCCGAGACCCCCGACACCCCCTCCGAGGTCAAAGACTCCATCTCCGTGGTGCACGTCCACTTCGGATACGAACACCTAAGCGTTACCGAAACCGCCGCGTTTCTGGAGGCCCTGCGGGACCGCCGCACTCCTTTGGTGCTCACGGTTCACGATATCGACAACCCGCACCTGCTCGACCAGCGTGCCTACCATCAGCAGCTGCGCCTGTTGCTGGCCGACGCCGCGCGGATCATCACCCTCACCGATCACGCCCAACAGCGGCTGACCGGCGAGTTTGGGGTGCCCGCCCACCGCATTACCGTGCTGCCGCACCCGCAGGTGGTGCCGGATGCGCACCCGGCTCTGGCGCGGGCGAATGATCCGGACCGCCGCTGGGATGTCGCGGTGTTCCTCAAGTCCATGCGCACGAATGTGGTTGCCGATCCTCGCTTCTACCAGGACATTGCCGAGGAGTGTGCGGCCGCGGGTATGACCTGTGCGGTGTTCGTGCACCGGGATCAGGCCGATTCTTCTTTTGTTCGACGCCTCAACGCTCAGCTGCCCTCGGCGGCACGAGTGGTGGTGCACGATCCGATGGCTGACGACGAGCTGTTCTCCACGATTGCCCAGTGCACTGCGGTGATTCTGCCTTATCAGGTGGGCACGCATTCCGGCTGGCTGGAAATGTGCCGCGACCTGGGCGCCCGCGTGGCCGCGCCGGAGTGTGGCAGCTATGCCGATCAGGCCGATGATCCCGCCGCCGTGGCCTCCTACCCCACCGCCGATGGCACGGCGGCAGGCCGGGCCGCCGTGTCCCTGGCCGCGCTGGGTCCGCTGGCCTATCAGGGCGACCGCACGGCGCAGCGCGATGCCACGGAGGACTTCCACCGCAGCACGTATCAGCAGCTATCCCGGCCCACGTTCAACGTGGCTTTCATCGCCCCGGCGCGCTTCCCCATCGCGCAGCCCTACGCGGGTGGCCTGGAGGCCTTTTGCGCCACGACCGTGCAGGCCCTGCGCCAGCGCGGGCACCGTGTGGATTTGTACGCCGCGGCCGGCTCGGAGGGCAATAACAAGACCGTGGAGTTTCCCGGCGTGGACTGGACGGGCCACGCGCACATCCGCGAGGACCACACGTACCCGCCGGGTGAGCGGGCCAAAGAGGATGCGGCGTTCAAACGGTTGCGCACCCACTTGGAGCGGGATGTGGCCTCCGGGCGCATCGACGTGATCCACAACAACAGCCTGCACCCCGAGCTCTTCGGCAGCGCACTGGCGGCCCGGATGATTACCACGTTGCACACCCCCGCCCTGGACGATGTGCAGGCGGCAATCGACGCGTCCGCGAACCCGGGGAGCTTCGCCGCCGTCAGCCAGGCCACGGCGGATTCCTGGCGGCTGCCCTCCCCCGCGCACATTGTGCACAACAGCTTCGACGAAAACGTGTGGAAGTTCGGGGAGGGCAGCGAAGGGGCACCCCGGGCGGTGTGGTTCGGCCGCATCACCCCGGAGAAGGGCCCGCACATGGCCATTGACGCGGCCCGCCGCATGGGTCTCGACATCACGCTCGTGGGGCGGATCAGCAATCCGCGCTACTTCGAGCAGGCCATCCAGCCGCGCCTGGGCGATGGAGTCACGCTGCATTCGGAGTGCACGCAACCCCAGCTCAACGAGGTGGTGCGCACCAGTTCACTGTGCTTCGTCACCCCGCAGTGGGAGGAACCTTTCGGCCTGGTGGTCATTGAGGCGATGGGCTCCGGAACACCGGTGGCGGCGATTCGCCGTGGTGGCATCGGCGAAGTGCTCCACGATTACCCGCAACTCCTCGCCGAGCCGGAGGACGGCCTGGAGGGCCTAGTGCGTGCGGCGCACAATGCGCTGGCGACGGACCGGCGCGACGTGGCCGATTGGGCGCGAAACAACTACAGCAATCACCGCCTCGCGCAGCGCTACACGCAGTTGTACCGCGAGGTCAGTGGTGGTGCCCGATGATCGGCGTGCGGGGTGCGACCACGGGGTTGCGGGTGGGGATGTACGCCCACCACCACGGTTCGGGGCACCTGCACCGCTGCCGCAGCATCGCCGCGGAGCTGATGGCCACCCACGGCGCGAGCGTGACGGTGTTCTCCAGCCGCGCCGGGGCGGATGTTGAGCTGCCAATGGACACCATGGAAGCACAGGAGACAGGCACCGTAGAGCTAGACGCCGCAGAGCTAGGAACCACAGCCGTTTCCTACCTAGATGCCACCGCCCACGGCACCTTGCACTGGGCACCGCTTGGGGTGCCGGGGCTCAGCGACCGCATGGCTCGGATCGCAGAGTGGGTCGTGCAGACCCGCCCGGACGTGTTCTACGTCGACGTGTCCGTGGAGGTCGCCGTGCTCGTGCGGTTGCTGGGGGTGCCGGTGGTGCACATCGCTATGCCGGGCACGCGCTCGGACGCGCCGCACCAGTTGGCGTATGCCCAGGCCAGCGCCCTCATTGCCGCCTGGCCTGCGGCAGTGCCGACCCCGGATCACTTGCGCGCTCACGCCGACCGGCTGCATCCGGTCGGGGGCATTTCTCGGTTCGACGCTACCACGCTTCCCCACCCCACGTCCCCTCGAGTCCGGGAGTCGGCGCAGCCCGGCGCCAGCACCGTGGTGGTGCTGCAGGGCAAGGGCGGTACGTCGTGGACTGAGGATTATTGGCGGGACGTGGAGCGGGCCTGCCCCGGGTGGCACGTCGAGGTGCTGGGTGGCAGGCATACCGTGGACAACCCGGTCCCCGTGATCGCGGCGGCCGACGTGGTGGTGAGTGCCGCGGGGCAGAACTCCGTCGCCGACATTGGGCTGACCACCACCCCGGCTGTGTTAGTTCCGCAGGAGCGCCCGTTCGGTGAGCAGGCGGCCACGGCCCGCGCTGTGAGTGAGCTCGGGGCCGCGGTGGTGGTTGAGCGCCTTCCGGAGCCCGCCGCGTGGGCGGATCTCCTGGCTGACGCGAGCCGGCGCCGGGATTCAGGTGCCGCCAGCATCGGCGATGTGTGGAACGTGCGTGGGGCGGCGGCGCGTGCGGCGGAGGTGATCGCGCGTTGCGGTGAGCACCGCGCTTCGGATTCCGGGGGCAGCCAATGATCACGGTGGTCACACTGGCCGATGCCTCCCGAGCTGAGCGGGTGCGCCTGCAGCACCGGGCGCTCACTGCCGTGTGCCCGGATGCGCTCCACGCGGTGGTGACGCTCGGGGACGAGGACTTGTCTGTTCCAGGCGTGCATTCCATCGGGCGGGTTGGCGCCGCCGCAGGAAAGGATCGCCCGCATTTGGCAGCGGCACGCAACCTCGCTGGGGACTGGGCTGCGGAACGGGCCGCGGAACGGGGTGCAGAACGGGCAGCACAGCACTCGGACACGGGCGGGGATGTCATCATCTTCCTCGATGCTGACTGCCTCCCCTCCGCTGAGCTCGTTGAGCTCTACGCCCACCGGTTGCGGGCGCATCCGGATTGGGTGGTCGCTGGGCCGGTGACGTATCTGCCAGCAGAGCGCACGCGCACGCTGTTCGACCGTGCTGCCGCGGATTCCTCGGCGG
Source organism: Corynebacterium falsenii (assembly GCF_020099275.1). Lineage (NCBI taxonomy): Bacteria > Bacillati > Actinomycetota > Actinomycetes > Mycobacteriales > Corynebacteriaceae > Corynebacterium > Corynebacterium falsenii. Next base: position 887,923 of record NZ_CP083646.1, on the reverse strand, counting down.
TGGCTCTTACGATTGACCCCTCGTGGATTGATCCCCACCCGGCTCGTCCCTTCCCTGCAACCGGTGATGTCCGCACGGCTACCGGCGACGATGCCAATCTTTTCTGGTCTTTGTCCTTTGCCACCACGAGCGCCACGTGGCGAAGCATCCGGGCTCGCTGGGGTGGTTTCGATGAATCCTTCGTGGGCTACGGCGGCGAGGACACCGATTTCGGGTGGCAGTTGCGCGCTCATGAGGATCCCCTGGTGTGGGTCGGTGGTGCGCACGCCTTCCACCTGTGGCACCCGGTGAGCTCCCCGCCGTGGGAGCACCTCGCGGAGATCGTGGACAACGCCAACCGCTTTTACGCGAAGTGGGGAACGTGGCCGATGGAGGGCTGGCTGCGGGAATTCGCCAACGCCGGGGCCATCGTGATGGAGGGCGGACGCTGGGCCGTGACCGGCAGAATTGCCGATCGTCCAGAACAGCCAATCTAAATCTATACAATTAGCTCCATGGCTAAGACCGGAGCGAGCATTCGCGATCAGTGGATCATCAACACCACCACGGGCCCTGTGAAGGGCCATGCGGAAACGGGAGTCGCGGCCTTCCGTGGCATCCCATATGCGGCGCCACCCGTGGGTGAGCTCCGTTTTCGCCGCGCCCAGCCCATCGAGCCCTGGGAGGAGGTCTTCCACGCCGACGCCTCCGGCCACCCCTGCCCGCAGTACCATGCGGGATCGCGCCGCTCCGAGGGCACGTGGGAGGGCGACGAAGACTGCCTGTGGTTGAACGTGGTGGTTCCCCGTGACACAGCGAATGACGCAGCAGACGCAGCGGACAGCACCGTCATCGACACCGATGCCAAGCGCCCCGTGGTTGTGTATATCCACGGTGGGTCGAACGTCCATGGTTCGGCCGCGTCGCCCATGCTGTCCGGCGAGTACTTCGCCACGAGTATCGACTGCGTCTATGTTGGCGTCAACTATCGAGTAGGAATCCTGGGGCAGATGTCCCTGGGGTATGGCACCTACACCAGCGACGACATGGACACGAACCCCGGGCACTCCGACCTGGTGACGGCTATTCGCTGGGTGCACGACAACGCCGCGGCCTTCGGCGGTGATCCGGGGCGCATCACGATCATGGGTGAATCTTCCGGAGGCTCGATGGTTTCCGCGCTGCTCGCTACACCGCAGCTGGAGGGGATCATCAGCGCCGGTATCGCGCAGTCGCCGGCGGCGACGATCGTGCACACTCCCACGACCGTGGGGCCGTGGGTGGACTTTGCCGCCCGGTGGTATCAGCGCATGGTGGATGAAAAGGATGTACCTCCGGCCAAGCGCGCGCCGGTGAACACCGCCCCGCCGGAGCTGGACGGCCCGGCGCTGAAGAAGGCGACCGAAGCTCTGCTGCAGGCGGACGCGAAGATGCTGGGGCAACTGTCTGACGAGCTCGTGCGGTATCAGGCGGATAATCCCGAATCGACGGCTGGGCCGTTCGCCCCGCTCGTCGACGGGGATCTGCTGCCCCGCCACCCGCTGGAACCCGGTGCGATGCTCGATGTCCCGCTTCTTGTGGGGTCCAACCGCAATGAATACGACATGATGCGTTTGGAGGCCAAGCCCAGCTCCATGCAGTTGCGGCGTTCGCAAACGTTTGCCGGGCTGTTCGCTGCGGCGGCGGATGCTGCGTCCGATGCGGCATCAGACACGGCGGCCGACAAGGCCTCGGATGATTCCTCCACCGACGCCGCCGCGCAGGCCTCCGCCGCTACCGCTGACCTCGGCCCCCGTGGACTCCAGATCCTCCGCGAGCACTACAAGGATGGTCGTTCGCGGTCCATGGTCGGCCGCTTCTTTGGCGATGCCATCTTTACCGCCCCAGCATGGCGCATGGCCAGCAACCACCCATCCGGTCATGCGTGGGTGTACCGCCTCGATACCACCACGCCGTTCCTCCGAGTCTCCGGCATCGGATCGATGCACGCTCTGGACCTGCCGATTCTGTTCCAGCGGTATGACCTGGATAAGGGCAGAGTTGCTCTCCTGCTCGGTGGCCGGGATGATTTCCGGATCACCACGGCGGCAATGCACAACCGGTGGCGCCGGTTTATTCACCACCGCGACCCTGGATTCGATCCCTACTGCCACGGATACGCCACGCAGATCTTTGATTCGAAAATCCCCGGTGGGGAGCGCACCGAATACGATCCCCAGTCGTCGTTGCGCCAGGCGTGGGAGAAGGTCAATCTCGTGCTGTAGAGCCTTTCATCCGGCTCTGATTCCTACGCCCCGGCGCCGAGCTACTCCCCCTGCACGCCTTGAGCACGGCGCTGCCGAGCGAATTCGCTGAGCACCACGCCCGCCGCCACGGATGCGTTGAGCGATTCGACCCACCCCGCCATCGGGATGGACAGGATCGTGTCGCACGTCTCGGACACCAGCCGGGACAGTCCCTTGCCCTCGGAGCCTGCAACGATGACCGTCGGGGTGGTGCCGTCGTACGTATCGAGGGTGTGGTCGCCTCCGGCGTCGAGACCAACAACCTGGTACCCGGCCTGCTGGAACTGCTTAAGAGCACGCACCATATTCGTGGCCTTCGCCACCGGCAACCGCGCCGCCGTACCCGCGGACGTGCGCCACGCCACCGCGGTGACGGATGCGCTGCGACGCTCCGGAATGATCACGCCGTGGCCGCCGAACGCCGCCACGGAGCGGATGACCGCACCCAGGTTGCGCGGGTCGGTGATGTTGTCCAGCGCCACGATGAGCCCCGGCGTGCCGGCCTCGGCGGTCTTGTCGATGAGGTCTTCGACCTCCGCGTACTGGTACGGCGGGATCTGCAGGCCGATGCCCTGGTGCATCCCGTTGCCGGTCATGCGCTCCAGCTCGGCGCGGGAAACCTCCAGCACGGAAATGCCCCGATCCGCGCAGGTGTGCACGGCTTCGGCGAGGCGGTCGTCGTTCTTCGTTCCCTCCGCCACGTACAGCGCGGTGGCGGGCACGTTGGCGTGGAGGCATTCGATCACGGGGTTGCGGCCCACGACCAGCTCCACGTCGGTGGAGCGGCGATCGTGCGCGCCCGAGGCCCGGCGCTCCGCGGCCTTCTTCCGCTTATATGCGGCGTGGTAGACGCGATCTTCGGCCTTGGGGGTCGCGCCCTTGCCGCGCAGCCCGCGCCTGCGCTGCCCGCCGGAGCCCTTGGCTGCGCCCTTCTTCGACGTCTTCCTCGTTGCCCCTTGTCGTTGCGAATTTCCCGCCACGGTTACACCCTCTTATGTCTCATGTAGTTCTTTATCGATACTTATCCCGGTTGCTATGGTTGCCATCCTATCTTTCCGGGGCCAGCAGGTACTATTTCCTTCTATGTCTGACGCCCAAACGCGCCCACTCCAACCAGCCATGACGAGGAACGACAGGCTGGAGTCGCTCCCAGTGACGGCCAAGCACGCCAAGCTTCTCGGCGGCTCCGGTGTCGGCTGGGCCCTAGATGCGATGGACGTGGGGTTGGTGTCGTTCATCATGGCCGCGCTCACGGCCCACTGGGGGTTGAGCCACACGCAGACCTCCTGGCTGGGCTCCATCGGTTTCGTCGGCATGGCGCTGGGCGCCACGCTGGGTGGGTTGCTGGCGGACAAGTTCGGCCGCAGGCAGGTCTTCGCCGCCACGCTGCTCATCTATGGGCTGGCCACGGGCGCGTCCGCGCTGGCGGGGAGCCTGGCGGTGCTCATGGTGTTCCGCTTCATCGTGGGCTTGGGCTTGGGCGCGGAATTGCCGGTGGCCTCCACGTTCGTCTCGGAGTTCTCGCCCCGGGCCGTGCGCGGGCGCATGGTGGTGCTGCTGGAGGCTTTCTGGGCCGTGGGTTGGATCGCTGCGGCGTGCATCGGCGCGTTTGTGGTGGCGGGTTCCGATAATGGCTGGCGCTGGGCGCTGGCTCTGGGCTGCATCCCAGCGGCGTATGCGCTGGTCGTGCGGCTGGGAATGCCGGAATCCGTGCGGTTCTTGGAATCGCGGGGTCGGGAGGACGAGGCCGAGGCCGTGGTCCGCTCGTTTGAACAGTCCAAGCCGCTGTTCTGTGACGATACCGATGGCGGGCGTGGGGTTGTGGGGGCGCGGGGTGGCGTCGAGAATAAGGAAAAGGAAGCTGAGGCAGACACAGCGGCGGGCATCTGGGGCGAGGCGCTGCGCACGCGGACGGCGGCGCTGTGGGTGGTGTGGTTCTGCATCAACCTGAGCTACTACGGGGCGTTCATTTGGATCCCGTCGATCCTGCACGAGCAGGGGTTCACACTGGTCAAGAGCTTCACGTTCACGCTGATCATCACGCTGGCGCAGCTGCCGGGATATGCGGTTTCGGCGTTTCTCATCGAGAAGTGGGGGCGGCGCAGCACGCTGGCTACGTTCCTTGTGGGCTCCGCGGTGGCGGCGGGGCTGTACGGCGCGAGTAGCGCGGAGTGGCAGATCATCGCCGCGGGCTGTGCTTTGAGCTTCTTCAACCTGGGCGCGTGGGGTGCGCTGTATGCGATCGGGCCGGAGCTGTACCCCACGCACCTGCGCGGCACGGGCACGGGCGCGGCGGCAGGGTTCGGACGCATTGCGTCTATCGCGGCGCCGCTCATCGTGCCGCCGATTCTCTCGTTCGGTGGGCAGGGGATGCTGTTTGCCGTGTTCGGGGTGACCTTTGCGGTGGCGGCTGCGGCGGCGTTGACATTGCCAGAGAAGCGGGGCACGGCGCTGGAGTAGGCGGCTGGAGTTCGTACAGCTGATTGAAGTTCGTACAGATCGTACAAGCGCGGGCTGAACGACCGCCAGCTAGCAGCTAGTCCTTCAGCGCCCACTTCGCGCCGTCGGCGGTGTCCGTGACCTCAATGCCGGCCTCGGCCAGGCGATCGCGCACCTCGTCCGCCACCGCCCAGTTCTTCTCCGCCCGGGCCTGCGCGCGGCGCTCCAGCTCGGAGCGCACCAGCACATCGAGCGCACCCATCGCAGCTGCCGACCCACCGGCCGCGGCAATGGTGGAATCCAGCCACACGTCAGACAGCGGATCCACGCCCAGCACCGCCGTCATGGCGCGCACGGAACCGGCGATCTCCTTCAGCCGTTCCACGTCCGGCTTCTTCGCATCCAGCAGCTTATTGCCTTCGCGCACGGTCTCGTGGATGATGGCCAGGCACTGCGGCACCGCCAAATCCTCATCCATCTTCGCCGCGAATTCGTCCGTCACCTCACCGACAGGCAAGGCCTCTGGGGCTGAGGTGGCGTCGACCCCAACAACAGAAGCAACACGCAGCAGGAACTTTTCGATGCGACGGTATCCCGCGGCGGCCTCGCCCAGCGCGGTTTCCGAGTACTCCAGCATGGAGCGGTAGTGCGCGCTGCCCAGGTAGTAGCGCAGCTCCACCGGGCGCACGAGCTTGAGCACGTTCGGGATGGACAGCACGTTGCCCAGCGACTTGCTCATCTTCTCGCCGCTCATCGTCACCCAGCCGTTGTGCATCCAGTAGCGGGCGAAGCCGTCACCGGCGGCGCGGGCCTGCGCGGCCTCGTTCTCGTGGTGCGGGAACTGCAGATCTAGGCCGCCGCAGTGGATGTCGAACTCGCTGCCGAGGTAGTTCGTGGCCATCGCAGAGCACTCGATGTGCCAGCCCGGCCGGCCCGGCCCCCACGGCGTATCCCACGAGGGCTCGCCGGGCTTGGCGGCCTTCCACATGGTGAAGTCGCGCGGGTCGCGCTTGCCCTTGCCTGCGGATTCGCCCTGGTCCATCTCGTCGAGGCGCTGGCCGGAGATGAAGCCGTAGTCCTCGATGGTGGCGGGCTGGGCGTACACGTTGCCCTCGGCGGCGTATCCGTGGCCGTTGTCGATGATGCGCTGCATGTACTCGATCATCTGCGGGATGTGTCCGGTCGCGCGTGGCTCGATGGAGGGCGGGGTCACGCCCAGCTGGTCGTACGCCCAGGTGAAGGCGCGCTCGTGGGTGGCGGCCCATTCCCACCAGGGGCGGTCGTTTTCGGCGGCCTTGGTGAGGATTTTGTCGTCAATGTCGGTGACGTTGCGGACAAACGCAACGTCCAACCCCTTGGCCTCCAGCCAGTTGCGCAGGATGTCAAACGCCACACCGGAGCGAACATGCCCGATGTGCGGAATCGACTGCACGGTGGCGCCACACAAATAGATCGATGCGTGGCCTTCCCTGATGGGTTCGAAGTCTCGGAGGGTCCGGCGCGCGGTATCGTAAATTCGCAGAGTCACATTTATCTATTTTACGCATCTATGTCACGCGCACCCCGGTGGGTCTTTGTGCAAGGGAGTTTTCCACTATGAAGTTCGGTCGCCTATCCATTCCCGGTTCTCAGCCCGACGCCCAACCCATCCCCATCGCCATCGATCATTCGGGGGATTCAGTCCGCCCTGGTTCGCGGTGCACGGGGCGGATCCTGCCCGGAGGCGGCGCATACGCTGGCGGCGGGGTTGATGGCGGCGGGGTCGATGGCGGCGGGGTCGACCTGTACGCCTTGCCGGAGGTGACCTTCGCGGTGGAGGACCTGCTTCCGCCGGCAGCGGCGCCGGAGGCGACCGCTGCCGGTGGGATGGGTGGGCGCATGGTGGCGTCGACCCAAAAGATCTTCTGCGTGGGCCTGAACTACCGCGAGCATATCGAGGAAATGGGGCACCCGATTCCGGATCACCCGACGCTGTTTACGAAGTTCCCCGATACGCTGGCCAGGCCGTTTGCCGCGGTGGAGGTGCCGGCGGCGATGGCGGAGCAGGTGGATTACGAGGGCGAGCTGGCGATCATCATGGGCAACGGCGGGCGGATCGCAGGGTACACGGTGGCGAATGATTGCTCGCAGCGGGACTGGCAGTACCGCACGCAGCAGTGGATGCAGGGGAAGAACGTGGTGGCGTCCTCTGCGCTGGGGCCGTGGATGGTGACGGCCGACGAGCTGGATCCCGTGGCGGAGGGGAGTGTGCTGCGCACGTGGGTCAACGGGGAGCTGCGGCAGGAACACAGCCTTGCTGACCTGGTGTTTAAGCCGCAGGAATTGGTGGACTACATCCAGACATTCACGCCGCTGCACGCTGGCGACGTGATCATGACCGGCACGCCCGAGGGTGTGGGGCACGGGATGAAGCCGCCGCGGTACCTGGCCGATGGCGACGAGGTGACCGTGGGGATTGATGGGATCGGGTCGGTGACGAGCGTGGTGCGGTTCGAGGGGTAGGTGGGGGTCACGCAGGGGTTGCACAGGTATGGACGGCACCCCTTTCGAGGTGACTTAGGGGGAATATACTGATTGTCACTGGGAGCAAGCTCCTTGCGAAAGCAGGGATGATCCCAGTTAAATTTTCGATTTTGAGTGTTCCCCGCATACGCGGGGTTTTAGCAGGTGAGAGGGACTATCCCTCTCACCTGCTTTCTATATACATCCGTAACTCCAAAGGCGTTGTCCACCGGGATGTGGATAATTCAGTCCACAGCCAGGCGGGCCCCGGACGGCATAGAACAACAAAAGCCTTGCGGAGCGAAACTAGCTTGAGTAAGCTGTGGGACATAAATCTAAAATTTAACTATTCACTGAAGGGCGGGTCATGACCAACAGCACCCTCTTCTGGGCGAAGTACTCCCGAAGCGACGGGCAAACACTCTCTGTTGCCCAGCACAGTAGGGATGCAGCTGACGTGATCACGCATGTCGCACAGCTTCTACTTCCCCCATCGGTACTCGAAGACCTGCAGGAGGACTTGGGGAACGTAGATCTCTCCTTGTTACTTACAACAATGGCCGCGGTTCATGACCTTGGAAAGATCAGCCCCTATTTCCAAGCCAAAGCTCCGGAGCCAGCAGCCCGACTGGATTCCACCAGGTTTCCCATGACGGTTAACCGGACCTCGATGCGAAACGCTCCGCATTCACTTGTGAGCTTTCTCAGTTTTTGGGAATGGATGGAACAACGCGGTTCTACGAAACTCACGCGCGACGCGCGCCGAGGATGGAAATATATTCTCGGCGGTCACCATGGCGTGTTCCCCACGGACGACAGCGTCAGGGTTGCTCGATCGGAATTACGCCTGGAACCCGCTACGTGGCGTCAAGCGCGATTCGACTTCCTCGACGAGATCGCTGAAAGGTACGACATTACCGCCGAGATTGCCCAACAGTTCGCGACCTTGGAGTGGAAACCTCAGCATTGGATTCTGCTCACCGGTATCCTCATCACCGCTGACTGGGTGGCCTCGAACGAAGATTATTTTCCGTACGATGCGGATGACCTCGAAATCGATCGACTCGAACGTGCACTCACACTGATCAACCTGGGCCATCAGTGGAGCCCGAGCTCGGTCACCCCGGAGGCATTCGCATCACGATTCGGTCTCCCCACCGGTTCGTCCGCGAATGCGCTACAGGCAGCTGCCATCGATGTATCCCAAAGCACAACTGCCCCGAGCCTGCACATCCTCGAAAGCGAGACGGGCAGCGGGAAAACCGAGGCAGCCCTCGCAATGGCTGAAAATCTCGCGTTGACGTTTGGAAAATCGGGGATCTTCTTTGCTCAGCCCACGCGAGTGACATCTGATGCAATGTTCAATCGAGTGAAGAAGTGGCTGGAATCGTCTCCATCCGGCAATCCAGCACCCTCCTTCATTCTCGCTCACGGAAGAGCCCAATTTAACTCAGATTTTGAGTCAATCTTCACGTGGGGACCTCGGCACACTCTCCCCAGTGAAATCTACGATGAAGAGCCGTCTGATACCGGGGATCTTTCCTCCACGCCGGAAGCTCCACAATGGTTCCGAGGACGGAAGACATCGTTGCTTGCAAGCATCACGGTTGGAACCATTGACCAGTTGCTCTTTGGTGCTCTGAGCTCAAAGCACATAGTGCTCCGTCATCTCGGCCTTGTCGGCAAAGTTGTAATTCTCGATGAAATTCACGCAGCCGATCACTGGATGAGTGTTTATCTCAATCGGATGCTCGAATGGCTCGGAACCTACGGTGTACCCGTCATTGCACTGTCCGCAACTCTGCCGGCCGCCAAGCGAAATGAGCTTTGTGCTGCCTATTCAAAAGGAGTGCTCAGTGGCACGGCAGCGAAAAAAGGCCTGGCTGCAATTTCCACGCCTGAGCACGGTTATCCGGCTCTTCACGATTTAGAGTGCGTTGATCCGGTTGTGTATCTGGCCGGAGTGGATCAGTGACCGCAAGATGTAGTGGTTGAGATTCCTGAACCCCAGAGCAATCCCGCGTAGATGCTCGAGCCGTCCGTTGATCGCCTCGACCGGACCGTTGGACGCCCCGATATCGAAGTACGCCAGGACATCCTCACGCCGACGCCACAATGTCCGACCCAGTTGCGCGAGCTCTTCCAGCCCCTTCGGTAGGCCCTTACGAATGCTGTTGATCACCCTGCTCATGAGCTTCTTGCCCTCCGACTTCTGCGGATGCCCGTAAGCCGCAATCATGTCCTGATAGAACATCCAGGTCACCTCCAGGGCCACGTATTCGTCATCGGTGGCCCACAGCATGTCCAGGCGCTGCTTCTGCCGCTCGGTGAGGTAGTCCGTCCTGGTCAGTAGCGTGCGACGGTGCTTGTACAGCGGATCGTCCTTGCGGCCCCGGTGTCCGGTGGTCTCTCGTTGGAGCCGTTGCCGGCATCCGGTGAGTTTGTCGGCTGCCAGATGCACCACGTGGAAGGGGTCCATGACCTTGGTGGCATCCGGGAGCATCTGATCGACGGCTGAGGCGTAACCGGTGAAGCCGTCCATGGTCACCACCTGCACATTTTCCCGGAAAGCAGGATCGCGTTCCTGCAGCCAGGTGCGCAGCACCTGTGCACTGCGGCCGGGGCGCATGTCCAGCAGTCGGGCAGGGCCACGGCCGTCGACCAGGGGCGTGAGGTCGACGAGGATGGTCACCAGACTGGATGGCTGACCTGACTTTCGGGTGTGTTTCCATACGTGCTCATCCACCCCGAGGATGCGCACCCCGTCCAGATGCGGAGAGTCGTCGTAGACAAGCTTGCGGCAGGCCTCGAGGGCGACCTGATTGACCAGCTCCCAACCCACGCCGAGTGCCTTGGCGGTGGCAGACACGCTCATCCGGTCGACCGCGAGGCGCTGGAGGATCCAGCGGGTCACCCGGTGGGTGAGTTTCGCTCCGTCATCGGCGCAGCTCAGTGTGGCCTGGAAGATCTTCCTGCCACAGGAGGCATTCGTACAGGTGAAGCGGGGCACGCGGACGTGCAGACGGGTCGGGAACCCGACCACCGGCAGATCGACGAGACGACGAAGGACGTGGTCGCGAAGCTTCCCGGATTGTGCGCAGTCAGGGCAGGTGTTGCTCGCGGACACGGGTGTGGCGTCGATGATGGTGATGTTTCCGGCGTCGGCGGCACCGGTGATCGTCAGGCCGATCTCGGCGGTGCGGCAGATGGTGTCGGCGACGAGGTTGCCAGTAGTAGGCTGCACAGTAGGGTCCTGGTTCGGTTGGATGGAAGCGTCGTAACTCTCATCTTGTACCGGCCAGGACCCCTATATGTTGTGCCACCCCGAACCCCACCCCGCGGTCAACTACGCACTCCGAAACGTGAAGAGCCGGTTAGCCACGCATCACGACAGTAAGAGAGGCACAGCCGACCACAGTCTTTCCGCAAGATGATTCTCACCATGCTGCTAGAACGGTCGAGGTTTGCTTCCATGACGAGGAATTTGCTGAGACCGCTTCCCGTCTCATCGAAGCCAGCGCTGCAGGCGGGTGCGTAGCCGCGATCTGCAATACGGTTTCACGAGCTCAAGAACTCTACGAATACGTCAAGACCCAGTTACCTCACAACGATGCAGATGTGGTTCTTCTGCATTCCCGCTTCCTCTCGGATCACCGATTCGACCGGGAATCTGATCTTGTTCGACTACTGGGACGGCACACTGCAGCACGGCCCGAACGGCTCATCGTCATCTCCACTCAAATTGTCGAGCAGGGCCTAGATCTCGATTTCGACTACATGGTTTCAGATCTTGCACCGATAGATCTTTTGATTCAGCGTATCGGCAGGCTCCATCGACACCGAAATGTTGACGCGGTACGCTCGCAAACCCATAAAACGGCCCGCCTCGACATCATCGGATCGAGCATCCCCGACCTCGACGGGGAAGCTCCGCACTTCGAACCCGGCCTTGTGGCGGTATATCGAAAGCTCCCTCTCTTGCGCACTGCAGCTACGCTGCAGCGCCATGTGAAGGCCAACGGAGGACTCGTCACCATTCCCGACGATGTAGAAGGGCTGGTGAGCAGTACCTATACGAATCACGAAAGCCCCCCAGCATGGCGGGAAGCGTACGCGGCTGCAGAGGAGAGGGAACGGATTTTTACTGAGCGACAGCATTCTGGCGCTTCTCATTATCTTATTTCCCCACCAAGTATGAAAAATCTAGACTCTTGGTCGTCCGCACTCGCACCGGCAGATGAGCAACTCGGATGTGCGCAGGTCCGCGATGCCGATGACTCTGTCGAAGTAGTCGTTGTACAGCGTCGCGAAGGGCGCGTGTTTGCCTTGCCGCACGTTCAGGGGCTATCAGACATTCCGCTCGACGACCTAGCGGAAATCGATCCCCCAATCGCGAAGAGGATCGCTCAATGTACAGTTCGGCTTCCTAGCTGGTCCATTCGGGACGAGGATATTCGGATTCTTGAAGAAGGCGGCCTCGACGGATGGCAACATTCTCGATGGCTCGCTGGCCAGCTCCCCATGATTCTTGACGAAGATCTATCGATTGAGCTCGCGAGTACTCGCTTCACGTATGACCTTGAAAGGGGGCTTCTCATGGGGCCGTAAACCAACCAAAATCACGGAGCTAACAGGTTGTTCTTGAACGTATTTGTAGCCGTGAGAAGCAACGAGAAACCGAGTTAAAGAAGGAAACTTCTACTGACAAGCATTAGCGCCCTGCTAACGCTCTAACTCGGTGAACCCCACCCTAGATTCCGTCTGCACAACGGCGGGACACCACCATAGAAAGGAGGTACCACATTGTCTGAAAACACAGCTGAAACGGATGTCAGCAAATTCAACTTGCTCACTGAACCCTGGATCACCGTCCTGGACCAACAGGGCGTGGAACGCGACATCAGTATTCACGAGGCCTTGGAGAACGGCGAAGAGTATCAGCGGCTCGCGGATCCTCTGGAAACCACGAATTTCGCAATTCTGCGAATTCTTTTGGCGATTCTCTACAGAGTGTGGGATGCCGACGACCTCGACGATGAAGACACCGCCCTCGAGTTGTGGCAGTCACTGTGGGAAGCCCCCACCCTATTGTCTGACGAGGTCAAGTCTTATCTCGACGAGTGGTCTTACCGATTTAACCTGCGAGATCCCGAGTATCCCTTTTTCCAGGTACCTGATCTCCACACCTCGAAAAATTCGGTGGGCGATCTCGCTCTCCTCATACCGGACGTGGGTGCACTATTCAGCATGCGGACGGAGGTTTCAGAGCTGACGGCCGCGGAGGCCGCTAGAGCTCTCGTTCATTGCCAGGCCTACGATTTTTCCGGCATCAAGTCCGGTGCCGTCGGAGACGATCGCGTCAAAGGAGGTCGCGGATATCCCATTGGTATCGGCTGGGCTGGATGGCTTGGCGGCACCGTGCTTCACGGGGATAACCTCAAGGAAACACTTCTGCTGAACTTCGCGCCCCAACATGGCCCTGAGTTGGCTGGGCACTCCGGTGACGATCTCCCGATCTGGGAACTGCCTCAGCTCACCAGTAGTGCCCGGAAGGAACCGCGGTTCGACCCCAAGTCTCCGGAACGCACCCGCGCAACTGGCCCTGTGGAGCTTCTCACATGGCCACAGCGTCGCATCCGCCTGTTCTGGAAAGATGAAAAGGCAATTGGCGTGCTGATCTCGAACGGTGATCCGGTCGGTTATACCCGCCAATATGGTGTCGAGAAGATGACGCCGTGGAGGTACAGCGATCCCCAGTCCAAGAAGGCAAAAACTTTGGTCTACATGCCCCGGGCCTTTGACCCTGGTCGCGCCTTGTGGCGATCATTGTCCGGAATACTTCCCCTGGCTCGTGCTCAACAGGCTAAATCTAAGTTTGGAGCCAACGGAACGGTTGATGCCAGCAAACCGCCCAAGACGGTCGAGTGGCTCAGCACGCTTCTCCTCGATGGCCAAGCTGGGATTGACGAATCGAAGCGCATCCGAGTGTCCACCGTATCGATGAGCTACGGTAGCCAAAGCTCATCGTATGGAACCATTGCTACCGACAGTCTCAGTATTGGAACTGCCCTCCTAGCGCCAGAGCAGGAAGACCTGCGAGAAGCTGCACGCAGCGGCGTCGAACTATCCGACCAGGTTGCATGGGAGACGGGAAATTTCTACAGAAAGCTTGTCTTCGCTGGCTCAGGTGAATTCCCGTCAGACGCGGACGACATCCGCAGTCGTTTCTATGCAGCGATTGACGTGCCCTTCCGTGAATGGCTGTTGACACTCACACCGTCCGTTGCACCGTCCACGGCCATTGACGTGTGGCAGAAGACACTGCGCTCCACCGCAGAGAGGGTCGGTCGTGACTTGCTCGACGATGTCAGCCCTCAAGCATGGGCTGGGCGTTGGCATGCAGACTCCAAATTCCGAATCACGGCTGGAAGCGCTCATCTGCAATTCCGCCGTAATCTCACCAAGATCCTCGGACAAGTAAACCCAGTGGATCGCAACAACGAGAAGGAAGGTTCCTCATGACATTTAATTTCGCACAATCGCGGAACCTCGTTGGATCACATATCACAACGACAATTGAACGGCTCCAGCGAAGCCTGCTCGAGGGGCATTCCTCGACGAGCCGTGCGCATCTTGCTCGCATGCGCAGGGGCACCAGCTCCCAAACGTTCGATCCAACAGTCACAGCAGTAGCATTCACAGACCTGCCTGCCGAACTCGTTGGCCGCAGTGACGATCTCAGCTACGCCGAACGTTCAATCCTCAGCGCGCTGTCTCTCTACTCCGTGCATCAACAGTCCCAATCCACTGCGATGCACCGACGCGGCAGGGGGTTTGGTCAAGCAATTCGGGATCTCATTCGTTTGAGCCCTGCCGAGGACTACGAGTCCAGCCCCGTTATTCGGCGGTACAACGCTCTCATCACGTCTGATTCTCCCGATGAGCTGCTATGGCACATGCGCGGACTAATAAATCAACTTCGCGCAGCTGGTATTTCGCTTGACTACGGCCAGTTGGCTGAAGACCTATTCAGCTACCACTTTGATCAACCTCGCCGAGGCGTACGCCTGGCGTGGTCCCGGGATCTGTACGCGCAAAACCCGTCATCCGAAAAACCGACTGAGGAAACTTCCGAGCACACCGCCTAATCGGAAGCACACACAAACCCACCGGCTGCAATAACGATTTGCAGCTACCTATGACACGTCTGGAAAGGACTCCCTATCATGTCTCTATTCATCGACTTCCACGCCATCCAGCTCGTTCCCCCATCAAACCTGAACCGTGATGACACTGGCTCTCCGAAGTCAGCCCGCTTCGGTGGTGTAGAGCGCCACCGCGTGTCCAGCCAAGCATGGAAGCGTGCAATGCGGCGAGACTTTCACAATGTCTTGGACGAAAGCCAGCTCGGCGAACGCACCAAGCACGCTGCTTCGCTCATTGCTGAGCAACTCAAGCAGAACCGTAACGAGCTTTCCGATGACGACGCAATGCAAGCAGCCCAGAAGGCTCTAGCGGCTGCGAATATCACCATGGACAAGAAGCGACCGGAAGAAACTGGTGCGCTGATCTTCCTTGCCCGCGAAGAGATTGCAAAGCTGGCCCAATTTGCCGCCGATATCCTTGATGGTCAGACCCTCAAGAGGTCGGATGTCAAGAAGGCAATCGACAGTGCCCAAGCCGTAGACGTCGCACTCTTCGGCCGGATGCTCGCCAACCTTCCTGAGCTCAATGTCGATGCTTCCTGCCAGGTCAAGCACGCCCTTTCCGTTCACCAGGCTATTCAGGAATTCGATTACTTCACAGCGGTCGACGACCTCGCTCCGGAAGACAATGCCGGTGCCGGCATGATCGGCACAGTCGAGTTTGTCTCCTCCACCCTCTATCGATATGCCACTATCAACGCCACCAAGCTGGTGGAGAACATTGGAAGTGCTCAAGCTGCGGCCGAGGCTGCCCGCGCATTCACGCAGGTGTTCACCACAAGCATGCCGACCGGCAAGCAAAACACGTTTGCCAACCGAACCCGTCCAGATTTCCTTTTGGTCGAAATTCGGGATGACCAGCCGGTGGAACTCGGCAACGCTTTCGAAGATCCCATTCCCAACAAGGGTGAAGCAAGCAAGCTGGCAGCTCAGCGACTTGTTGAGTACGCCATCGATGGAGACGCTCAGTACGCAACGAAGCCGGTGGATTCCTTCTATCTCGCAATCGATCGAGTTTCTTCCCCAGAGCTTCAGGAAGCCCTCGACGGACGCGCAGTCCAACTCACCCTTCCTGACATCGTCGATCGCGTGGCTCAGTCATTTGCGAACTTGGAGGTCTAGAATTAATGCCTACCTTGCTCTTGGCCCTCGATGGGCCAATGCAGTCGTGGGGCTCAAGCAGTCGATTCAGCCGCCGGGAAACTCGCACAGAACCTACGAAAAGTGGAATTATCGGGCTACTTGCCTCAGCTGAAGGACGATCGCGAGAATCCGACCTCAGCGATCTTCTTGGGCTCCGTTTCGGGGTGCGAACCGATCAGGTTGGAACGATTCGCCGTGACTTTCAAACCGAAACTCGTTGGCCGAAGAACGGATCCAAAGCTGAGTCAATGGTGCTGACCAATCGCTTCTACTTGCATGACTACAAGTTCGTTGCTGCAGTTGAAGGCCCCAAAACCACGCTCCAGGGCCTTGAAGACTCTCTGAGACATCCCGTTTTTCCGCTCTATCTCGGCCGACGGAACTGTCCCCCCGGTAGGCGAGTATCCCTGGGAATCGTCGCCTCTGGCCTCCATGAGGCTCTCAGCGAAGCAGAGTGGATGGCGGCTCCTTGGTACCGGAAGCGCCAACCGCGAAATCTGAACTTGCTTGTGAGCCGAGATGTTGAAGCCAGTGAAAAGTCGGACGAACTTGTCCGCGACAATCCAGTTTCCTTCTCGCCTACCCACCGCCAGTATTCCCTGCGTCCCATTGTTCATTCATGGGTCCGAGTACACAATGATCTCGGACTGGAAGACCGTGGTGGCCATGACCCCTTCACTCTTCTAGGAGGAAGCTGATGTACTTATCCAGGATGGAGCTTCACCCTCGTCGGCGAGGTGCACGCGAACTTCTGTCATCGCCCGGAAAAATGCATGGTGCGGTTATGGATGCTTTTCCTCGGGATCTCATAAATGAGAAACGAGTACTGTGGCGAGTCGATACGCTGTCGGATCGTTCATTGCTATACATCGTCAGCCCGGACAAGCCTTCGTTCGAGCACATTCAGGAACAGGCAGGCTGGGCTAACGAGCAAAGTTGGGCGATTCGCGACTACACGCCCCTCCTTCAAGGAATTATGCGCGGACAGACATACGCGTTTCGCTTGACGGCAAATCCGACACACACTGTGACTCTGGAAAATGGACAGAAGAAACGTCTGGCACATGTCACTGTGAAACAGCAGACACAGTGGCTCGTCGACCGAGCCGAAAGCATGGGCTTAGTATTTCCAGAGGCGGAGGACTGGCAGAACCAACCTGCGCTGTCGGTTGTAGGCCGTGAAATGGCTAAATTCCCTCGAAAAGGAAAGACAGTCACCATCTCGAAGGTCACCTACGAGGGGCTCCTTGAAGTCCGCCAAGCCGATGCGCTGCGCAGTGTGCTCACCGACGGCATAGGGCGCGCTAAGGCCTACGGATGCGGTTTACTCACTCTCGCATCAGTGACGGGATAGACGATGGCTGGAGTACTACCACCGCGGCCTCAGCAGGTCTTGCGTGCCGGAGACAGAATTTCCTATCTTTACCTGGAGCATTGCACCCTGGGTAGGGACGGCGGTGCGCTAACTTCTACTGACGAGGACGGGGTTATACATGTCCCTGTCTCTGCGCTGAACGTCCTTCTATTAGGCCCTGGAACAAGAGTCACTCATCAAGCTGTGACCGTTGCCGCCGAATCGGGCTGTTCGTTGGTATGGGTTGGAGAGGAAGGAGTGCGGTACTACGCACACGGTCGGAGTATCGCCCGTTCTTCCCGTCTATTGACCGTGCAAGCCGAGAAGGTTAGCAAAACCACAAGTCGACTTGCCGTTGCTAGACAGATGTATGGGATGCGCTTTCCAAACGAAGACACGGCTGGGCTTACGATGCAGCAACTTCGTGGAAAGGAAGGAGCTAGAGTTCGGCGAGTCTACAGGCAATGTTCCGAGGAGTTCGGCGTGGAGTGGGATCGGCGAACCTACGATCCGGAAAATTTCTCGGCCGGCGACCCGATTAACCAAGCTCTTTCAGCAGCTCATGCCTGTATGTATGGCCTCACCCACGCGGTGGTAGTTTCACTCGGTTGCAGTCCGGGCTTGGGCTTTGTCCACACCGGACACGACCGGAGCTTTGTTTACGACGTGGCCGATTTGTATAAAGCGGAGATTTCAATTCCAGTCGCTTTCCGAGCCATACGGGAACTTCACGATGCTGGCACAGTGGACCTCACTGATATTGGAGTGCTAGTAAGAAGGAAAATGCGCGATGAGTTTAGGAATTCTCAGCTTCCGTCACGCATCGCGGACGATGTGAAGAGCCTGTTACTAGGACCTGACTCGAACGAAGATGCACATCAATGGGCCGACGTCGTTGAGCTATGGGATGGTGCGGACCGCAAAGTCGCTGGAGGGTCAAACTATGCTCCGGAGGAACTGTCGGAGGATGCTTTCGATGAGCTGGACCCGAAGCCCTCTGATGAGGAGCCCCGATGATCACACTTGTCATCACTGCTTGCCCTCAACGGATTCGCGGGTACCTCACCCGCTGGCTTTTTGAGATCGAGCCCGGTGTCTACGTGGGTCGGGTAAATAAGCGAGTCAGAGATGAACTATGGTTCACTGTCACCGATGAAGTGAAGTCAGGAAGGGCTATCATGACCTTTCCATCCCGAGATACAGAATCTGGTTTCGAAATTCGTGTTCACCGGGCTCAGTGGAAGCCTGTGGACTACGACGGCCTCACCCTCATACGCCGGCCGATCTCCAACCAATCGAGCTCGCTGAAGGCAGGGTGGTCGAAGCAATCGCGATATCGAAAAGCGAAAAGGCGGCGCGGTTAGGGCACTCCCCCTGGGCACTCTCCGCCGATCCTAGAAGGCAAAGTGATGTAAATTGTCTCTGTAGGATCACATAGCTGCTGTTCAAGTAGTGTGCTCCCCGCTCAGGCGGGGATGATCCCACCCGATGCTGCCCCTCCACGCGGCGGATCAAGTGCTCCCCGCTCAGGCGGGGATGATCCGTCCCTCCTGCGGGCGCGGGCGATCCTCGCGCAGTGCTCCCCGCTCAGGCGGGGATGATCCGCTGCAGGGTGACGATATGCTGCAGCTGCTGTCGTGCTCCCCGCTCAGGCGGGGATGATCCCAGCAGTCTGCGACCACCACCCAGACTTGTCCAGTGCTCCCCGCTCAGGCGGGGATGATCCTGTGAAGAACGGCACGATCATTCCAGTGTTCGGGTGCTCCCCGCTCAGGCGGGGATGATCCCAGATCATCCATGGCAAGCCGATTCAACCAGTCGTGCTCCCCGCTCAGGCGGGGATGATCCCGCAACGCTGAACAGCGCGTATCGTCCTGGCGTGTGCTCCCCGCTCAGGCGGGGATGATCCCGCACGCACCCGCGCGTGATACACCCCCTCACGGTGCTCCCCGCTCAGGCGGGGATGATCCCTCAATTACAGTAGCGCAACTGATAGCCCACATGTGCTCCCCGCTCAGGCGGGGATGATCCCACATAATCCGGGTTGAACTAGCCTAGCTACCCGTGCTCCCCGCTCAGGCGGGGATGATCCCACACCAAAAACACGGCCTGACCTGCGGTTATGGTGCTCCCCGCTCAGGCGGGGATGATCCTGAAACAAGAATCCACTAAGCATGACGCGATGTGTGCTCCCCGCTCAGGCGGGGATGATCCCCGAGGAATCCTTCCCCAGAACACCAGCCGCGACGTGCTCCCCGCTCAGGCGGGGATGATCCCCGTGTCCGACAACGGCTTCAAAAACGGAGGCGGTGCTCCCCGCTCAGGCGGGGATGATCCGTGGTCGCGCTTGACGGTGCAGCATATTAGCCGCGTGCTCCCCGCTCAGGCGGGGATGATCCGTTAAGCCGGATTGAGTCGTTTTTAGTCCCGTGGTGCTCCCCGCTCAGGCGGGGATGATCCCTAGGTATCGAAGAGGGCGAATATGAGGAAAAGGTGCTCCCCGCTCAGGCGGGGATGATCCCTAGGTATCGAAGAGGGCGAATATGAGGAAAAGGTGCTCCCCGCTCAGGCGGGGATGATCCCTATGGGGTTCAATTCCCTAGCGTCCACTAAGGGTGCTCCCCGCTCAGGCGGGGATGATCCCTCGTAGACCACCTGCGCCTCACACCATCCTTCGTGCTCCCCGCTCAGGCGGGGATGATCCGTGCTCCAGCGGGTCCTCATTCGTCTCCATGTCGTGCTCCCCGCTCAGGCGGGGATGATCCGCAGGTCCGGTGGGGCACTGCCCCCATGGTGACGTGCTCCCCGCTCAGGCGGGGATGATCCGCGCCCTCCTGCACAGTAGCCGGATCGACCGGCGTGCTCCCCGCTCAGGCGGGGATGATCCGTGAGGTTAGCTTAACTATGGAAGTGAGGAAAGGTGCTCCCCGCTCAGGCGGGGATGATCCGTGAGGTTAGCCTAACTATGGAAGTGAGGAAAGGTGCTCCCCGCTCAGGCGGGGATGATCCGCATAGCCAATACGCCCAGTTCAAGACGACGTTGTGCTCCCCGCTCAGGCGGGGATGATCCCAACGGGTTCGGGGAGTCTTTCACACTGCCCCAGTGCTCCCCGCTCAGGCGGGGATGATCCGAACAACACCAACAGATCTCTGATTGGTACTTGGTGCTCCCCGCTCAGGCGGGGATGATCCCCCCGCGGCCTTATCAATCAGGCGCTGCTTCTCGTGCTCCCCGCTCAGGCGGGGATGATCCTGAACTTCCCGAGGTGAGTTTTCCCTGGATACAGTGCTCCCCGCTCAGGCGGGGATGATCCTGAGATCACCACTAGACGAGAGGAAGTCCCTCCGTGCTCCCCGCTCAGGCGGGGATGATCCCGCTTCGTTGAACTGCCAGTACGCGGTCTTGCCGTGCTCCCCGCTCAGGCGGGGATGATCCCTGTTCGGAAATCCTGCAGCTGCAGCTCCCCAAGTGCTCCCCGCTCAGGCGGGGATGATCCCTTGGTGAGCGTCTTCGGCTCGATCGTCACTGCGTGCTCCCCGCTCAGGCGGGGATGATCCTCCACATCCGCCATTCGTCGGGAACCGCCCACGGTGCTCCCCGCTCAGGCGGGGATGATCCCAAAAAGCCGATAGATCGCCTTAACCGGATAGGGTGCTCCCCGCTCAGGCGGGGATGATCCCACCATCGGACGCCAATCAAACGGCTGGCCAGGGTGCTCCCCGCTCAGGCGGGGATGATCCCGCTGCTGGCAGTAGGGACGGCGGTAGCCGGTGGTGCTCCCCGCTCAGGCGGGGATGATCCCCGCGTCGCGTCGGCCATGACAGACCGCAGGATGTGCTCCCCGCTCAGGCGGGGATGATCCGGGGGTATCCGACCGCGACGAGATAACGCGGGCGTGCTCCCCGCTCAGGCGGGGATGATCCGGATCATGCGAAGTCTAGGGTGATGCCGTCTTTGTGCTCCCCGCTCAGGCGGGGATGATCCCGGTATCCGTAATGCCTGGAATGCTATCGCCGAGTGCTCCCCGCTCAGGCGGGGATGATCCGTCTAGGGTGATGCCGTCTTTTGGTAGGGCTAAGTGCTCCCCGCTCAGGCGGGGATGATCCCCCACGAAAAACCATTCGGGCTACCAGCTCCTCCGTGCTCCCCGCTCAGGCGGGGATGATCCGGCAACCCCGGAGTTGTGGCCCCGGCGGGCGGAGTGCTCCCCGCTCAGGCGGGGATGATCCGGAAAACCAATGAAACTGCCTGAGAATTTGACGGTGCTCCCCGCTCAGGCGGGGATGATCCCGGGATCGACCGGTCGGCATCGCTGGTGCGCCAGTGCTCCCCGCTCAGGCGGGGATGATCCCCCGGTTTCCCACGCCCCGGCGAAATACCCCACCGTGCTCCCCGCTCAGGCGGGGATGATCCCCTGGTTGGCGAAAACAGTGGATGTTTTTTGGGGTGCTCCCCGCTCAGGCGGGGATGATCCCCCCTGCGCAATCATCCACGACGCCGCAGCATGGTGCTCCCCGCTCAGGCGGGGATGATCCCATCGTCAAGCGAAGCCTCGAACGCGGCGAATGGTGCTCCCCGCTCAGGCGGGGATGATCCCTCCTCGGCCACTTGGCGGCGTTTCACGTGGAGGTGCTCCCCGCTCAGGCGGGGATGATCCCCGAAGCCGATTGGTCAGACCCCTCCGACAAGCGTGCTCCCCGCTCAGGCGGGGATGATCCCGGTTGCCGTGGCGTCCTGCGCAGCGAGGAAGTGTGCTCCCCGCTCAGGCGGGGATGATCCCTCACCCACCGTGGCGTAGCAATGGCAATCAAGCGTGCTCCCCGCTCAGGCGGGGATGATCCCCACCCCGACTTATCCACAACATCAACAATCAGGTGCTCCCCGCTCAGGCGGGGATGATCCGGATCGTGTTGATGCGCTGATTCGTCAAATCTGGTGCTCCCCGCTCAGGCGGGGATGATCCGCCTTCTTATCCTCAAATGACCTAAAACAAACAGTGCTCCCCGCTCAGGCGGGGATGATCCGTCCTACGCGACGCTGCAGGAGCTTCGTGACGAGTGCTCCCCGCTCAGGCGGGGATGATCCCACCAGTTGTCGTAGCGCCCACCGTTTGACCAGGTGCTCCCCGCTCAGGCGGGGATGATCCCGGCGTTGTGGTTCCTACGTGGAATCAGATGGGGTGCTCCCCGCTCAGGCGGGGATGATCCCGTTTGCGCAGGTCAAGGGCAGTTTTCGAGCACGTGCTCTCCGCTCAGGCGGGGATGATCCCGAAGAGAGTGGCGTGTCCGTGGGGGAATCCGAGTGCTCCCCGCTCAGGCGGGGATGATCCGTACCCGAGCCTCGCCGAAATCGCCACCGGCGAGTGCTCCCCGCTCAGGCGGGGATGATCCTGTGGGTAGTGTCTGTAAAGGGCAGGCAATTGAGTGCTCCCCGCTCAGGCGGGGATGATCCGTGCCATCTTTTCCCCCTAAAGAAAAACGGCCCGTGCTCCCCGCTCAGGCGGGGATGATCCCGAACCAGGACTGCTCATCAATGGCGTTAGCTACGTGCTCCCCGCTCAGGCGGGGATGATCCCTTAACGACCTTATTGCTGGCCATTTTCTTTCCGTGCTCCCCGCTCAGGCGGGGATGATCCCAGATCATCCATGGCAAGCCGATTTAACCAGTCGTGCTCCCCGCTCAGGCGGGGATGATCCGTCTGGACCGGGGGCACCATGCAGGTCATGTAAGTGCTCCCCGCTCAGGCGGGGATGATCCCAGCCGTCTTAGACGCGGCCACGCTCGCGGCCAGTGCTCCCCGCTCAGGCGGGGATGATCCTACTGAACTCACGGCCGTGATGGGCGCGCTCCCGTGCTCCCCGCTCAGGCGGGGATGATCCCTCCTGACGGCCAACAGCAGCCTCCTGCAGCGCGTGCTCCCCGCTCAGGCGGGGATGATCCCTTTATCAGAGGCATTGAGAACAGAACCCCAGCCTATTCCCCGCTCACGCGGGGATACCGGCCCCCTGCAGCGCCCTAACCCCCCCTACTCCCCCTCAAACACCAGCGCCGTCGCCACCGCAGCCACACCTTCACCCCGCCCGGTGAAGCCCAGCCCGTCGGTGGTCGTCGCCGACACACGCACCGGCGCGCCGAGGATCTCCCCCATCACCCGCTCCGCCTCCTCGCGGCGCGGACCCATCTTCGGGCGGTTACCCACCATCTGCACCGCCGCGTTGCCGATCCGAAAACCCTTCGATTCCAGCAATTCCCGGCATTCACGCAGCAGCCGTTCGCCAGAGACGTTGTCGTATTCCTTCCGCCCAACGCCCACGAAACTTCCCAGGTCACCCAGCCCGGATGCGCTCAGTAGGGCGTCGACAACCGCATGTGCGACCACATCGCCATCGGAATGTCCCTCGCAGCCGTCCTCGCCCTCGAACAGCAAGCACGCCATCCAGCATTCCTTGCCCGCCTCGCGCTGGTGCGCGTCCGTTGCAATGCCAACTCGTGGGATCATCCCCGCTCCTTTACTCTCCATCTGCCGTCTCACCCTTGCTCTCGACACTCTCGGCACTCTCGGTGCTCTCGGCATCCTTATTCTCGACGCCCCCACGCGCCCCCACCAGCATCTCCGCGATTCGGTAATCCTGCGGGGTGGTGATCTTCATGGCGAGCGGGTCGGCGTCTACCGCAAGCACGCGCTTGCCCGCGAGCTCCATGATGGAGGAATCATCCGTAGCCATCGGCACCGGGTTGCCGCCCCCAGATCCCGTAGGGTGCGCCGAGGCGATCTCCACCGTGTCGAAGTACTGCCGATTCGCCTCCAGCAGAGTGTCCACGTTGAACACCTGGGGCGTCACCGCCGCGCGCAGGGTGTGCCGGGCGGGGGTCTGCTCCACGAGCAGCGCACCGTCCGCAGGCCCGGAACTCGCGTGGTCCACGATCTTGATGGTGTCGGTGACGGGCAGCACGGGCACAGCCCCATCCCACGCGCCTGTCTCCACGCCTCGACCCGCGCGATCCACGACCTGCCGAACCATGTCGGCGGGAATGAGGCAGCGGGCGGCATCGTGAACAGCAACAAGGCTGCCCGCAGCCACGCCGCAGCGCTCGAGTTCTTCCAACCCGGCGAAGACAGAATCCACGCGCTCGCCGCCGCCGAGGCACACGGAGGTACTCATCGGCCCCCACGCGGCCACGTTGTCGGTGCGGGCCAGCAGATCCTCGGCCGCGGTGCGCATGTCGGCGCTGACCAGCACGATGGCGTGGTCGATGCAGCCGGACTCCGCGAGTGCGTCGAGGGAGCGCTCCAGCAGAGACCGCCCGGTCAGCTCAACGAAGGCCTTGGGCGTGGAAAAGCCCAGGCGCGTACCGCTTCCTGCGGCCGCTACCAGGGCATATACGGGTCGGTCGAAAGCCACGGTGAGGGAGAACCGCTACTCGTCGTCGTCCATGTCGAGCTCTTCATCCAAGTCGATTGGGCCCTTGGAACCGGCCTCGTCATCGTCGGAGAGTCCCGCGGCGCGAGCGGCCTCGGCCTTGGCGCGGTGGCGCTTGATGGCCTCCTGCATTTCCTCCAGGAGCGCGTCGGTCTTCTTATCGTCCACACCCTCGGCGAGCGCCAGTTCGCCCACGAGGATCTGCCGGGCCTTGGCGAGCATGCGCTTCTCGCCGGCGGATAGGCCACGGTCTTGGTCTCGACGCCACAAGTCGCGCACAACCTCAGCGACCTTATTGACATCGCCAGAGGTCAGCCGCTCTTGGTTGGCCTTGTAGCGGCGGGACCAGTTACCGGCCTCCTCCACGTCGGTTTCGCGCAGCACCGAGAAGACCTTGCGCAGGCCTTCTTCGCCCACCACGTCGCGCACGCCGACCTTCTCGGCGTTGGCGGCGGGAACGCGCACGGACAGGTCACCCTGGTTGATGCGCAGCACCAGGTAATCGACCGTTTCCCCCTTGAATTGGCGCTGCTCGATCCCCTCGATGACGGCGGCTCCGTGGTGGGGGTAAACGACAGTGTCTCCGACCTTGAACTCCATGAGTGTTCCTCTATGTCCTTCCCGTTGTAGCTCCCGTTGTTGCTCCCCGTCCGGGCCGCACTTTCACACCGAGCAATTCTACCGCACATCGGCACGTCACCCGCATTTGGGGCGAATCCCACCAGGATGAACCAGTGAATCTCCTATCCGGCTATGTGTTAGCCCCTATTTCCGGCTAATCTTATTGGCAGACGTTTTTCAAATATCTTTCGACGTATTCGAAGCAATCGCCTCAGATGGAGGATCACATCGTGAAGTCCCAGAAGTCCTTCGCCGTGCGTGGCACCCTCGCGCTGGTAGCGGCTGGTTCCGCGCTGACCTTTACTGCCTGCAGCGCTGGCCAGATCACCCAGACCGGCAGCCAGGTGGCCGCAGTCAACGGCGTGTCAGGTTCCCAGGGATTCGCCACGGTGAGCGATGCCGCCGTGGTGGTTGGTCCCGATGACGGCTTGGAGATGAAGTTCACCGCTGGCAACCTGGCGGACAATAAGGCTCCCATCCGCCTGGAGTCCGTTGAAGTTGAGGGCAAGCAGGTCAGCGGCATCCCCGTGCAGGAGATCAAGCCTGGCTGCAACATCGTTGCTGACAAGAACGGCAACGTGAAGGACATGGAGAACGCTGCACGCGAGTCCACCTGCAATATCTACGCCTCCACCGATATCCCCGGTCTGAAGGACGTATACCTGGGCGGCCACAAGAAGGTCACCTTCACCTTCAGCAACGGCACCATCGAGCTCAACGCTCCGGTTGTTGCTTTCACCCCGCCGGCAGGCAAGCTGTACCGCCTGGATGATGGCCAGTTCGTGGATCAGAAGGACTACCACACTGGTGCTGACGAGAACGCAGGCCACGGCGGCAGCCACTAAGAGCTAACCGGAAGCTCGCGGAGAGCTTCTTGCATAATCGAACACTTCGTTCCCGCGCCACGGATGATGTCCGTGGCGCGTTTTAGTATGTGAGCCATGGCGAAAAGCACGAAGAGAACCAGCACCTACGTGTGCTCCCAATGTGGGCACCAGGTGAGCAAGTGGATGGGCAAGTGCCCGTCCTGCGGGGAGTGGGGCTCGCTAGAGGAACGGGTCTCCTCCGCCCAGGCGTTGGGTATTCGGGGCAAGGCCGGCCGCGGTGGGAGCATGGCGATGCCCGATGGCGGCAGGTCCGGCGGAGCACCCGGAGTGTTGGGGGCCGGGGGCCTGGTCCCCTCGAGTGCTGCGCAGCCTGTCACGAAGATCGACCCCACGATTGCGCAGCACCGCAAATCTGGCCTCGCGGAGCTCGACCGGGTGCTGGGCGGCGGCATCGTGCCCGGGAGTGCTGTGCTGCTGGCGGGTGAGCCGGGCGTGGGCAAATCCACCCTGCTGCTGGAGGTCGCCGCGAGCTGGGCGAAGAGCGGGCGCACGGTGCTGATCCTCACGGCGGAGGAATCCGTGGGGCAAGTGCGCCACCGGGCGGAGCGCACCGGCGCGCTCGATGACCGGCTCTACTTGGCGAACGAGAATGACCTCGAGCAGGCCCTCGCGCAGATCGATGCCATCCAGCCGGAGCTCGTCATCGTGGACTCGCTGCAGACCCTGCAGGCCACGGGAGTCGAAGGTGTGGCTGGCGGTGTGGCGCAGACCCGCGCGGTCACCAGCACCCTCACCACCCTGGCGAAGCTCACTGGTATCCCGATTATCGCGGTCGGCCACGTCACCAAGGATGGCAACGTGGCGGGCCCGCGCACCATCGAGCACCTCGTGGACGTGGTGCTGAACTTTGAGGGAGACAAACACTCCTCCATGCGCTTTCTGCGGGGCATCAAGAACCGCTTCGGCGCCACAGACGAGGTCGGGTGCTTCGAGCAAACGGCACACGGCATCCGCGAAGTCAGCGACCCCAGCGGGCTATTCCTGCACCACCGCACCGAGTCGGTGACTGGTACGGCCGTGACCGTGGTGATGGACGGCAGGCGCGCCATTGTCGGAGAGCTCCAAACGCTCGCGCTGACCAGCGAATTCAAGAATCCCAAGCGGTACGTCACGGGCATGGATGCCAGCCGGGTATCCATGAACCTCGCGGTGCTCTCCGAGCGCTGCGGCCTGGCTCTGGGCGACAAGGAGGTGTATGCCGCCACCGTTGGTGGCATGCGGATCCAGGAGCCTTCCGCGGACCTGGCCACGGGGCTGGCGCTGGCATCCACTGCGGCGCGCGCTCCCCTGCCTCTCGGGCTCGTGGCCGTGGGTGAAGTGGGCCTGGGTGGCGAGGTGCGCCGGGTCCCCCAGCTCACCCAGCGCCTTGCCGAAGCCGCTAGGTTAGGATTCACCCACACGCTCGTGCCCAAGCACTGCCTCTACGACACCCCGAAGGGCATGCAGGTCACGGAAGTGTCCACTCTGTGCGAGGCCGTGCGACACTGCGGGCTCGGCACGCGGGACTAGGTTCTCACTAGGTCGAGCTGGTTCCAGCTACCCGAGGTTGAAGGTGGCCGGCTGCGAGGTGTTATCGCCCACGTGGGCGTACAGCAGGTAGTTGCCGGGGCTCACGGGCTGGCGATTATCGCACTTGCCCGGCGCGGAGGTGGTGCGCGACCACGCTTCGAGCTCGTAGTTCACGCTCCGACCAGCCGGGATCGTCACATCTCCCGTGACCTCCGGGGCGTTGCAATCCGTATCCGCCCACACGCGCTCGTAGTTGTTCATGGTGAACACCTCGAACTTCAACTGATTGGTGTTGAAATCCACCACGCAATCGGCCTTCGTGGGGTTCTTGATCGTGGCGAAGAACTTCGGCAACTGGCCTGCGGGGAACGTCGGCTCACCCGGCGTTGCGGTGACCTGCAGGTCCGCGACGGTGCAGGTGTCCTTGCCCTCTGCGCCTTCTGCTCCCGCAGCATTCGGATCAGACGGCTTCGCCGTATCCGTTGCCGACTCGGAGCCCGAAGGAGACTCGGACTCGGACGAGCTCGCGCTAGCGTCGGCCTTCTTCGACTCGCTCGGCTTCGCGCTGCTCGACACCGTACTGGACTGGCTTGCAGTATTCGCGGTCGTAGCGGCGTTGTTATCCCCGCCGCTGAGGGCGGACACGATCCACCAGATCAGCAGAATGACCAGCACAATAACGACCACGGCCGCGATCCTGCGCCGCATGTATACCTCGCGGGGCAGGGGCCGTTGGGGGCGGTGGCGATTGTCTGGGTTCACAATCCTCATGCTAATAGCCGACCGGCCGTCGCCGGGGTAAAGACACCCCGGCATTCGCCAGCCGCGGCGCTAGCTCTTGTGCAGCTCCTCCACCCGCAGCTGCTCGGCACCCTCGATGTCCAGGCCGTAGCTCACCAGCGGCTCAGCCAGGCCGTCGGACAGTCGGTACCGCAGCCCCACCACGGCACAGCGCCCATCGGCCACGCGCTGCTGCACCTCCGGGGAGCGATCCACGATGTGGTTGGCGATCTCGCGCACATGGTTGCGCTCGAAGTTCTCGATCCCATCCAGCCCCAGCTTCTTCGCGGACAGCAGAGACGGCGTGACCTTCTCCACCAGCACGCGCTGGAAACCGTTTGGCATATCGCCCGTGTCCAGCGCCTTGGATGCGGCCGCCACGGCGCCGCACTTCTCGTGGCCCAGCACAACCACCAGCGGCACCTGCAGGGAGTCCACCGCGAATTCCAGGCTGGCCAGCACGGACAGGTCGGTGATTTCGCCGGCGGTGCGGATCACGAAGACGTCGCCCAAACCCTGGTCAAACAGGATCTCCACAGGCGCGCGCGAGTCTGAGCACGCGAGCACAACCGCGTGCGGTCGCTGCCCCGCCTGCACGGCCTGGCGGCGGTGGCGGTCCTGGTTCGGGTGGTCGGAATCCTGCTTCATGAAGCGCTCGTTGCCTTCGCGCAGGGATTCCCACGCTTCGAGCGGGGTCTTCTCGGACCTCTTCTTTGCAGGTTCAGCTGTGTTTGGTGCAGTGCTCATAACTTTCATTGTGCCCCGCACTACTGTGGTGGAGAAATGAACACTCAGATTTTGTGCGCAAAGCTCAACTCGTGGTTCGCGGAACACGGTCGTGCACTACCGTGGCGCCATCCGGACACCACCCCGTGGGCCATCCTCGTCAGCGAAATCATGGCCCAGCAGACCCCGGTCGCCCGGGTCATCCCCCTGTGGGAGGCGTGGATGAAGCGCTGGCCGACACCGTCCGATCTCGCTGAGGCATCGAAGGCCGATGTCCTTACGATGTGGGCGAACTTGGGCTACCCCCGAAGGGCCCTGCGGTTGCAGTTGGCGGCTCAGGGCTGCGTCGAGCACCACAAAGGGCGTGTGCCGGAGACGGTCGCGGAGTTGGAAGCGCTGCCTGGGATCGGGGCCTACACCGCGCGAGCGGTGGCCGCGTTCGCGTTCGGTCAGGCTGTTCCCGTGGTGGATACCAACGTGCGCAGGGTGTATTCGCGCCTGGTCAAGGGCGCTTTTTTGGTCGGTCCGGCGCGGTCGGCGGACCTCGTGGACGTCGCGGATTTGTTGCCGTGGGTGGACCCCGATCCTTTTTTGATCCGACGCCACTACGCCGCCCACAATGCCGATCCCGCTGACCGCGACGCGGCCAACCTCATGTGTAGTTCACTCATGGAATTGGGCGCTTTGGTGTGCACGGCGCGGTCGCCGAAGTGCGACGAGTGCCCGCTGCGCGGTGAGTGCGCGTGGGTCCAGGCGGGCTGCCCCGCCCCCAGCGAGGCGGAGGCCAGCCAGGCGGCCCGGCGCGTGCAAAAGTTCGCCGGGACGGATCGGCAGGTGCGGGGCAAGGTGATGGCGCTGTTGCGGGAATCGCCGAATTCGCAGGTGGAGTGGGCACAGATCGCGGCGGTGTGGGCGGATCAGGCGCAGTTGGAGCGAGCCGTGCGCTCGCTGGTGGCCGATGAGCTGGTGGTGACTGTTGGGGAGGAGCCTCGGGGGTTGGCGCTCCCACGTTAGCAACACCCTGATTCTAAGTTAGAAACATACTGTTGCTAACATGTGGGTCGACGCAGCATACCTGCCGTCGACCTACCGATCTCCTTACCGATCTCCTTAAGAATTTCCAGGAAGCTTCATCATGTATCTAGCCTGGCGCGAGATTCTCTTTGCGCGCACGCGATTCCTCCTCATGGGTGCAGTCCTTGCGCTCATGTCTATGCTCGTGGTCATCATCTCTGGACTCACCGCCGGCCTCGTCAACGACGGTGTCTCGGGCCTCAAAGCCACCGACAGCGATGTGATTGCCTTCGCCAACGGAACACAAACGGACTCGGCTTTCACCCGCTCCGTCGTGGATGTCTCCGAGGCAGCCACGTTCTCCCACCTCGACAGCGTCGAGGAAGCCACCCCGCTGGGGCTGACGATCGCCAACGCCCACAACCAAAATGGCAAGGCCGTGGACCTCACCCTCTTGGGCGTCGTACCCGGATCCTTCGTGGCCCCGGAAGGCCTGCCGGCGATGAGCACCCAGCCGCACCCCAACGCCCCGACCCACACGAAACACGACATCATTGTGTCCTCCACACTGCAGGACGAAGGCATTGCCGTGGGCGATACCATCACGATCGACCGGCTGGACACGGCCCTGCACGTCATCGGATTCACCGACGGCCAGCGCACCTTCGGCCACGTCGACATGGCCTACCTGCCCCTCGACGTGTGGCAGGAGATCCGCGCTGGAGCGCGCAAGGGCGAAGCCGTGAACCCGGCTGCCTACACCGAAGCTTCGGTCATCGCGGCGCAGACCTCTGGCACGGCCGATACCTCTGCACTGTCCGAAGAATCCGGCCTCACCGTGCGCACCCTAGAGGAAAGCTTCCAGTCCTCCCCCGGCTACACGGCCGAGATGATGACGCTGTCCATGATCAAGTGGTTCCTCTACATCATCGCCGCTCTCGTCACCGGCGCGTTCTTCCTGGTCTGGACCATTCAGCGCGCGGGCAGCATCGCAACCCTGCGCGCCATGGGATCCACGAAGAAGTACCTGCTGCTCGATAGCCTCGGCCAGGCAGTGATCATTCTCGCGGCCTCCATCATCGTCGGCGCGCTCATCGCTGTGGGCCTGGGTAGCCTCCTGGAGACCACCGCGATGCCCTATGCCACCGAGCTGCAATCCGTCCTCGGCGGTAGCGTGATCCTCTTCGTCTCTGGCCTCATCGGCGCCCTGGTCGCCGTCTTCCGCGTCACCCGAGCCAACCCCCTTGCAGCCCTAGGAGAAAATCGATGAGCACCGCACTGGAACTAACGGACGTCTCTGTGACCTACACCGACGGCGATTCACATGTCACCGCACTCGGTAACGTCACCCTCGCCGTTAACCCCGGAGAATTCGTGGCCGTGGTGGGCCCCTCCGGCTCAGGAAAGTCCACGCTGCTGGCCGTCGCTGGTGCCCTCACCACACCGGATTCCGGCCGCGTGCGCATCGCGGGCGAGGACATCACCGAGCTCGATAGCGCCGGGCTGGCCCGCATCCGCCGCGAGCACATCGGCTTCGTCTTCCAATCATCGGGAAGCCTGCCGCCCGCGCTCACGGCTGAGCAACAGCTCGAGCTCGCCGCCCGCGTGGTGGGCAAGCGCGGCCGCTACTCCAACGCTGAGCTGTTGGAGAAGGTCGGCATGACCGAGCGGGCCAAGCACCGCCCCGGGAAGCTCTCCGGCGGCGAGCGGCAGCGGGTGGGCATCGCCCGAGCCCTCGTTGGCGATCCCCAGGTGCTGCTGGTCGATGAGCCCACCGCGGCCCTGGACCGCACCCGTTCGCAGGACATCGTGGCGCTGCTGGCCAGAGAGTGCCACGAGTTCAACGTCGCCGGCGTGATGGTCACGCACGATCACGACGTGCTGAGCCACTGCGACAAGGTCTACGAAATGGTCGACGGCCGCCTCAGACTGTTCGACTAGAAGTTCTGCTTCTTCCCCAGCTTCTCTAGACTCGAGCACATGCCGAAAATCACCGAAACAACCGTGGCGCAGCACCGCGCGGTACAGCACCGCGCGGTACTCGAGGCCGCGGAACGGTTGATCGTCGAAGGCCACGGCAAAGTCCCCACCGTCGGCGACATCGCCACCGAGGTCGGGCTCGCCCGCCCGAGCGTCTACCGGTACGTCTCCTCCCAGCACGACCTCATGGTGCAGCTCCTCTTGCTCTCCACGGAAGCGTGGAATGAGCGCCTGGAGCGCGAGGTCGCGGTGGCCCCGCCGGAGCCAACAGAACGCATCTGCGCCTACGTGGATGCCACCTTAGACCTGTTCATCCACGGCTCACACGGACCCCTGATGACCGCCGCCCAGAACTTCCCCGAAGCATTCGCCGAGGAGAAAGTGCAGCAATCGCACTCCGGGTTCAAGAAGATCCTGGCCGAGTTCTGCCCGGGCGTATCCCCCATGGACATGTCTCTGCTCAATGCCGCCATCATGCGCGCGGCCGAGGTCGCATCCACGCAAGAAGACATCGCGCGAGCGAAAGACACCCTCCACGCCATGGCCCAGGCAGTGGTCAGACTAAGCTAACGGGTGCTTTGACCACCTGCTGACCGTGTGCAGCGCAGCCGCTGACCAGCGCCACCCCCTTGCTGGCACCAGCGCCGCGTGCACCACTTGCTTGAGGAGATCCCTCCGCCGTGCCTTCCCGTGCATCCGCCGCGCCTACTTCTGGGCCTACTTCTGGAGCCACTTCTGGGCCCACCTCCGGCCCCCGCTCGAACATCATCACCACAGCCGCCGTGGGCCTCATGCTGTTTTCCATGTTCTTCGGCGCGGGCAATCTCATCTTCCCGCCGATGCTCGGCCTAGAGGCGGGCACGAACTTCTGGCCCGCGATCATCGGCTTCCTCGCCACGGGCGTGCTGCTACCCATCCTCACCGTCATCGCGGTGGCTATCTCGGGCTCCGGCGTGCGCGACCTCGCCGCCCGCGCCGGTAGCCTCTTCGGGCTGATCTTTTCGCTGGTGGTGTACCTCTCCATCGGCGCGTTCTACGGCGTGCCCCGCGCCGCAGCCATCGGCTACGAGCTGGGTGTAGAATCCACCTTCCACCTGGATGGCCCGTGGTGGCGCCTGGTCGGCACCGGAGTCTTCTTCGCCGTCGCGTTCGCGCTCACGCTCTGGCCCGGCAAAGTCGTGGATACCGTCGGGCGCATCCTCACCCCAGCTCTGCTGATCCTGCTGGTCGTGCTGGCCGTCTCGGCGTTCCGCAACCTCCACACCCCCATGCCGCAGCCCGCGGAG
The DNA here is from genome assembly GCF_020099275.1 of Corynebacterium falsenii. Lineage (NCBI taxonomy): Bacteria > Bacillati > Actinomycetota > Actinomycetes > Mycobacteriales > Corynebacteriaceae > Corynebacterium > Corynebacterium falsenii. The sequence goes on along the minus strand of NZ_CP083646.1, from coordinate 854,791 downwards.
AAGTTCGCCGATGGCCCCTTCGTCGCCGGCATCCTGCAGGGCTATTTCACGATGGATTCCATCGCGGCACTGGCTTTTGCCCTCATTGTTGTCACCTCGTTTAGCAACCGCGGCGTCACCTCCCACCGGTCGGTCGTGCGCGTGACGATCCTCGCCTCCGCCATCGCGGGATTCTTCCTGTTGCTCGTCTACTTGGGCCTCGGCTACGTTGGCACGGCCATGCCGCAGGACCGCGACTACTCGGACGGCGCGGCCCTGCTCAGCCACGCCGCCGAACTGACGATGGGCACCACCGGCGAGGCCGTGTTCTCCCTCATCGTGCTGCTCGCTTGCCTCACCACCGTCATTGGCCTCACCGCCTCAACGTCCTCGTTCTTCCACGAGCTCGTCCCCCAGATCAGCTACCGGTGGTGGGCGTTGATCCTCGCGGTCGTTGGGCTGTTGCTGGCCAACCTCGGCCTGGAGCGCATTCTCGCGGTATCCGGGTCGATCATCGGGCTCATCTATCCGCCCGCCATCGCGCTGATCGCCATGACGTTTGTGCATCTGCTCCGCCGCGACATCGAGATGCCGCTGGCGTATCGCACCGCAGTGACGGTGGCGTTCGCGTTTTCCGTTCTTGATCTCGCGGCCTCGCTGGGCGCCCCGGTTGGTTCTCTTCTCGACGCCCTCAGCTGGATTCCTCTCCTCAGCCAAGGCATGGGGTGGCTAGTGCCCACCATCGTGCTGACGGCCATCGCCGTGGTGATTGATATTCGCCGTGCCGCAACGACTCAAGCCCCTTGCTGATTTTTACTAATCAGCAAGGGGCTTGGCGGGCTAGCCGGGCTTACCAGGCTAGCCAGGCCGGGAAGAGGGGCAGTTAGCTCTCCGGAACGTCGCTCTCGGCGGCGCTGACCACGGCCTCCTGGGCCTCGTCAGCCGGGGTTTCTTCCTCAACCTCGGGCAGCGGCTTGGGCTTGGAGCCGAAGACGAACTTCGCATCCTCGCCCTTGGAATCGCCGTCCCAGTTCTCCACGTCCACGGTGACGATCTCGCCGGCGCCGATCTCGCCGAACAGGATCTTCTCGGAGAGCTGATCCTCGATCTCGCGCTGGATCGTGCGGCGCAGCGGGCGGGCGCCGAGTACCGGGTCGAAGCCGCGCTTGGCCAGCAGGTTCTTGGCCTTGTCGGTGAGCTCCAGGCCCATGTCCTTCTGCGCCAGTGCCTTCTGCACGCGGCCGAGCAGCAGGTCCACCATCTGGACGATCTGCTCGCGGGTGAGCTGGTGAAAGACCACGATGTCGTCGATACGGTTGAGGAACTCTGGGCGGAAGTGCTTCTTCAGCTCGTCGTTGACCTTCTGCTTCATCCGCTCGTACTGGGTCTCGTCGCTGGCCTCGCCGGAGCTGGAGAAGCCCATGCCCACGGCCTTGGAGATGTCCCTGGTGCCCAGGTTCGAGGTGAAGATCAGCACGGTGTTCTTGAAGTCCACCATGCGACCCTGGCCGTCGGTGAGGCGACCATCCTCGAGGACCTGCAACAGGGTGTTGTAGATCTCCTGGTGAGCCTTCTCGATCTCATCGAACAGCACAACGGAGAACGGCTTGCGGCGGACCTTCTCGGTCAGCTGGCCACCCTCGTCGTAGCCGACGTATCCGGGAGGTGCACCGAACAGGCGGGATGCCGTGAAGCGGTCGTGGAACTCGCCCATGTCGATCTGGATGAGGGCATCGTCCTCGCCGAAGAGGAACTCCGCCAGAGCCTTGGACAGCTCCGTCTTACCCACACCGGACGGGCCCGCGAAGATGAACGAACCGGAGGGACGCTTCGGGTCCTTCAGGCCCGCACGGGTACGGCGAATGGCGCGGGAAACAGCCTTGACGGCGTCGTCCTGACCAATGATGCGCTTGTGCAGCTCGTCCTCCATGCGCAGCAGGCGGGAAGACTCTTCCTCAGTGAGCTTGAACACGGGGATGCCGGTCCAGTTGCCCATGACCTCGGCGATCTGCTCCTCGCCAACCTCAGCGACCTCGTCGAGCTCGCCGGCACGCCATGCCTTCTCCTTCTCAGCACGCTCCTCGGTGAGCTTGCGCTCATCGTCGCGCAGCGCTGCTGCCTTCTCGAAGTCCTGATCGTCGATGGCCGCTTCCTTCTTGCGACGCACCTGGGCGATCTTGTCATCCACATCCTGGATGGACTTCGGAGCCGTCATCCGCTTGATGCGCATGCGAGCACCGGCCTCATCGATGAGGTCCACGGCCTTATCCGGCAGGAAGCGATCGTTGATGTAACGATCCGCCAGCTGGGCGGCGGCAGCCAGGGCACCGTCGGTGATGGATACGCGGTGGTGAGCCTCGTAACGGTCGCGCAGACCCTTAAGGATCTCGATGGTCATGTCCACGCTCGGCTCAGGAACCTGAACCGGCTGGAAACGACGCTCCAGGGCGGCATCCTTCTCAATGTGCTTGCGGTACTCATCGAGGGTGGTGGCACCGATGGTCTGCAGCTCACCGCGGGCCAGCTTGGGCTTGAGGATGGAGGCTGCGTCGATAGCGCCTTCTGCGGCACCTGCGCCGACGAGGGTGTGGATCTCGTCGATGAACAGGATGATGTCTCCGCGCTGGTTAATCTCCTTGAGCACCTTCTTCAGGCGCTCCTCGAAGTCACCGCGGTAGCGGGAACCGGCGACCAGGGAACCCAGGTCCAGGCTGTAGAGCTGCTTATCCTTCAACGTCTCCGGCACCTTGCCGTTGACGATGTCCAGGGCCAGGCCCTCGACCACGGCGGTCTTACCCACGCCGGGCTCACCGATCAGAACGGGGTTGTTCTTGGTACGGCGAGACAGCACCTGCATGACGCGCTCGATTTCCTTCTCGCGCCCCACAACGGGATCCAGCTTGCCGTCCTTGGCAGCTTGGGTGAGGTTGCGGCCGAACTGGTCAAGCACCAACGAGTTGGACTTCTGCCCCGGCTTCGGGCCAGAAGCGTTGTCCGAGCCGGAGCCAACACCAGCGGTGGCGGGCTCTTCGCCCGCGGACTCCTGCTCGCCGCCTTCGTAACCGCTCAGCAGCTGGATAACCTGCTGGCGCACGCGCGACAGATCCGCGCCCAGCTTCACGAGAACCTGAGCTGCAACGCCCTCGCCCTCGCGGATAAGGCCGAGCAGGATGTGCTCAGTGCCGATGTACTTGTGGCCCAGCTGCAGCGCCTCGCGCAGAGCCAGCTCGAGGACCTTCTTGGCCCGCGGGGTAAAGGGAATGTAGCCACTCGGCGGGTGACCGCCGGTGCCAATAATGTCCTTAACCTCGGTGCGCACAGCATCCAGGGAGATGCCCATGGATTCCAGGGCCTTGGCTGCAACACCCTCTCCCTCCTGGATGAGACCCAGCAGGATGTGTTCCGTGCCGATGTAGTTGTGATTCAGCGCGCGAGCTTCCTCCTGCGCCAGGACCACAACGCGCCGAGCGCGGTCGGTGAACCTCTCAAACATGGTGCTTCTCCCTTATAAATCTTGGTTGGTGTGCTTACCGTTCAGGGTTTCGCTTGGGGTTAGTGGTGCCCACCTTAGTGCGGTGGATGGACAACTCCCATTGCCTTCGACTACAGCAACCGCCGTTATCCCTTTATTCCCCACCCTCACAACGCCCCACCACCACCAAAACCCCAGCTCACAACGCATTTTCCGACCCCGATCGTGCCCTGTACGCCTTCAGCGAACACCCGCCCGCTATTTTTGGATAACTATTTATTTTGTTTTGGCACTGAGGTGATTGTGAGCGAGTAACGTGACGCCCATCACCACCTACTCTGATCTCCCCAAGGAGTACGCCATGTCCCCCGCCCACCAGCAGCCCAAGCTCACGCTCGCCCAGCAGGCCTCCAACGCCCGCAACCTCGTCGCCGGTGCCGTGCCGCTCGTGAAATCGGGAGTCCTGGGCGGCATGACCCCCGCCGCCGCGAGCAAGGCCCTGCAGGGGATGTATCAATGGCGCCTCCTCCCCGCCGGCTTACTCGCCATCGGCGCTGGCCGCGACCCGTTCCACACCGCCATCATCGACGACGCCGGGTCCATGACCTACGAGGAGCTCCACGAACAGACCAATAGCCTCGCCCGCGCCCTGTTCCGCACCGGCATCCGCGAACGCGACCGCATCGGCGTGCTGTGCCGCAATCACCGCGGCCTCATCCTTGCCCTCTGCGCCCACGGCAGGCTGGGCACGGACATCGTCTTCTTCAACACCGGAGCTTCGGCGGAGCAGACCCGTGCCATCGCCAACGAGCAGAAGCTCGACGTGCTGTTTATTGACGAAGAGTTCCTCCCCCTCCTTCCCAAGGATTTCGACGCCTGCCCAGTGATCATCGCCTGGGAGAACGGCGACACCCTCGGACTGACCAGAGACGCGGAGGCCGCGCTAGACGCCCCCTCGAATGTGCGCGACGCCATTGACAGCGGGGACTTCGCCGAGCGCAGCCCGGACTGGGCCACCCTCCAGGAGATCATCAGCACCACCCCGGACCACCTGACGATCCCATCGCGGCCCCGGATGGGGCGGACAATCATTCTCACCTCCGGCACCACGGGCACCCCCAAGGGCGCCCGGCGCCCGGAACCGAGGACCTACATGCCGGCGTCGTCGATCATGAGCAGAATTCCACTCAAACACCACCGGCCAGTGTTCTTGGCGGCCCCGATGTTCCACACCTGGGGTTTCGCGCAGATCCAGCTGGCACTCGCCCTGCGCAACACCATGATTCTGCAGCGCCGTTTTAGCCCCAAGGCCGCGGTCAAGGTGATTGAGAAGAACAAGCCGTACACCATCGCGATGGTGCCCACGATGCTGCGCAAGCTGCTGGAAGCAATCCCGGAGGGGTTCAACCCGGGCACGAAGATCATCGCCACGTCCGGCGAGGCCCTGCCACCGAAGGTCATCCGCGACACACAGGAGAAATTCGGCGACGTGCTCTACAATCTCTACGGTTCCACGGAGGTTAGCTGGGCTTCCATCGCCACCCCGCAGGAGCTGCGCGACCATCCCCGCACCGCTGGCAAGCCACCGCTGGCCACCACGCTGAAGATCATCGACGACGATGGAAACGAGCTCCCCGAGGGTCAGATCGGGCGCATCTTCGTGAAAAACGACATGCTCTTCGAGGGCTACACCCGGCCCGGCGCGGACAAGGACACCATCGACGGCATGGTGGCCACCGGCGACCTCGGCTACTACGAAGACGGCCTGCTCTACGTCTCTGGCCGCAGCGACGACATGATCGTCTCCGGCGGCGAGAACGTTTTCCCCCAAGAGACAGAAGACGTTCTCACCAGCATGGACGAGGTCGCCGAGGCCGCTGTGCGCGGCGTGGAGGATCCGGACTTCGGCCAAGCCCTCTGCGCCTGGGTGGTGCTGGACGGCAGCGCCTCCGGCGGTCGCAGCAGCGCTGACCTCAGCGATGCGGACAAGGATGAATTCATCGATACAGCGAAGGCAGCGGTGAAAAAGAAGCTCGCACGTCACTCCGTGCCCCGTTACTTCGTGTTCCTCGACGCGCTGCCCCGCAACGCCGTGGGCAAGGTCGTGCCGCGCGAGCTCCCCCAGCCCTAGCCTCCCCTTGCAGCCTTATTGGCAGCGGGCGGAATCGGCCTGGTTCCACGCCGATTCGGGCAGGATGGTGCGCGCGCTGAGCAGCTCCACGCCCGTCACGTGCCCCTGGTCATCCACGTGGAGGTTAACCTGACCGGCAATCTTGGGATTCGGCGGCACCCCGATGATCTCGGAGGTGTTGTCAGGGACCCTCCCGACCGGGATAAACGCCGAGTCCGAGGCCTTATCGACCTGCCACGCTTATGCCCCTTCTGGATAATGGTCAGCATGAGCTCCCCCAACTCGCCCCACTCGCCCCGCCCATCGCGCCCGTCGCGCCCGCGCGTCCTCTCCATCGCCGGCACCGATCCCACCGGCGGGGCCGGCGCCCAAGCCGACCTCAAATCCATCATGGCCGCGGGCGGCTACGGCATGTCCGTCATCACCGCCCTCGTCGCCCAAAACACCCGGGGTGTGCGGAGCATCCACACGCCACCGCAGGATTTCCTCCGTGACCAGCTGGATTGTGTTTTTAGCGATGTTCACGTCGACGCCACCAAGATCGGCATGCTCGGAGATGCCACCACGATCCGCACAGTCCGTACCTTCCTGGAACAGCACCCCGTGCCGGTTCTCGTCATCGACCCGGTGACCATTGCCAGCAGCGGCGATCGCCTCCTGGAGCCCGAGGCCGAAGATGAACTGCGGGCATTCGCACACCTCGCCACGGTGCTGACCCCCAATATCCCCGAGCTAGCGCTGATGACGGAAACACCAGAGGCGACGAGTGCGGAGGAGGCTGTGGGCGTCGCCAAGAAATGGGCGAAAGAAACCAACGCCACCGTGATCGTGAAGATGGGGCACCTGACCGGGCCCGAGGCGGGCAACGTGGCGGTCATGCCGGACGGGCGCACGCACGCGGTGCAGGCCGAGCGGGTGGAGACGAAGAATACGCACGGCACGGGGTGCTCGCTGTCCAGCGCGCTGGCGACCCGGCTGGGGGCAGGCGAAAGCATCGACGAGGCGCTGGAGTGGACCACGCGCTGGCTCAATGCGGCGATCCGCGCGGCCGACGACCTGCAGGTGGGCGAGGAGCACGGACCGGTCGACCACGGTGTGTGGTTGGGCTCCGGCGGTGCCGTTCATGATGCGCTGAAGGACTAGGTTCCGGGAGGCGCATCGCCGGTCATGACGACCTTGCCTTTCTGGTCGTCCCAATCAAACTGGGCGTAAGTTTCGCCAGAGCGCTCAGCATTGGATTCTCCCGGCTTGGGCCAGTGGAAGACCACCGAAATTAGACTGTCGCTTTCTCGTGTAACGGTTGGCCCAAAGCCAAACGCCTTCTTCGTAGCCGTCCCCAGATACTGCCCGTTGTGGAACAACATGATCTGATACGGCGACGATGCGGTGGCACCTTCAATGGAGATGACAATATATGACAGGGCTGCGCAATCGTCGTAGCCCTCAGGTGACGCCCAAGTAGTGGCCCATGGCCAGTCGGGGCGATAGCGAGGAACCCGATCAACCCACTTGTTCAATGCTTGCTGGGCTGTGAGGCCGGAGCACTGCGGCCAATTCCGGGGATCGTCTGGATCCGCAGAGTCGTGGGAGCTTTCCGCCGTCGTCGGAACAGTGGGTCGTGGCCGAGACGCAGCGTTTTCAGTGGGCTGTGCCTTCGTCTCGGAAGGCTGGGCACTCGTCATCGAAGTGGCCCCAGCGTCTATCGGCTTTTCTGATTCATTCTGAGAACAAGCCACCAAACCGAAGGTAGGCAGCATGAACATTACTGCTGCCAAGGACAACCGTGCGCGGCGACGAACCCCGCCGCTCGCCATGTGCGTTTTCACAACAGGAGCTCCTTCACCACAATGAAATCTTCCTTTTTCCATGAGGGGCATTGCCCCTAGGCGACGGGCTCGGGGGTCAAGCGTGCACGACGCCGCCCCATGAGATAGCGAATATTCCACACCAGCTGAAGGAACACGAGCATGGCCACCGTATTGACGAAAGCAAACCCGGTAACGGCGATGACGGTCGTCATTTGGTCGACCGCTTCCACTAGAGGGTCGAGTAAACCACTCCCGCTCGAGGAACGCGACGAGGAGCTGTCCCCACCACTCGTGAGCACAATCAGCAGGAGATAGAGCCAGCCTAGGAAGATCCAGCCCCACCCCAGTGCCCACATCAGCGACGAGCTCCGCGAACGGTGCTCGGTGATTGCGAACTTGGAGAAGTCGATATTGACACTCACACCAGTGCTCGGAACGGCCTGTGAACTGGCCGTCGTAGTGGAAGAAGGAGCGGCAGCTTGCGTCTGGTAGGACTGCTCCCAAGGATGAGACTGCTCAGTGCCCTGTGCGTAGGAACTTGCGTCGCTGGTCGACTCCGTCACTGAACTCGCAATCTCGCGAAGCCTACGAACGCCCAGGGTCGTCACCGTGGGATCACTAAGTTCACGGTCGTAGACTTTCCGAGCCTCCGGAGAGCCAAGGATCGTGCGCAAAGTCTGGAGCTTATCCATCTCCGCGTTATCGGTGGGCGACACGTGGGAAAGCTTCTCCGAAATTCGGCTCTTAAGCTCGCCGCACTCGAGACTGCGGCTTAAACCTAGGTCCTCGTACGCATCGTATTTCGACGGTTGATTGTGGGATTGTGAACTGGTGTCCACGGCGTTTCCTTTCTAGTAAAAGCGTGCCCTGTGGCGTCTGGCATTGCCAAGCAGGTGTCAACAAAAACGAATCGGCAGAGGGTTCAACTCAGCCACATGGACTAGTGAAGTCTCCCTCCACGTTGAGGGTTCGCGGGTTCCCTCCTCGTTGGGCTGCAGTCCTGCACAGAGCAGAACGATCGTCACCGAAGTCGAGGTAAATCGGATAAACATCGGCACCGTCCACGTGGCCGCGCAAAGACGGGCAATGTTCGGGGCGCAGCACACTGGCATCCGGGTTCCGGTTGAGAGCATCCTGAACCAGCTGATTTGCATCATCACCAGGCTTCACGAGCACAGATTCAAGAATGAGAATGTTCCGCCCATCGCATCCCGGCGACCCCTGATTCGGAAGACTTCGAGGAACCGAACTACGAGACGCAGCTGACGACTCCGTTTCACACAGAAGAAGTTCCGACGACATGGATTGCGGAGCGCCGATCCGATTCAGCCTCTTCGCGTCATAGCACGCAAAACCATTGACGTTCCGGGCTGGCGTAATGGTCTCCCATGTGCTCCCATTCCACCGAAGAAGAACGTTCATATCCGTGCTCTTCGCCCCTGCGCGCATCCATTTCCCGTCACATTGGAATATCGCGTTGATCTCACCATGTGCGGAGTTCCTATGGAGGGCATCGAGCGTGCAGTTGTTCTGCTCGCCAGGGGCCGCAGATTCGTCCACACTCGGCGATGTACTGTTCGACGCCGATGGTTGCGTTGACTGCGACGCCGATGAAGACGAAGACGTCGTTGATCCAGACGCAACATCATCACCGTCACTTCGACCTGTTGCGTAGACAACTCCCGAAATTGCAAGCGCAACAATCGCGGCAATGGCAATAGCCACTACCAGTTTCTTTCGGCCCGCTCCAGGCTCTGGCGGCTCAACGGTTCCCGGTTCGGGGCGGGGTGAATCCGCTGCCGGCTGAGGTTGCGAGGCTGCAGGCCGCAAGCCCCTGTCAGGCCCTCCCCACGACTGGCTGTCCTGTGATGGGTCTCCCCAACCATCCTCGCTTGCTTTGTGCGAGTTCGTTGAGCTGTCGCGAGCGTCTCCCGCGCTTCCCCATTGATCATCAGACAATAGGAACCCCTTTCCGTCCATGCTGCTGACGACCAAGGCTGACCGACAGTGAATGCTTTTCTGCCATCGCGCATGCGCGCGGACACCATGCTTGAATGCTAGTTGAAAAATTGGGGACTATCTCAGGCTTGATCCAAAAGACATTCAAAACCCCCTCGAAAGAGTGGAATTCGATTGCTCTAAAAATCATGCCGCAGCCGGAAACCTGATCGAAAGCACGCGGGAACGGTCGCAGACCCCAGTACATTGAGGGCATGAACTACGAGGATTCCTCTCACTCAGCACGCTCTCCATACAAAACCATTACCCTGAATGAACGGCTTAAGCAGGTCAAAGATGATTTCTACCGGGGTCTTCGGGAGAACCCAGACAGGAAACGCGAAAGCTTCGAACTGGACATTGTGGAGGTCAAGCACTTTCCGAACTCGAAGATTGTCTTAACAGGTGTAGCGTTCTTGAAAGATCAACGGCGCGTTCTACTGAAGTGCGAAATCGATGAAAGTTCACCTGCCTATGATTGGTGGGTCGCAAAGAACTCCGGTGTCAGCAAAGCGTCCGGGGGAATTGATGCCCTGAAAAAAATTGCCGCGTGTCCGCGCTCGCGGCTACTTCGCTTGCTCTCCAAGATTGGAGCTCATTACCAAGATCACATGGATGCAGGTTTGCGACAGGAAAAACTCGATACTATCCATGAGGCAACAATGCTATTCACTGCTCAGTGAAAAATCCGTGGGAACGTTGTCCTCCTTCAATGAGGTTCCTTATCCCCTCAATAGTCAACCGTACGTATTGGCCGTGCAGAAGAGGTTCACGCAGATACACATCATCTCGGGAAAGAATTCAGAAACGCTCAACGATATCAAGGCAAAGCTTTCCCATTCCCGGCACTCACTAAATATCTCCTCCCATGTGGTTCCGATCCAATCGCCCGAAACGGCCCGGAAGACCCAGGCTTAATAACCCCGCTCATGCACGCCGAAACAGAACTTGCCGCCCTCAGGAAGCGCTTCACCCGATGGATGCTTGCTTTCCTTTGCGTTAGGCTTTTGGTCGGCATCATCGCGACGGTTTTCATCGGCAGCTTCGTATAAATACGCGAACGCCGCGCCACCTTTTCACAGATGGTCGCGGCGTTCGCGCTGTCTTCACGCGGGGATCAGCATTCATGCCCCGCTACGAAAGGCGTGCCTGCAACGTCCAGGCTGCCTACTTCAGTTCCTTGGAGGACAGGCCCAGCTCACGGCGAGCCACGATGAGCTGCTGGATCTGCTGGGTGCCCTCAAAGATGTCGAGGATCTTGGAGTCGCGGCCCCACTTCTCCAGCAGGTCGCGCTCGGAGTAGCCGTAGGCACCGGCCATCTCCACGGCGCGCAGCGTGAGGTCCGTTGCCATGCGGCCAGCCTTCGCCTTGCACTCGGAGGCTTCCTTGGAGTTCGGGATCTTGTTGTCTGCCATCCACCCTGCACGCAGGGTCATCAGGTAAGCAGCCTCCCAGTCAGACTCCAAGCGCACGTACTCGCTGGCAGCTGCGGACTGGTTCCACGCTGGGGCGTCGTAATCAATAACAACACCAGCATCGGTGAGGATCTCACGCAGCTTCTCCAGAGCAGCGCGGGCCACGCCCACTGCCATGGCCGCCACGAGCGGGCGGGTGTTGTCGAAGGTGGCCATCACGCCACCGAAGCCCTTCTTGGTGTCCACCTCCGGGGAACCCAGCAGGTTCTCCTTCGGAATGCGGACGTTGTCCAAGATGAAGTGGGCGGTGTCGGAGGAGCGAATGCCCAGCTTGTGCTCCAGGCGGACCAGCTCGAAGCCGGGGGTGTCGCGGGGCACAACGAAAGACTTGATGGCAGCGCGGCCCGCGGACTTGTCCACGGAAGCCCACACCACAACGTGGGTGCAGCGCTCACCGGCGGTCACGAAGATCTTCTCGCCGTTGAGCACGTACTCGTCGCCGTCCAGCTTTGCGGTGGCGGCCACGGCGGCGGAGTCCGAACCGAACTGCGGCTCGGTGATGGCCATGGCGGCCCAAACCTTGCCGAAACGCTCGAGCTGCTCGTCCGAAGCAACGGCGGCGATAGCGGAGTTACCGAGGCCCTGGTAAGGGATGGACAGCGCCAGGCCCACATCGCCCCAGCACATCTCCAGCACGTTGAGGATGGCGGCCATGTTGCCACCGTTCTTGACGCCTGCGCGCTCCGGCTTCTTCTTTTTGCCGTCGCGACCAGCGGTAGCACCGGCCATGCCCTGACCGGCATCGGCCATGCCCTCAACGAGAGAAGCCATGGTGTCCAGCTCGACCGGGCGGGTGTGCTCGGCGAGGTCGTACTTGCGGGAAATCGGGCGGAAGATCTCTGCGGCGGCCTGGTGAGCCTGGTTAGCCCCCGCCTTGAGGCGCTTGGGAAGTTCCAGATTAATCATGATGAGTGTCCTCGAGATTCGTGAATCGGATTGGCGGGTTGTTCTTACAGGACCACAACGCCTTCGGCGAGGCCGATGGCGCGCATGTCGCGGTACCAGCGCTCAACAGGGTGCTCCTTGGTGAAGCCGTGTCCACCGAGCAGCTGCACACCGTCGAGGCCCATGACCATGCCCTTATCGGATGCGTAGCGGCGAGCCAGGCCGGCCTCACGGTGGTAGGACAGGCCCTGGTCCAGGCGGGACACGCCGCGCAGCAGGATCAGACGCAGGCCGTCGAGCTCGATGCGCAGGTTGGCAACCATGAAGGCCACTGCCTGGCGGTGGGAAATCGGCTCGCCGAAGGCCTCGCGCTCGTTGACGTAGTTCTTGGTGTAGTCCAGGATGGCCTGGCCAGTGCCCGCAGCGAGGGCAGCCCAGCCGAGGCGGGAGCGGCGAATGATCTCCGCGTAGTTTTCCACGCGCTCATCGTCAGCGAGGTCCGCGCCGCCGAGCAGGTTGGCAGCGGGCACGCGCACGTCCTTGAGCAGCAGGCGGCCCATGGCAGCGCCGCGCAGACCCATGGAGGGATCAGCCTCCACAACGAGGCCCTCGGTATCGGACTCGACAATAGCGAAGGTGTTCTTGCCGTCCAGATCAACAGCGACGATGAACAGCTCGGCTGCACCGGCGTTGGGGACCAAGGTCTTCACACCGTTGATGACGATGTCATTGCCTTCGCGCACTGCGGTGGTCTGCAGCTCGAAGGGGTCGAACAGCGGGCGGGACTCGGAGACTACAACTGCTGCCGGGGGCACGGACTCACCTGCGAAAGCGGGCAGGTAGGTCTTCTGTTGGGCGTCGTCGCCGTAGTTGGTGATGACGTTGGCCACGGAGGCGGGAGCCAGAATGGCGACAGCCAGGCCCATATCGCCGTATGCCAGAACTTCGGCGATGAGGGCGTTGGTGGTGGCGCCGGAGGCGGTGGCGATGCCCTCGAACTCCTCGGGCAGGTTGATCAGGGCCACGCCCAGCTCAGCTGCGGTGTCCAGCAGGCCCTCGGCGGGCTCGGACTTCTCGTTGCACTCGGAGGCCACGGGGCGCAGGCGCTCCTCAGCGAACTCGCGCACGGCCTCGACGATCATCTCTTGATCCTCGGTGGGGTTCAGGTCGAACGGAGCCTTGCCCGGAGCCGGCGCGTCGGTGGGAACGGGCTGGTTGTTCTCATCCGTGGTCTGGTTTGCCAGGCGAACGGGCTTGCCGGAGCCCTTGATCTTCTTGAACTGGCGGTTGACGGCACCCAGGGTGCGCATGCCGGTCTTGGTGGACTCGTAGGCCACGCGGTCGACCTTCTTGGACAGACCGTACTTCTCGGCAAGCTCAGATCCGGTGAAACGGGTGATAACGCGCATCGCGGTGCCGATGGCATCCCGCTTGAAGCCGTTAAGCCCCGGGGTGGAGTTGTCACGCTTGCTTTGGTCGCTCATTGTGTGCGGCCACCTTTCACTGGTTGTCAGCGCAAATTGCGTATCTGCAGGAGCGGATAGTTATAGACGTAGCATAAACAAAATAATGGCGCGGATCACATTCCCAGCGAAAAAACTTATAACTAACACAGTTCTGTCAGCCCCGATTGGGGCGTTGACCCCACAGGTCACACGCGCGGGTGTCGTGCTGGTTGCCCCTGCAGCCCCTCTTCTAGCTAACCTGCTCCCCGGCTTAGCTAACCCGCTCCCCCGGTTCCGCCGCATCGTCCACACCAAGCAGGTGCGCGACCCCCTCATCGTTGACCGCCGCGAGCACCAAGCAATTGCTCATAAAATTGGCGATCTGCCGCGACCCCAGATTCACCGCGGCGATCACCTTCCTGCCCAGCAGTTCCTCTCGGCTGTAGTTGGTGATCTGCGCGCTTGTGCGCAGCTCACCGCACTCCCCCGCGTCCAGCGTCAGCTTCCACGCTGGCTTTCGTGCCTCGGGGAACTCCTCCACCTCCACGATCCGTGCCACCCGCATATCTACGGAGAGGAAGTTGGACAGGATATCGCTCACGCCTAGTTGTCCCGCTCCGGCTTGACCAGCGGGAACAGGATCGTCTCTCGGATGCCCAGCCCGGTCAGTGCCATGAGCAGTCGGTCGATGCCCATGCCCGTGCCGGCCGTCGGCGGCATGCCCTGTTCCATGGCGGTGAGGAAGTCCTCGTCCAGCACCATGGCTTCGTCGTCGCCACCGGCGGCCAGCCGTGCCTGATCCTCGAAGCGTTCGCGCTGGATCACCGGATCAACCAGCTCGGAGTAGCCCGTGGCCAGCTCGAAGCCGCGCACGTAGAGGTCCCACTTTTCGGTGACACCCGGCTGGCTGCGGTGCTGGCGGGTCAGCGGCGAGGTCTCCACGGGGAAGTTTCGCACGAAGATTGGGCCGGTGAGCTGGTCTTCGCACAGCACTTCCCAGATCTCCTCCACGAGCTTGCCGTGGCCCCAGCCGCCCTTTTCGGGAACGCTCAGGCCGATCACATCTGCGATCTGCTTCAGCTCTTCCACGGAAGAATCAATGGTGACCTCCGGCTGGCCGGGGAACTTCTTCTCCAGAGCTTCGTTGAGCGAGGGGTACATCTCGATGGACTCCCACTCACCGCCAAGATCGTATTCCGTGCCGTCGACAAGCGTTACGGTCGTGGAGCCGAACACCTCCTGGGCCACTTCCTGGATGACCTCGCGGGTGGTGCGTGCACAGGTGTTGTAGTCGCCGTAGGCCTGGTAGGTCTCCAGCATCGCGAACTCGGGGCTGTGGGAGGAGTCCACGCCCTCGTTGCGGAAGTTGCGGTTGACCTCGAAGACCTTGTCCAGGCCACCGACCACGGCGCGCTTGAGGTACAGCTCGGGGGCGATGCGCAGGTACAGGTCAATATCCAGCGCATTGGAGTGCGTCACGAACGGACGAGCCGCCGCGCCGCCGTGGAGGGTCTGCAGCATCGGGGTTTCCAGCTCCATGAATCCTCGGCGCTCTAGGGCATTGCGCAGGGCACGCATCACCTTGATGCGGGTCAGCGCGTTTTCCCGGGCCTGCTCGCGCATGATGAGGTCGGTGTGGCGCTGGCGCACGCGCGTATCTTCGCTCAGATCCTTGTGCGCTACCGGCAGCGGACGCAGGGACTTCGACGTGATGAACCAGTGCTTCGCCATCACGGACAGCTCGCCACGCTTGGAGCTAATCACACGGCCCTCGACAAACACCATGTCGCCCAGGTCAACGAGGTTCTTCCACTCGGTGAGCGCTTCCTCGCCCACCTCGGCGAGGCTGAGCATGACCTGCAGCGTGGTGCCGTCGCCATCCTGCAGGGTGGCGAAGGCCAGCTTGCCGGTGTTGCGGATGAACATCACGCGACCGGCAACGCCCACGACCTCGTCGGTTTCCTCGCCGGGGGCGAGCCATACCTTCTCGGTGTTGCTGTTGTTGTCGTCTTTATTATCGACGCCACCAGCCTCAGCCTCGTCGCCGTCCTTTTTCACACCCCAGGAGGCGCGAACCTCCGCCAGTGTGTGGGTGCGCGGCACTTCCACGGGGTAGGCATCCTTGCCGGAGTCCAGGATGCGCTGGCGCTTCTCGCGCCGGATGCGGAGTTGTTCTGGAACGTCGGAAGCTGGGGTTTTTGATGCGTCAGTCACGGCTCACAAGTGTAGCGCACCGAGCGGACATCCCCATGCCACGGATTGCTCCTATGGCTTACGCCTCCGGGTGGCGCGGGTTCAGCAGGCCCGAGCCTTCCGGTGCGTGCGCGGGGTCGGCACCCGCTTCGAGCTTCTTGTTGTTCTCGTCTACGAAGATCACCCGAGACTGATATGTTTTCAGGTCTTCTTCGTTGTACTGGGCGTACCCAATAATGATGACGAGATCGCCGGGGCTGATCAGCCGCGCGGCAGCGCCGTTGATGCCGATCACACCGGTCCCCCGCTCGCCGGCGATGGCGTAGGTGGTCAGGCGGTTGCCGTTGTCGATGTCAACGATGTCGATCTGCTCCCCCTCGAGCAGATCGGCAGCGTCCAAGAGATCGGCGTCGATGGTGCAGGAGCCGACGTAGTGCAGGTCGGCCTGGGTCACGGTGGCTCGGTGGATCTTGGATTTCAGCATGGTGCGCAACACGGAGCAACACCTTACCCGCCGCCGATCGCCCAGGCCATTTGGGGTTGTCTAGCGGTCCCGCCGGGCCCCATCGCTCGGCAGTGCCACCACGAACTCGGGTGCGGCGAACCCGTGCTCAGCGAATGCGTCGGCCACTGCCTGCGCCGTGGTCTCCACCCGGTCGGCGTCGATGAGTGCGATCGCCGATCCGCCGAATCCGCCGCCGGTCATGCGTGCGCCCAGCGCACCCTGAGCCATCGCCACGTCCACGGCCACGTCGAGCTGAGGCACGGTGACTTCGTAGTCGTCGCGCAGCGAGGCATGGCTGGCTTGCATGGACTCGCCGAAGGCCTCCATGTCGCCCGCCTCGAGCTGCTCGATGGCCTTCGCGGTGCGGTCGATCTCGCTGACGACGTGCCGCACCCGCTTGGCCACGGTCGCGGGCCATTCCTCGGGATCTACGCCCTCTGGCACGTTGTTGGCGGCCCAGCGTTGGGACTGCGCTTCCGCGTCCTCGGCGTGTCGCAGGCTGCTCACGCCGAGGTCCTCGGTCACCCCATCGATGACCGCCCGGCGCGAGGCGTACTGCCCGTCCGCCAAGCTGTGCGGCGCGTTCGTGTTCATGATGAGCACGGCCAAGCCACGCTCGGCAATCGCGAACGGAACCTGCTTCGTGGAATCTTCCGCGAAGTCGATGGCCAGCGCGTGGCCTTCCTGACCGAACAGGGAAATCCGCTGGTCCAAGCCACCGGTGGAGGCTCCCACGACCTCATTTTCGGCCCTGATCGCCGCATTCATCAGTGCCGTTCGGTTGGCTTCTTCCAACTCGACGCCACCAGTTTCCGCAGCCGCCACGCCCGCCGAACACTCCAGAGCGGCGGAGCTGGAAAGCCCAGCGCCCACCGGCACGTCAGAGACGATGGCCAGATCGAGCCCCTGCGCGGGCAGCACACCGGCTTCGATCGCCGCCCAGATGGTGCCGACCACGTAGCCGGACCAATCTGAGGGGTTGCCGGGGCCGACCTCGTCGAGGCCTACGGTGGTGCGGGAGACCTCCCCGTCGAACAGGGAGGCCACACGGTAGTCGTTGGTGCCGTTGGCGCGCGCGGCCACGTAGGTGCGCTGCGACAGGGCGAACGGCACGCTGATGCCGCCGGCGTAGTCCACGTGCTCGCCGATGAGGTTCACGCGGCCCGGCGCGGACCACACACCCTCTGGCTGCGCGCTAGTACCGCCGGACTCGCCACCAGACTCGCCACCGAACTCGCTGGCGAACAACTCGGTGACCTCCCGCACGGCATCCTCGGCGGAGCGGGTGGTGAGCCACTGAACATTAGCGTTAGGCAGAGATTTAGACATTGCCGACCTCCCGGAACCGAGCGGCGATGCGCTCCGGGGTGGTGTCCGAGATCCACGCTTCCTGGCCGGACTCGCTGCCCGCCAGGAACTTCATCCGTCCCGGCGAACGCATCATGGAAAACAGCTGCAGGTACAGCCGGCCGTTTTCTCGATCCTCCCCCACGGGAGCCTGATTCCACGACGCGATGTACGGGGTGCGCTCCACCCCATCGAAGAACTTGTCCATGCGCTGCAGCAGATCCAGGTACATGCGGGTGAGCTCGTCCTTCTCCACATCGGAGAGATCCGCGAAGTCCGGTGCCGGGCGGTTGGCCATGAGCATGACCTCCACCGGCCACTTGGCAGCCGCCGGAACGAACGCCGTGAAGTACTCGCCCTCGCTAATAACCCGAGTGCCCTCGGCTTTCTCGGCCTGGAGGATGGCGTCGAACAAATCGGCGCCATGGGCGCTGCGGAACGCAGCGGCGCGGGAGGCAACCTCGGCGGTGCGCGGCGGGAGGAAGGGGTAGGCGTAGATCTGACCGTGCGGGTGCTGCAGGGTCACGCCGATCTCCTCGCCGCGGTTTTCAAACGGGTACACGCAGCGGATGCCGGGCAGGGCGGAAAGCTCGCGGGTGCGATGTGCCCACGCCTCCACGACCGTGCGGGCGCGGGAGAAGGGCAGATCGCGGAACGTCGAGTGGACGTCCGGGGTGAAGCAGACAACCTCGCAGCGACCCACGGCGGGCTGGCGCGGGAAGAGATCCTGGCCGTCCACGGTGGTGGCGAAGTCGTCCGGCACCTCCATGTGCATGGATAGCGACGGGAAACGATTTTCGAAGACGACCACGTTGTAATCGTCGGCGGGGATCTCCGTGGGGAGCTCGCCCGGGCGGGTGGGCGCCAACGGGTTCTCGTTCGCCGGGGGCATGAACGTGCGGTTCATGCGGTGGGCCGCGTACACGTACCACTGCCCGGTCAGCGGATCCTGGCGCATCTCCGATTCGGTGTCTGCGCGGGGCAGGTCGCGGCCATCGTGCAGCTCGCGCTGCTGGTCGCCGGAAACGAACTGCGGATCGTCATCGAAATACAGCAGTTCCCGGCCGTCCGCGAGGGTTGTCCTCGTGACACGGATGGGGTGTTCGTGCGTGTTCACGTGGCTGCTATCCACTTGGTTTCACCTTCTGCACTGAGGTTGTGTGCACAGTGGTTGTGCACGTTGCGTGTGTACTTATGTTCAACTGTTGCTCAACTGTTCAACGGTATGCCGAATCTGGGCGGCATACCGTTGAGACGCAGGTGGGAATCCGTGCGGGAAAGAACTCGCGGACGCGGGTTCACATGCGGCCGAGGGCCGGCGCGGGGTGCGCGCTAGTCCTCAACCATGCCCGCGGACTCACCCGGGGCGGTCTCCACGATCTTGATCGGGTCAACCTTCGTCCATATAAAGAATACGGCGGCGCCGATCACGAGGGCGAGGCCAGCCCAGAGGTTGTAGACGGCGTCCTTCGACTCGCCGGTGGTGACATCCATGCCGGGGTCGAGAAGGAAATAGCTGATGAGCAGCACAATGCCATAGATGCCAAGCAGGCCTCCGATGACGTTGCGGATATCGAAAGCGCCAGCCTTGTGGACACGGCCACGCTTGTTCTCGGTACCCACGGCGCTGTCGGTCTTCGCAGCTGCGCTGGTAGCGCCTGCGGTGTTGTTGTCACTCATTATGAGTCACTCCTTGCAATATGTGCGGTGCTTGCTGAATGTAGCGAATGCCTACTGAATGCGTACTGGATACGTACTCAGCCGGAAGCACTAGGCGAACACGATGTTGAGAATGAGGACCAAGACCAAGCACAGCATGCCCAGCGGCACGGTGCGGCGGTACCACGGCAGGTCGTTCTCGGCAGCGTCCGTGAGGTTTTCCTTGGGCGTGACGGAGCGGACGAAGCCCACGAGCTCCTCGTCAGGCTTCGGCTTGGTGGCCATGGACACGATGATGGAGATGATGATGTCCACCACGAATGCCAGGGAAGCTGCGACGAACGCGGTGCCCTGACCCGGCAAGTTGAAAAAGCCGATGTCCGTGTTGCCGAAGGTGGCCACAGCCCAGTAGGCAATAGCGGAACCCGTACCGGCGACGAGGCCCACCCAACCTGCGGTGGGGGTCATGCGCTTCCAGAACATACCGAGGATGAACGTTGCGAACAGCGGGGCGTTGAAGAAGCCGAACAGCGTCTGCAGGTAGTCCATCACGTTGCCGAAGTTGGATGCCAGCAGTGCGGTGAACACAGCGATGACGGTGGCGCCCACGGTGGCGATGCGGCCGATCTTCAGGTAGTACTCGTCGTCGCGATCCTTGACGACGTAGGCCTGCCAGATGTCGTAGGAGAACACGGTGTTGAACGCGGAGATGTTCGCAGCCATGCCGGCCATGAAGGCAGCCAGCAGGCCGGCCAGGGCCACGCCCAGCAGACCGTTGGGCAGCAGGTCGCGCATGAGGTAGAGCATTGCGTCGTTCGGCTCTGCGTTGCCGTCGATGAGCGGGGTGACGGTTGCGCCGGCGATCATGCCGGGGATCACCACGATGAACGGAACGAACATCTTCGGGAAGGCGCCGATGATCGGGGTCTTGCGAGCCGAGGACAGAGAATCCGAAGCCATGGCGCGCTGCACCTCGACGAAGTTGGTGGTCCAGTAACCGAAGGACAGCACGAAGCCCAGGCCGAAGACCAGGCCGATGGCGGAGACCACCGGGTTGTCGAAGCCGGAGATTTCGGTACCCGGCCAGGTGTGGAAGTGCGCGGGGTCGGCGACCTTCTCCTTGAGGCCTCCCCAGCCACCGACCTGGTGCAGGCCGATGAGGGTCAGCGGCAGCAGCGCGGCCACGATGATGAAGAACTGCAGGACCTCGTTGTAGATCGCGGCAGACAGGCCACCAAGGGTGATGTAGGACAGCACGATCACGGCGGCGACGATGAGGGTGATCCACAGCGGCCAGCCGAGCAGGGAGTTCACAACCTTGGCAAGCAGCAGCAGGTTAATACCGGCGATAAGCAGCTGGGCGATAGCAAAGGAAATGCCGTTGACCAGGTGTGCACCGTTGCCGAAACGGCGGCGCATGAACTCAGGAACAGAGCGGACCTTCGAACCGTAGTAGAACGGCATCATCACGATGCCCAAGAAGACCATGGCAGGGATCGCGCCGATCCAGAAGTAGTGCATGGTCTCGAAGCCGTATTGCACGCCGTTGGCGGACATGCCGACGATTTCCACCGCACCGAGGTTGGCAGAAATAAAGGCCAATCCTGTCACCCATGCGGGCAAGGATCGGCCAGAAAGGAAGAAGTCGATAGAGCTGGACACCTTGGACTTTGCAGCCCAGCCGATACCTAGTACGAACGCGAAGTAGACCGCAACGATGGCGTAATCCACCCACGACGCGTCCAACCGTAGTCCTTCAGCTGTCATAGCTGGGAACCTCCCGGATCAGTCGGTCCCTCGCCGTCACGTGGGCGCAGACCGCCACCCGGTCGATGCATCCGACGATGGATCCGATAGGGCCGAGCTCTGAACCGATTCACGGAAAGGGAGAATGGTTTCTCACCCCGCACTCTTGTGCTTCCCAATGCCAGTGGCCTTGTGGACCGGCGGCGATGTGTCAGGTATGTCACACGAATAGGGGCTGTGTTGTCCCCTACATCCTAAACGCTGCCTGCCCGCTTTCCAGCATCTTCCAATATTGGGACACGTCAACTTCCGCAAACCTCGCCCACCCACCGGCCGCGCCCCAATCCCCCAGCTCAGAACGCAGACCCCTACACTGAACCAATCAAAGGCGTTTCTGCTGGTAGGGGTGAACTTATGGAGATCTGTGAGATTTCTCTCCCGGTTTTACCCCTTCATGGTTACTGCGACTCCGAAGCTGAACGTTTCCTGATCGCCGCCTTCCAGCCGAATAAGATGCCGCCCCGATCGCAGGGCGTCAGGCGGGCACGTCATGGGTTCCACCGCCAGCGCGCGCCCAACGTCGGGGTACCCTTCGCGACGGGCCGGGTCGGCCGTGAACACCTGGTACCAGTCGAACATCTCGTCCGCCCAGAGCCGCACGCCGTCGCCTTCGGAATTGATAAGCTCCACCTCGGACCCGCCTTCGGGCACGCCGCCGAAGCAATGGTCCAGCCAGATCCCCGCCATGTGCTGGCCCCGCTCCAGGTTGGGCAGCACCCGGTCAGCCGGGAACTCCGGTCCCGCCGGCAGGTTGCGCACCGAGTCGAGCGGCAGGTTGGTGTGCGCGGGCAGGTGCAGCGTGCATTCGTCAAGCGGGGCACCCAGCGCCGATAGGTAGGGGTGCCAGCCCAACCCGAACGGGCACGACACCTCCTCCTCATTGCGCACCGTCACCGTTCCCGTCAACCCCTTGCTCGGATCGAGCTCCCAGGTGACCGTCATGCGCAGCCGCCACGGCCACCCTTCTTTCATTCCCGACGCCACCTCGAGCGTGACCGCGCTGTCGCTACGGTCGGTCACGTCCCAGACCATGGAACCAACGAATCCGTGGATGGCCGTGGCCCGTCCGGGCTCTGTGATCTGCAACCGGTGGATCTGGCCGTCATGGGCGAACACTCCGTCGGCTGTGCGGTTGGGCCACGGCGCCAGGATGATGCCGGCGGATAGCGGCGGGTACTGACCGTGCGGGTAGCCCGGGGTGAGGGGCTGGCCGGCGTAGTCCAAGGTGTGCAGCCCTCCGCCGAACGCGGAGATGGATGCGCGGTAGTCACCGGCCGCCAAGTCGATGAAGGGATGGTTATGCGTGCGGGGTGTGGAGGTTGGACTAGTCATAGCTTTATCCTGGCACGATACAGAATTCACTGGGAAGCGTGCCGATGAAACTGTGTGTATCCTAATAGGCATGACTACGACGAATTTTAATCCCCGTTCCCTGGCCCAGACGCTTGGCAAGAAGGGCTTTACCTACCTGCTGTGGCGCGGTATCTTCGCCGTCCTCGTCGGCATCATGTTCCTTGTGTGGCCATTCGATTCGGCCACCGTATTCGGCATCCTCGTGGGTGCCTGGATGATCGTCGATGGCCTGGCCACCTGCGGCATGGCCTTTGATCAGAGGAAGGCTGGCATCCCGTGGGGCTGGAAGCTCGCCGAGGGCATCATCAGCGTGATCGCCGGTCTGCTGATCGTCATCTTCCCGGCATCCTTCGCTGTCGTGAGCTCCTTCTTCATCCTGGGCTTCCTGGCCTTCGGCCTGATCTTCCAGGGCATCGTCCAGATGACCACCCCCAAGCCACTGCGCAGTGGCTGGCTGATCGTCAACGGCATTATCAACGTGATCTTTGGTCTGATCCTGGGCTTCCTGGCCATCCTCAACCCGGTCGGCAGCGTATTCAGCCTGGCCTGGATGGCTGGCCTGACCATCATCGTCATCGGCGCCTACATGATCTGGTTCGCCTTCAAAGTCCGCAAGCTCAGTGTCTAAAAGCCCTTCCGACAAGCCTTCCAAGCCTTCCCGTTCTACCGGTCTTCCCGGCGAGGTACGGGCTGCTCTTGCCACAGCCAAGCAGGCGGACAAGGACTACGTGGCGTTCCCCACCCCGTGGACTGCACCCACGCCGTACCCCTGGCGGGAGGATTGGAACGCTGCGTTGGCACAGCGCGATGGCACACGGCTTCAGGGGATCTTCACATATCCCTCGCTGACCGCCAGTGACCGGGCCTTCATGCTGATTATCGTGCACGAGCGCCTAGCGAAGGACTCTAGGTGCGCCGAATGGCTCGCCAAAGAGTTTTCCCACGATGATCCTTTTGCACTTATGCTTCGCGCGGAACTCCACTTCCACCAGGCCACAGCTGCCCGTGGCGCCGGCACCGGCGATACTGTGCACAGCGATGCCGCCACCACCTGGGTGGGGAACTGCCACCTCGCCCACGAGCTAGCCGATAAGGCCTACGAGCTCTCTGGCGATCCGGCGGCGCTCGCCATTCAGCAGTCCTTCGCTTTGGGTATGCACACTCCCGATAGCGACGACCTGCCCATCATGGAAATTTTCGAGCGCTGGAGCAGTGTGGATCCCTGGAACATCGCCGGGTGGCATCAACTGGTTCTGTCCTCCGACGAGCGGTGGTCCGGGGATCCCGAGCTGCAGCTCAACCTTGCCGGACACATCGCGCACGACGCACCTGAAGGCCACTTGGTACTCGGCAAGGTTCCGGAGTACATCGACGAGCGTTTCCGGTACGTCTATCTTTTCAACACCGACCGCTCCAACGACGTGGACCCGGTGCGCCGGGATTTTTATGAGCAGGACTTCATCCGGGACATCGTCAAGACCGCCTGGGATCGGCTCGTCTCCCCCGGTCCGATCAATAACCCAGATCACGCCCCGAATCCGGAGGTCGAAACACCACTGGGCCGTGCGGCATTTAGCAACTTTGTTTTCTGCCTGTCCATGTGTGGCTTCCACCAAGAAGCCTTCGAGGCCCTCTGGCGCTCCAGGGGGTACTACCGGCCTGGTACGCCCTGGGTGCTCGGCAGGAAAGTGAAGCGATCGGTCGCAGCAGTATCCGCATGGCGGTCCTACGTAATCTACAACGCCATCGTTGGGCCGGGGTTCCGTGCCATGCCACAGCTGCAGGACTAAATCTTCATCACGCCTGCTCGGCGTCCAGCCCCTTAAAGCCCGTGCCCAGTGGCACACCCACGTTGTCGATGAGGCGCGTGCTGCCCACGCGGGCGGCAACGAACAGGCGGGCGTCGCCGTCTTCCGGGGCGGGGCCCAAATCGGCGGCCCGTAGCTCTAGGTAGTCCACGGAGATCTGGGGGGTGGCGTCGAGAATAGAACGAGCCTGATCCAGCACCGCATCGGCTCCCTTATCCGCCACAAAGGCACCGGCCGTGAGGGCTGCGGAGAGGGTCAGGGCCAGCTCGCGCTCGCCGTCGGACAGATACCGGTTACGCGAAGACTTCGCCAGACCATCGGCCTCGCGGACGATCGGCACCCCGTGGACCTGAATATCCATGTTCAGGTCGGTGACCATCTGCTGAATGAGGATCAACTGCTGATAATCCTTCTCGCCGAAGAAAGCGTGCGAGCAGTGCGAAATCGTGAACAGCTTGTTAACCACCGTGAGCACACCGGCGAAGTGCGTGGGCCGATGCTCGCCCTCCAGGATCGTGCCCACCGCACCCGGCTGCACCGTGGTGCGCGGGCCGTTGGGATACATGTCACGGGGGGTGGGGGCGAATACTGCGTCCACGCCCGCGGCGCGCAGCTTCGCCACGTCCTCATCGAGGGTGCGCGGGTAGGCATCCAGATCCTCGCCCTCGGCGAACTGCAGCGGGTTGACGAAAATGCTCACCACCACCAGCGCGCCCGGGATGGACTGCGCGGCCTTGACCAGCGACAGGTGCCCCTCGTGGAGCGCGCCCATCGTGGGAACCAAGGCGACCGGGCGGCCGACCTTGCGGATGGCTCGGGTGAGTTGGGACAGCGATTCTACGTCCGTGTAGACAGTGGCTTCCCCCGGCTGAAACTGTGAAGTGCTCATGATCCTCTAGCGTAGTCCCATGGTTTTATCGGCCAGCACCCGCTCCACTTCAATGGCATGGCGCATCTGAGCGGTGCGTTCCGCCATGGTGGTGTAGGCGGCGGTGAAGGATGCCGAGCCGGCGCTGCCATCGCTGAGTTCCTCGAGCGCAGCGATGTGGCGCAACACCGCAGGCGCGTCATCACGGGCGACCGGGCCGGTGAGCTGGTCCATCCGGCTTTCCAGCGCGTTGTCCACGGCGGCCAGCGCGAGCCGGCGCAGCAGCATCGCACTATTCGGGTTGTGTGGCACCTGCCCACCTGGGGCGTGGGCACCTGTGGCGCCTGATCCGTCCAGCACATAGTCCATGATCCGCAGCGCATCGTTGATGAGCGTGACCGTGTGATTGCCCGCGTGCGCCATCGCCGCGTGATAGGCGGGGCGCTTGTCCTCTGCAATGGCAATTGGCACGCCGGCCACGGTGGTGACCAGCAGCTCTGCCACGGCGAGTCCCTGGTCCGAATCGGCGGTAATCCCCCACGCGCAGCCGGTCAGTCGCTCGGTATCCACCGGAGAACCCGTGAACGCCATGGCCGGGTGCAGTGCCAGCGGCAGCGCCCCGGTATCTGTGATCGGCTGCAGGATGTCACACCCAAACGCACCCGAGGTGTGCGCCACCATCTGCCCGTCTTGGGTGTGCTGGGCAACCTCCTCGATCACCGTGGGCAGCTGCGGATCCGGTACTGCGAGGATGACCAACGCGGCCTGCGCTACCTGTTCCAGCGGGAGTTGGGGGATGGTGGGAATTCTTTTCGACGCCGCCACGGCCGAGCGTTCCGAATGCACATTGACGCCGTGCACGTGGTGTCCAGCCCGGGAGAAGGCCTCCGCAAGGGCGGTGCCCACTGCTCCGGCGGAGATGATGCCGACGGTTAGGCGCGGCTCGTGGGACTCGTGCGGTCCGTGCGGCTCGGGAGACGGCCGGTCGGAGGGCGTAGCACCCGAGGGCGTACTGGGAGTTGGCACAGTAGTTAGTTCTTGGCTTTAGTTCTTGAAGCGCTTCATCAGCTCGGCCACGGTCAGGCCTTCGGAGGCTTCATCGGCGCGGCGGCGGCCACGGCGCGGGGCGGAGTCGTTGGAGGGCGCCTGGGTGCCCTGCTGCTCCTGATACGGGCTCTGAGCGGCGGCCCGGCGGTGGTGGCCGTGCTGCTGCTCGTGCTGACCGTGCTCACGGTGCTCCCGGTGCTGGGTGCGCTGGTTGTTCTGCTCATGCTCGCGCTGCTGGCGGCCCTCGTGCTGGCCGTGCTGGCCATGCTGGCTGTGCTGGCCGCGCTGCTCGTGCTCGCGGTGCTGCGGAGCGTCCGTGGCAGCGGTGTGGTGATCAGCGGTGTGGTGCTCGTAAGACTGCGCGCCGGTGGCGGAGCCGCCGAAGTTCGGCGTCGGTTCAGCGCTGCTCGGCTGGTCGGTGTCATCCAGCGCCGTGGTGTCCACGATGAGCGGCAGCTGGGAGGTCTCCTGCGCATCCTGCCCGGTCCAGTTCACCGCCGCGAACGATCCGGTGGAGAACTTCGGTCCCTTGCGGCGCTGCGACGGAACAGCAGAGGATCCGGTCGATGCCGAACCGGCTGAACCTGCCGAGCCAGCCTGGCCGGTCTCGCCGGACTGGTAGGGCTGCGCACCACGCGACGCGCCACCGAACACGGCCTCACGCTGGCGCTGCAGCTCGTCCTCGCTGGGGCCCTGCTGGGCGGCGCGGTTCGCGGAGTTCTCAATCTCGCGGATCCGCTCCGCGCGCGCACGCACTGCCCGCTGATCCTCCTCGCCCAAGTCGCGGCCGGAGAGCTCGGCAAGCTGACGGCGCATCTGAGCCAGCTCGGCCCGCAGTTGCTCGAGCTGCTCGTCGCGAATGTTCTGCACCCGCTTGGTGTAGTCAGTCTCCATCGCAGCCTGGCGCTGGGCGAACTGGGACTTCTCCCGCTCCAGCTCGGCGTTGTGCACACCCTCGATCTGCTGGGCACGTTCCCGCTCGGCCTTCAGCGCGCTGGAGTAGCGAGTGGCCAACACAGCTCCGATAAACGCCGCCCACAGCGCCGCGATGACGGAGATCTTCAGCCACACCTCGGAGTCCAGGAACAGCATCAACACGCTGGCCACAACGGCCAAAACGATCAGTCCGAACATCAGCAGCTTGGACATAGAGCCATCGTTGCCATCGTTTTTTGTGGTGCGTGGTGACTGCGGTTGGAAACTCATGCGTATAACCCTACCGAACGTCGGTAGAAAATCGGCGAAGAACTCCCCGTTCAGTCTTTCGCCATTGCGTTTCTTAGTTGAGTTATCAGACCCATCCCTAAGCCCTACCCCTGAGCCCCGCCCCCTAAGCCGCACCCCCTATGCCGCAGCCCCTATGCCGCAGCCCCCGAGCGCAGAGGCGGCTCCGGCGCATCGGGCGGCGGCGCGATGCAACTGCGCTCCAACCACACGCCCGCGATCGTGGCCGCCACACACGATAGCGCCCCAGACACCACGCCCGGAATGTCCTCGCTGGCGGCCACCAAAGTGCTGGCCTTCGGCACCACGTAGAACCCCACGCCCACGTACAATCCGCCAATCACGGCCCCCACCCAGGCCACCGCTTGGCCCAGCGCCAGCCATTGCGCCACCGTCACGGGATTCAACTGTGAGCGATCCATGCCCACTTCCCCGTTAGCGATGCGCCGCCGGATCACCCACCCGGCGATGCCGCACACCACGGCCATGACCCACATCAACGTGGAGGCCAGCACATTAATCGCGGGGAAATCCCCGTAGAACCCCAGAGCCGTGACAAACGCGATCAGTGCAGCAGCAACGAACACCCCAACCAGGGCGAAGATGTTGATGCGCTTGATGTCTTTCACCCTGGCTATCTTACAACCCCACTGCCCCCTATCGGTGCCCGGCTGGCGGATCCTCCACGGCAACGATGCCGCGAACCTCAGCCTCGTCAACATCCGCCACACACTCGGCGATGGTGCGTTCCCCCAGCACACACCACGGCTCGGCGGCCGCATCGAGGTCCAGCCACGGCACCAAAACGAACGCCCGCTCCGCCGCGTACGGGTGAGGCACTACTAGTTCGAACCCCCACTGCCCGTGGGAGATAATCGGGCTCAGGGTGGCGTCGAAACAACTAAGAACATCCACATCAACAGTCCGCGGGCCCCAGCGCACCTCCCTCACACGGTTGCCCACCGCCTCCGCAAACTGGCAATGATGCAGCAACGCGAGGGGATCGAGAGTGGTGCGCACGTGGATCACAGCATTGCGGAACTCGGATTGTTCCACCCCACCCCACGGCGGCGTGGCGAAGATGCGGGAACGCTGGACGATCCGGATGGCCGGGTGCATCTCGAGCAACTTGCAGGCGCGCTCGATTTGAGCTTCTGGCGATCCGACGTCGCCAGGCAGGTTACTGCCCAGGCCAATGAACGCGGTGATCTCGGGGCGCTGCGTCGGGTCTGCAGGCAACTGTTCTGTGTTCATCAACGATTCGAGCGCCGGGCGACCACGCGCACATCGGCGAAGGGGTAGTCGATGGGAGCCTGCGGCTTGTGCACGGTGACCTCCACGGCATACACGCCGGCGAGGGTCTTGATTCGATCAGCGATGACCGAGGCCACGGTCTCGATGAGGTCATACCCCGGGCCCTGGATGACGTCCACGGCAATGTCCGCGAGCTCCACGTAGTTGATGGTGTCGCCGAGGGAATCGGAGCCGGCCGCGTCCGCGAAGTCGGTCCACACGACCATGTCCACCACGAACTTCTGGCCCGTGTCCTTCTCCTGCCGGTACACGCCGTGGTGCCCGAAGGCCTCCACGCCCAGCAATTCGATGCGATCAGCCACGCCTGGCTCTCCAATCTTCTGCGACATCTGGGCCCTTGCCGGTGGACGCGGCGTAGGCCACATCCACGGCTGCCCGTGTGGGTGCCACATTATGCACTCGCACCGCCCACACGCCAACCGACGCCGCCAGGGCCGACACCGCAGCCGTGGCGTCGTCGGCGGTATCCGGGGCGCCCGGCTGGCCATCGGGCCCGGGGCGCAAAGCCGTGAGGAAGCGCTTCCTGCTCGCTCCCACGAGCACCGGGAAGCCAAGGTCGTTGATGCGGTCAAGGCCGCCGAGGATCTTCCAGTTCTCCTCCGGCTTCTTAGCGAATCCGATGCCCGGGTCCAGGATGATATTGCGTTCCGCCACGCCTGCGGCGACGGCGGCATCGACGCGGCGAGTGAGCCAGTCGCAGACGTGGGCGACGATGTCCTCACCGTGATCGTGGTAGCCCTCCGCCCCGGCGAAGCCCTCCTTGGTGCCCTTGTTCCAGTGCATGAGGATGACGGGGAGGTCGGCCTCGGCGCAAACCCGGAGCATGTCCGGATCGGCGAGGCCACCGGAGACGTCATTGATGTAATCCACGCCGGCCTCCACAGCTGCGGCGGCGGTGGCGGCGCGCATGGTATCCACGCTGGTAGAGATGCCTTGGGAGGCTAGTTCGGTGATGACGGGGACCACGCGATTGCGCTCGACGGTCGGATCCACGCGGGTGGCTCCGGGGCGGGTGGATTCCCCGCCGATGTCGATGAGGTCCGCCCCATCGCGGACCATGGCCAGCGCGTTGCGCACGGCGATGTCCGTGGTGGGGTTCGCGCCGCCATCGGAGAAGGAATCCTCGGTGACGTTGAGAATTCCCATGACCTGGGTGCGGGTGGGAGTGGTAGTCACGGCGCGCCTAGTGGCCGCGGATGAGCGCCATGGCCTCCGCCCGGGAGGTGGCACTGGTCTGAAACAGACCGCGGACGGCAGAGGTGACGGTGGTGGCGCCGGGCTTGCGGATGCCGCGCATGGCCATGCACAGGTGCTCGGCCTCCAATACAGCAACCACCGCGGTGGGGTCGAGGCGCTCCACGAGGGCGTTGGCGATCTGGCTGGTGAGGCGCTCCTGGACCTGCGGGCGCTTCGCCAGGCCATCGACGAGGCGAGCCAGCTTGGACAGGCCCGTGACCTTACCTTCCTCGCCGGGGATGTAGCCCACGTGGGCCTTGCCGAAGAAGGGCACGAGGTGGTGCTCGCACGTCGAGTAGAACGTGATGTCGCGGACGAGGACGAGTTCCTGGTGGTCCTCGTTGAAGGTCTTTTCCAGCACGGCGGTGGGGTCGGTGTGCAGGCCGGCGCAGGCTTCCTTGTAAGCACGGGCGACGCGGGCGGGTGTTTCCACCAACCCTTCGCGGTCGGGGTCCTCCCCGATCGCGAAGAGAAGCTCGCGGATGGCGGCTTCAGCGCGGGGCTGGTCGAACTCGGGGTAACTCATCGTGGGGTGCAGATCCTCGTCTACTTCGTCTACTCAGCTGTGATTACTTATCGTTGTCGTTCTCGTCCAAGGGGTAACGGTCATACGGGGTTAGGCCGTCGCGCTTGGCGTGGCGGCCACCATCCTGATCGTCGCCTCGAGTCGAATCGTTGCCGCGGCTGTGGCTGTCACTGCGGTTATCGCTGCGGTTGGCGCTGTGGTTGTGGCCAGCATGCTCATCGCGGTTGCGCTCCCACGGGAACTCCTGCTTCGGGAACGCTCCGCGGCGCGGGCGCTGCGGTGCGGACTCTGCGGGCTCTGCAGGCTGTGCGTGCGGCGCGGGCTGTGCGGGTGGCACCTGCGCGTCCTCACGCCGATCACCGTGCTGTTCACCGCGCTGGCCCTCACGCTGGTTCTCCGGCGGCTGCACCGGAGTGATCTTCCGGGTCGGCGCATCGTCGCTCGTCCACGGGTGATCCGGGCGCTCGCTTTCCGGCAAGCGGAAACCGCGCTCCTCCACCGGCTGGGGACGCTCGGCGGGGTGCTCGGGATCAGCGGGCTGATCCTCGGGGCGGCGCAGCGGCTTGTTCTCCAGCGCGCGCTCGTCTTCCTGGCGTGCCTCCTGCAGCTGCTTTTCCTGCTCTGCCTTGCGGCGCTCCATGCGGGCACGGCGGGCAGCGGAGAAGAAGTCGTTCTTCTTCGGCGGCTCCTCACCACGCTCCTTCGCCAACTCCACGGGGGTCTTCACCGGCTCGCGGTAATCCATGGGGCGGTCCACATCCTGCATGGGGAAGATGTCGTTGACTTCACGGGACTCCATGCCATCGAAAATGGCCTCCAGGTCCGGTCGGCGCAGCGTCTCCTTCTCCAGCAGCTTGGCGGCGAGGGTATCCAGGTAGTCCCGGTTGTCACGCAGCACCTCGTAGGCGATCTTCTGTGCCTTGTCCAAGAGCATGCGCACCTGCTCATCGATCTGCGCTGCGACTTCCTGCGACGGCTCTGACTGGCCCTGGCCACCCCGGCCGGCGAAGGGATCACCCTGCTCCTGGCCGTACTTCACGGCGCCGATGACGGGGCTCATGCCGTACTCCATGACCATGCCGCGGGCAACGTTGGACGCCATCTCGATATCGGCAGAGGCTCCCGTGGTGGGGTTACCGAACACCAGCTCCTCAGCAGCACGGCCTCCCATGGCGAACACTAGGCGGGCGAACAGCTCGGAGCGGTTGTACATGCCCTTGTCGTCTTCCGGCGCGGTCATCGCGTGACCGCCGGTGCGACCGCGGGCGAGGATGGTGACCTTGTACACCCGGTCGATGTCCTTCATCGCCCAGGCGGCCAGAGTGTGGCCACCCTCGTGGTAAGCCGTGACCTTCTTCTCGTGCTCGGAAATGATCTTCGAGCTGCGGCGCGGGCCACCCACCACGCGGTCGGTTGCCTCTTCCAGCGCGTCGGCGGTGATGACGTTGCCGTCCACGCGGGCGGTCAGCAACGCAGCTTCGTTCAGCACGTTCTCCAGATCCGCACCACTCATGCCCGCGGTGCGCTTGGCCAGGGACTTCAAATCCACGTCCTTGGCGATCGGCTTGCCCTTGGCGTGCACGCGCAGGATCTGCTCGCGGCCTGCCAGATCCGGGTTGGTCACCGGGATCTGTCGGTCGAAACGGCCCGGGCGCAGCAGCGCCGGGTCCAGGATGTCCGGGCGGTTGGTGGCAGCCATGAGGATCACGCCCTCGCGGTCGCCGAAGCCATCCATCTCCACGAGCAACTGGTTCAGCGTCTGCTCGCGCTCATCGTGTCCGCCGCCCATGCCGGCGCCGCGCTGGCGACCCACCGCGTCGATCTCGTCCACGAAGATGATGCACGGAGAGTTTTCCTTGGCCTGCTTGAACAGGTCACGCACGCGGGAGGCACCCACACCCACGAACATCTCCACGAAGTCGGAACCGCTGATGCTGTAGAACGGCACACCGGCCTCACCGGCCACGGCGCGGGCCAGCAGGGTCTTACCGGTACCGGGCGGGCCGTAGAGCAGCACGCCGCGCGGGATCTTCGCACCCAGGGCCTCGTAGCGGCTGGGGTCGGAGAGGAAGTCACGGATTTCGTCGAGCTCCTCCACGGCCTCGTCCGCACCGGCCACATCATCGAAGGTGGTATCCGGGTTGTCCTTGTTGAGCTGCTTGGCGGTGGACTTGCCGAAGCCGAAGGCTCCCATTCCCCCACCGCCTTGCATGCGGCTGAACAGGAACATGAGCAAGCCGAAGATCAGCAGCATCGGCAAGATCATCATCAGCAGCCCGCCGAGGAAGGAATCCTGTGTGACCTTCGTGTTGTACTTCTGGGCGTCGGAGCCCGCAACGGCGTCGAACACCTGAGGCGACACCCGAGCCGGGTACTTGGTCACGACCTGCTCAATCCCGTCCTTACCATCGACGGAGATGGGGTCCTTGAGCTTGAGCAGCAGTTCCTGTTCGCGATCGTTGATCTGCGCCTCGGAGACGTTCTTCTTGTTGAGCTGCTCCATGGCCACGGACGTGTCCACGTTGTCGTAGCCACGGGTGCCGTCGGTGAGCACGCCGAATGTGTAGATCACAATGAGCACCGCGGCCACGATGCCGGCGATCCTCAGAACCTTTTTCTTGTCCATGTTTCCTAGGTGTGGGTAGCTAAATGGTGTGGCTTATTCGTATACTGCGGGCCGCAGCGTGCCAACGTAGGGCAGGTCGCGATAACGTTCGGCAAAGTCCAGGCCGTAGCCGACCACAAACTCGTTGGGGATATCGAAGCCGATATCTTCCAGCTCGATCTTCACCTTCACGGCCTCCGGCTTGCGCAGCAGGGTGACCACCGACAGGCTCTTCGGATGACGGTTGCGCAGGTTCTTGATCAGCCACGATAGGGTCAGGCCGGAGTCGATGATGTCCTCGACGATCACCACATTCCTGCCCTCAATATCGCGATCCAGATCCTTCAGAATACGCACCACGCCTGATGAACTCGTGGAGTTTCCATAGGAACTCACTGCCATGAACTCCAGCTGGGAGGGGATATCCAGGGCGCGGGCGAAGTCGGTGATGAAGAACACCGCCCCCTTGAGTACGCACACGAGGATGAGGTCATCTTCCTCGTCGCGGAATCGCTCGGATGTCGCCGCGGCCATTTCCCGGATGCGGGCGTGCAGGGTTTCCTCGTCAATGAGCACGCTCTCGAGGTCGTCGCCGTACGGGTTCGCGGGGACATCGAAGTTCTTATCGCTGTGCATTCAGTGATCCCGTTCCTCTTCCCGCAGTTGGTTGGATAGCTTGGCTCGATTGTCTTTCGCCACTGCAGCCACTGCGGCTAGCTGTAGTTGTCCGTCTTTTCTGCGCACCACCAACCGGTGAGTATGGCGCTTCTCGTTCATTGTAGGGCACTGCTGGCCCCAGGGAATCGCCACACCTCCCTGACCTTTCCAGCGCTCCACCAGCGCATCGATGCCGAGCAGGTGCGTGCTGGTGAGTTCCCCGGCGATGTCCGCCAGCCAACGTTGGTAGATGCGCCGCCGGATCGCCGCCGGGTGTTGGCTAAGTTTCGCGCAGTTCAGGGCGGTTTTTTCGCCTAGTGCTGGGGCTTCTTTGTTGTTCGACGCCACCTCCGTGAGCCCTGTCAACGCAGTGGTTGCGACGGTATCAAGCGCGTCCGCATCGTCGCGGAGAAGTCGGGTTGTCCGGGCCATGTTGTCCGTGATGTGTTCGCCGAGGGCGTTGCGCATCTGGGGGATCAGGTCGGTGCGGATGCGGCTGCGGGTGAATCGGGGGTCAGCGTTGTGGGGGTCGTCCCACCACTCGAGCCCGGCGCGGCGGCAGTGATCCTGGGTGTCGGTGCGGCTGCACCGTAGCAGTGGCCTGCCGAGCCACGCGGCCCCGGCGTCGACGGCGGGATGATCCGTGGTGACGCTCGGCATCCCGGCGAGGGAATCCAAGCCGGAGCCGCGGGTCAGCCCAAGGAGGAGCCCCTCGGCGGCGTCGCTGGCGGTGTGTGCGACGAGCAGTGGGCGGCCGGCGGCGGCGTGGCCGAGGGCGAGGTAGCGGGCGTGGCGGGCGGGTCCCTCCCCGTCCCCGGCGACGGTGACGGTGCGGATCTCTGCGGTGGCGCCGAGTGCGCGGGCGCGGTCGGCGGCGGTGCGGGCGACGGAGGCGGAGTCTGCTTGGAGCTGGTGATCCACCACGATGGCGTGCACGTGGCAGCCGTGGTGCAGGGCGGTGTGGACGAGTGCGAGGGAGTCGGCCCCGCCGGAGAGTCCGATGGCGACGTCAGCGGGCAGCGTATGCGTGGCGGCGAAGCGGGCGAACTCGGAGTGCAGGCTCATGGGCAGGTGGCTAGTTGGTGGCTGGCGCGCCGGACTTCGCGTTGCGCAGAGACGCCGCCAGTTGGTCCAACGCCGTGCGGGCGGCATCCACCTCGGAACCGTTGGACAGGAAGGCGAAGGTCAGGGGGCGACCGTCGGCGGTCATGATGGTTCCCACGAGGGCGCTGACGCCAGAGAGGGTGCCAGTCTTGGCGCGGACCCATCCGGCCGCTGCCTCCGCGCCGGAGCCGGAACCGTAGCGGTTGGCGAGCGTTCCTTCGGCGGACGAGACGGGCAGTAGGTCGAGGATTTCTCGGGTCTTCTCCCCCGCCAGCACGCCGTTGAGGGCGATGGCGGTGAGGCGGTTGTCCTTACTCATTCCGGAGTTGTCTTTGAGGGTGACATTCTCCGTGGGGTAGCCATTGTTCTTCAGTGCCTCCAGGGTGGCCTCGGCGGCGCCGGCGAAGGTGGTGGGCTTGCCCATTGCTGCGGCCACGTCGCGGCCGATGGATTCGGCCAGCAGGTTATCGCTGTGGATCATCATGTCCCGCAGGCGCACGTCCAGCGGCGCGGACTTCACGGTACCGAGGATCTTATTGCCACCTTGCTGGGTGTCCTGGGCGGAGTCGCTGAGCGTCACGGTCGCACCGGTTGCACCCAGGGCGCTGGCCAGAGCCTCGCCGACGTCCTCGCCGGGGCTGTGCGAACGGGGCGAATAGGGATCGCTGGGGTCCAGGCGCCCGGCGTTGAGCATCACGGCATCGAGGTCGGCCACGTTGCCGCCGTCGATGTCTTGCGGATCCCACGTGGAGTTGAACACGTCCTTGCTGCGCACGGAGTTATCCACGATGATTTCGGAGACCTTCTGATCCCCCAGGGATTTTTTCACCTGGCCAGCCAGATCGCTGATCGTCGCCGGGTCGGTGAAGAAGCCCTTGCCCGGTTCGGTGGCGAGGGTGACGTCTCCGGTGGAGCTCAGCACGAGGGTGCCTGGCTTGGTTTCGGTGACCGTGGTGACTTCGCGCTGGTCGTTCGGCAGGGTGAGCAGTGCCGCCCCGGCGGTCAGCACCTTCGTGGAGGAGGCCGGAACCATCGGTTGGTTTTCCGACTTGTTCCACACCACCGTGTTCGAGACGAGGTCGGTGACCTGCGCGGCGAGGTTACCCAACGCGGGGTTCGCCGCCGCCTGAGCTACCGCAGCTTCCACGTCCGGCACCGTGCCCGTGTCATTCGGCCCGCGGAGAGCGGGCGTGGCCTCTGCAACGCTGGGCGCGGGCTGCACCTTGTAGGTATTGCGCCCTGCGAGCCACAGGGCAGCCACGATCACCACTGCAGCGATCACGAGGAACACTGCAATGGTCAGCAGCCACCGCTTGAGACGCTTGGGCTTTTTCGGCTGGGCCTTCTTCACCGACTTACTCACCTCACTCACACTAGCTAACGAAGGAGACATCGGACGCTATAGACTGGGGAAGGTACGTAAAAAGGGACGGACTAGATACGAGACTAGATACAAACTAGATACAAAACAGACGCATCTATCCCCATCCCCAACGCAATCAAACAGGTAAAGGACGGCGAGGAACTGCCCATGAGCAATCACGTTGAAGTCACCATCGAGATCCCCAAGGGTTCCCGGAACAAGTTCGAAGTGGACCACGAGAGCGGCAAGGTTTACTTGGACCGCTACCTGTTCACTCCCATGGCATACCCGGCCGATTACGGCTTCATCGATCACACCCTGGGCGAGGACGGCGACCCGTTGGATGCCCTCGTGATCCTGCCGGAGCCCCTCTACCCCGGCGTGATCGTCAAGGCCCGTCCGGTCGGCGTGTTCAAGATGACCGACGAGGCTGGCGGCGACGACAAGCTGCTTTGTGTGCTCGACGATGTCCGCTTCGACAAGTACCAGGACATCGACGATGTCGATGAGTTCACCCGCAACGAGATTGAGCACTTCTTCGTGCACTACAAGGATCTGGAGCCGGGCAAGGAAGTTCACGGCTCCGGCTGGGGCAACGCCGAGGAAGCTCAGAAGATCCTCGACGAAGCCATCGAGCGCTACAAGGGCTAGTCAGCCCTTTCGAGCACCTTTTGCCGCTGGGCGGCGATCTGGTGAGCGATCTCAATGAGCGCCGCACCACCCACGCCCACGGCCAATCCCGCGATCATCAAGGTGAGGTTGCCGGGGTGCAGCATCAGCAGCTCACGCAGCGGCGGCACGAGGAAGATCACTAGGTAGCCGCCCACGCAGCAGGCCAATAGGAGCACCTTCCACCAGGTCAGCGGGCGCGCCACGATGCACAGCACCCACAGCCCCATGATGATCAGCGCCAGCAGCACGGCCGTTCCGGCCTGCTGCCGTTGAATTTCCGGCACATCTGCGCCGGGGTAAATGATGATCCACATCGCCACGCAGATGCCGCCGATAAGCACGCCGGAGGGAATCGCCAGAGCCAGCACGCGCTTGACGAATCCCTCCCGCGGACGCTCTGTGTTCGGAGCCAAGGACAACACGAACGCCGGAATGCCAATGGTGAACCATCCGGTGATCGTCACGTGAATCGGCTGGAACGGGAACGCGATGCCGAGCACCGCCACCACCAGTGCCAGCACCACCGAGTACACCGTCTTCGTCAGGAACAGGTGCGCCACGCGCTCGATGTTGCCGATGACCCGGCGCCCCTCGGCAACCACGCGCGGCAGCGCGGAGAACTTGTTGGTGAGCAGCACGAGCTGCGCCACACTACGCGTCGCCGGCGCGCCCGATCCCATGGCCACGCCGATGTCGGCCTTCTTCAGCGCGAGCACGTCGTTGACGCCGTCACCGGTCATCGCCACCGTGCGGTTCTGTCGATGCAGGGATTCCACCATCTGCTGTTTCTGCTCGGGGCTGACTCGTCCGAAGACGTTGGCGCGCTTGATCTCCGCGTCGAATGCGTCCTGGTCAAGGTCATTGAGGGTGCGGGCATCGACCGCCACGAGCTCCCGGTCGGTCGCTTTGCGTGCGACGGCCGCCACGGAATCCGGGTTGTCACCGGAGATGACCTTGATGTCCACGTTCTGCTCGTCGAAGAACTCGAGCGTCTCCCGGGCATCGGGGCGCACTTGCTGGCGCAGCACCACGAGCACGGGTTCGTCGAGCTGTGGTGCGGAATCCATGCTGAGGTTGTCAGTATCTGCCCAGCGCTCACCATCGCTGCCCGCGACCTGGCCGAACACGAGGATGCGCAGCCCCTCGTCACCCAACTTCTTGGCGGTCTCCGCGGCGGCACCTCCCTCGCGCAGGAGCACATCGGGCGCGCCCATGATCCACGCGGTGGCATCGGAAGTGGTAAATCCGGAGAATTTGTACCGCGAGTTGAAGGGGATTTCTTGTCCCTGCCATTGTTCGGGTTCGACGCCACGCTCATGCAACCCGGCCACAATGGAGCGAGCGGTGTCGTTGAGGTCATCCTGGGCTCCCAGCATGGAGGCGAGGTTGCGCGCCCAGGATTCGTCTGCCTCGCTACCGTCGGCGGCGACGATGGAGTCGAGTTCCATCTCGTTGGTGGTGAGGGTGCCAGTCTTGTCCGTGCACACGGTGTTGACGCGGGCGAGGCCCTCGATGGCGACGAGCTCGTTGACCAGGGCTTTGAACTTGCCGAGGCGGATCACGCCCGCGGCGAAGGCGATGGAGGTCATGAGGATCAGGCCTTCCGGCACCATCGGAACGATCGCCGCGGCCATGGAGAGGATGGATTCGCGCACGCCCGTGCCGGAACGCACGAGCTGGGTCCAGATGGTGAGGATGCCGGTGGGGATCAGCAGCCAGGTGATGACCTTGAGGATGCTGTTGATGCCGTTCATGAGGACGGAGTCGGTGAGCGAGAACTCGCTGGCTTGGGAGGCCAGGCGGGCGGCGTAGGCCTCGTCGCCGACTTTATCGGCGCGGAAAACGGCGGAGCCTTCGTTGACGATGGAGCCGGAGAGGATCTCGTCACCTTCGCCCTTGCTCACGGCATCGGCTTCGCCGGTGAGCTGGGATTCGTCCACGCGCACGGAACCAGAGACCACGGTGCCGTCCACCACCACTTCGTCGCCGGAGCGGAGTTTGATGATGTCTCCGAGGACGACCTCGTGCTGCGGGATGGATTTCTCTTCGCCGTCGCGGATGACGGTGGGTTCTGATTCGCCGACGATGCGCAGCTCGTCGAGGGTCTTCTTGGCGCGCAGCTCCTGGATCACGCCCACTGCGGAGTTGGCGATAATGAGCAGGCCGAAGGCGGCGTTGATGATCGAACCGGTGGACAGCACGATCGCGCACAGCACGCCAAGGATGGCGTTGACGCGGGTGAAGATGTTGGCGCGCAGGATCTGGGCCACGCTGCGGCCGGTGCCGCTGCCCTGTGTGTTGACCTCGCCGCGCTTCGTGCGCTCAGCCACCTCGGCGGCCGTGAGACCCCTCGTAGGGTCGGTAGCAGCCGGAGACGCCGCGGACACGTGGTCGCTGGTATGCGCCAATTCAACCTCCTTCGTGGGCGGCCGGTGGGATGCGGCCGGGGTATTCCATCTATTTAACTCCATGACGGTAGCTGCACGGCCGCGACCCCGGTTCGTCTTATGAAGTTCATAGCGAAGACTGCGTAGCTGCGCGCCACTGTGACGGCTGGCGTAGACGTTTTTGCCTACAATGGGGTGGCATGAGTGAATTCGAAACAGTACAGCCCAAGGACGTTCCCGCGAACGCACAGCTCATCGACGTGCGTGAAGCAGACGAGTTCAACGATTGGCACGCGGTAGGTGCCACCAACATCCCGCTGTCTGAGTTGCAGGTTCGCTATTCCGAGCTGGATCTCAACAAGGACATCTACGTGATCTGCCTGTCCGGCGGCCGCTCCGCAAAGGCCTGCCAGTGGCTGGAGATGAACGGTATCGACGCCAAGAACGTGGCCAACGGCAGCTCCGGGTGGCGCGACGAGGGCCTCGCCATCTGGCGCAAGGAAGACGAGATCAGCTAACACTCTCACTACTACCGGGTGCACAACCCTGCACATTCCCGCACAGCCCAGTGCCCCTTTCAGTGCGGGCTGCAAAACCGCGGCAAAAGATGTCCAACATTCGGATAATGGGCACACCCAACAGTTAGACAGCCCCCATTGTTAGCGGTATATTTTGCAGTATGTCTGAATCCCTGCCGCTACCTACGGAACTCCTGTCCTCCCCGTCGTTCCAACTGGAGCGATTGCGGCGCAGAACCCGGGAGTTCGTTGAATCCTCCCTGGCCGAGCACGGATTCAACCTCCGCGAATACTGGATCCTCACATGCCTCGTCGATGGCGACGCCGCCAGTCAAGCCGCCCTGGGGGAAATTCTCGGCGTGGACCGGTCCGACATGGTACGGCTTGTCGATTCGCTCGAGAAGCGCAACCTCGCCAAGCGTGTCAAGGACGCGAAGGATCGGCGGCGGCAGATCATCTCCATCACCAAGAAGGGCGCGAAGGCTTACGATAGCCTCAAGCCCATCGTCACCAAGGCCGAGGACAAGGCCCTGGACGAATCCACCTCGAAGCAGCTCAAGCACCTGCGCAAACTCGCCAAAGCCACCATTGCTGGAGAAGAGAGCTAGGTACCGGTGACCGATTCCGAGCACACCCCCACAGCCACTCCGTCCCCCGACCTTCCTGCCCACCACATTCCAACCCACAACATTCCCACCCAGTACCTCCGCTCGCACGAGCCGCCCGAACCGCGCACGCTGTTCGACATCCTGAAAGCCACCGCTTCCGCCCACCCAGACGCCCCCGCCATCGACGATGGCGAGGGCATCGTCACGTATGCCGAACTGCTCGAAGAGGTCACCACCACCGCGCACTGGCTGCATTCGCGCGGCCTCGGGCGCGGCGACCGCATCGGCATCCGCATGCCCTCGGGCTCCCGGGCGCTGTACATCGCCATCCTGTCCACCCTCGCCGTCGGCGCCGCCTACGTGCCCGTCGATGCCGACGATCCAAACGAGCGCGCGGAGCTTGTGTTCGGCGAAGCGCACGTCAACGCCATCTACACAGCTGCGGGGTTGGAGATCGTGGTGGCGTCGAATATGACGGATACGTCGAATAGAGAAAGCGACGGTAGCAAAGAGTTCGGCCCCACAACCAGCACCGACGCGTGGATCATCTTCACCTCCGGCTCCACCGGCAAGCCCAAGGGCGTGGCGGTGACCCACCGCAGCGCCGCCGCGTTCGTCGACGCCGAGGCGGAGATGTTCCTGCGCGACGAGCCGCTCGGGCCCAGCGACCGCGTGCTCGCCGGCCTGTCCGTGGCCTTCGACGCCAGCTGTGAGGAAATGTGGCTGGCCTGGCGCCACGGCGCGTGCCTCGTGCCCGCACCCCGAGCGCTAGTGCGCAGCGGCGTGGACCTGGGCCCGTGGCTCATCGCCCGCAGCGTCACCGTGGTCTCGACCGTGCCGACGCTGGCAGGCCTGTGGCCGGACGAAGCGCTCGACGCAGTACGACTGCTCATCTTCGGCGGCGAGGCCTGCCCACCCGAGCTCGCGGCCCGGCTCGCCACCGACGGGCGCGAACTGTGGAACACCTACGGCCCCACCGAAGCCACGGTGGTGGCCTGCGCCACCACGATGGATGGCGTCTCGGCCGTCTCCATTGGCCTGCCGCTGCGCGGCTGGGACCTCGCGGTCGTGGACACTTCCAACCAGCCGGTCGCCATGGGCGAGACCGGCGAGCTCGTCATCGGCGGAGTTGGCCTGGCCCGCTACCTCGACCCGGCGAAGGACGCCGAAAAGTTCTCCCCCATGCCCGAACTCGGCTGGGATCGCGCCTACCGCTCCGGCGACCACGTGCGCCTCGAACCCGACGGCCTGTACTTCGTGGGGCGCGTGGACGACCAGGTGAAGATCGGCGGGCGGCGCATCGAACTCGGCGAGGTCGATGCCGCACTGTCCGCCCTGCCGAACGTGCGCAGCTCCGCCGTGGTCGTGCAGACCACCGGCGGTGGCGACAAGGTGCTTGTGGGCTACGTCTCCCCGGAGGCCGGCAGCGCCGAAGAGTTCGACCTCGCGCAGGCCCAGGCGGAGCTGAAGAACAACTTGCCCGCGGCGATGGTGCCTCGCCTGTGCCCACTGGACTCCCTGCCGGTGACAACCTCCGGCAAGGTAGACAAGAAGGCCCTGCCGTGGCCACTGCCCTCCCGGGGCGAGGCCCGGTTCGATACCCCCACCCAGGAGTGGCTGGCGGGATTGTGGTCCGACTCCCTCGGCACTGCCGTGACCAGCCCGGACGTGGACTTTTTCACCCTCGGTGGCACCTCGCTGGGCGCGGCCACGCTCATCGGACAGGTGCGCAAGCGCGTGCCCACAGTCAGCGTGCGAGACCTCTACGACCACTCGCGGCTGGGCGCGTTCGCGGAGTACGTCGATGACCTTGTCGACCTTGATGACCTTGATGACTTTGCCGAGTCCGGCAACGCTGCTGGCGCAGGTGCCGCAGGCAACAAGCCATCCCGGCACATCCGCCCCGTCTCGACGGGCACCCGGCTGGCTCAGGCGCTCATCCAGCTCCCCGCCATGACGCTCGCCGGGGCGCAGTGGGTCACGTGGCTCGTCGTCGCCAACGCGCTGCTCGCCCCGGTGCTGGATTATGCCCGGCCCGTCCCGGCCTGGCTGTGCATCGTGCTGCTGCTCATCTTCGCCACTCCCCTGGGCCGCCTGCCGCTATCGGCACTCATCATCCGCGGCCTCTGCGCTGGCATCACGCCCGGGG
The DNA here is from genome assembly GCF_020099275.1 of Corynebacterium falsenii. NCBI lineage: Bacteria > Bacillati > Actinomycetota > Actinomycetes > Mycobacteriales > Corynebacteriaceae > Corynebacterium > Corynebacterium falsenii. The sequence goes on along the minus strand of NZ_CP083646.1, from coordinate 812,648 downwards.
ACTACCCGCGCGGTGGAGCCACGCACCTGCGGATCTGGGCGGCCGAACGGGTCGCCGACACCTCGGGCGCCCGGGACGTCTCCGGCGCCGCCTGGATCACCACCTTCGCCCGCTGGCTCGGCGCGGACGTGGGCAAGGGCGTGCAGCTGCACACCCTCCCGCCCGTCACCGGCCTGCTCAAGCTCGGCGACTACTGCTCCGTGGAACAGGAGGTCGACCTCTCCGGCTACTGGATCGAGGGCGACACCCTGCACGTTGGGCGCATTTCCGTGGGCCCCGCCGCATCGGTGGGCGCGCGCTGCGTGCTGTTCCCCGGCGCGCGCATCGGCGCCGGTGCGCACATCGAGGCCGGGTCCGCCGTGACCGATCGCAAGAAGGTCAAGTCGGGCAGCCGCTGGGCCGGATCGCCTGCGGTGAAGGTCGGCAAGGCCCGCACCCTTTTTCCTGACGACGCCGCGCCGCGCAGCTCCCGGTGGGTGGGTATCTATGCGGTGAGCGCCATCGTGTTGTCGTTGCTGCCGCTCATCGCCCTGTTCGCCGGTGTTGCCGTGGTGGTTGCGCTGGTGGGCCCGGACACTCCCTCGGGGGCGGGGATCGCCGCCACGATCGGGTGGAGTGCTGTGGCGGGGCTCATCGTCTTCGCCCTGTACGCCGGGCTGACGTGGGTGGCGGTAAGAGTCCTGTCGTTGGGCCTGCGTCCCGGCGTCGTTCCAGTAAGAAGCCTGACGGGATGGCGAATCTGGGCCATCGAACGCCTCATGGACGCCGCGCGCACCTACCTGTTCCCCATGTACGCCGCACAGCTCACGCCGTGGTGGTTCCGCTCCCTCGGCGCGAAGGTCGGCAAGGACGCGGAGATCTCCACCGCGGTGATGGTGCCGCTGTTCGCGGAGGTCAACCGCGGGGCGTTCCTCGCCGACGACACCATGGTCGGCGGCTACGAACTCGGCGGCGGTGGTTGGATGCGCACGGGTGTCACGAAGGTGGGCAAGCGCTCCTTCCTGGGTAACTCGGGCATCGCGGGACCGGAGCGGCATTTGAAGAAGAACTCACTGGTCGCGGTGCTGTCCTCCACCCCGGAAAAGACGAAGTCCGGCACCGACTGGCTGGGCTCGCCCCCGGAGCGGCTGCGGCGCGCGAAGGTCGAATCCGACGAGGCGGCCGGCGGCACCCGCACCTACAACCCCGGCTTCGGCCTCAAGGCCGCCCGCGGTGCGGTGGAGACGCTGCGCCTGCTGGCTCCCATGACGTCTGCGGCGCTGGCCGGCGGTTGCGTGATTGCACTGCAGGCAGCGCTGCTGCACTGGGGTGTGTGGCAGGCCTATGCTGTGGCGGGCCTGGTGCTCATCGCGGCTGGTTTCGTGGCGGCGGTGCTGACGGTCGCGATGAAGTGGCTGTGCGTGGGGCGGATTCGCCCGGGCGATCACGTGCTGTGGTCGCGGTTCGTGTGGCTCAACGAGCTGCAGGATCAGTTCGTGGAGACCGTCGCCGGCCCGTGGTTCCTGGCGCACACGCTGGGCACGGGATCGCTGAACATGTTCCTGCGCGCACTGGGTGCGCGGGTGGGCCGCGGCGCGTGGCTGGATTCCTACTGGCTACCGGAGGCTGATCTTGCAGCCGTGGGCGCCGGGGCTACGGTCGGTCCGGGATGTGTGGTGCAGACGCACCTATTCCAGGATCGCGTGATGAGCCTCGATGAGGTTCAGATTGGTGCGGGGGCCACCTTGGGCCCGCACAGCGTGGCTCTTCCGGCCGCCTCTGTGGGCGACGCCGCCACGGTCGGCCCCGCCTCATTGGTCATGCGCGGTGACCAGGTTCCCCCGGCCACGCGGTGGCAGGGCAACCCGATCGAGGTGTGGCGGCAACGCTAGTGGGCAGTGGCTTACCACCCGCTACTAGTCGCCGATCTGATCGCGACCGCGCTTGACGATCAGCGGATCGGGCTCGCCCACAACGTCGTGGTCCTTGCCGGTGTACTCGAACTTGGAGAGCACGTAGCGCATGGCGTTGATGCGGGCGCGCTTCTTGTCGTTGGACTTAATGGTGATCCACGGGGACTCGTTGGTGTCCGTGTAGCGGAACTGCTCCTCCTTGGCGCGGGTGTAGTCATCCCACTTGTCCAGGGAGGCGAGGTCCATCGGGGAGAGCTTCCACTGGCGCACCGGGTCGACCTGGCGGATGGCGAAGCGGGTGCGCTGCTCCTTGCGGGTCACGGAGAACCACAGCTTGGTGAGGCTGATGCCGGAGCCCATGATCATGTTCTCCAGCATGGGAACTTCGCGGAGGAACTCGGCGTGCTGGTCGTTGGTGCAGAAGCCCATGACGCGCTCCACGCCGGAGCGGTTGTACCAGGAGCGGTCGAAGAAGACGATCTCGCCGCCGGCCGGGAAGTGCTGGATGTAGCGTTGGAAGTACCAGGAAGTGGACTCGCGCTCGGAGGGCTTTTCCAGGGCGACGGTGCGAGCGCCACGGGGGTTGAGGTGCTCGTTGAAGCGCTTGATGGTGCCGCCCTTACCGGCGGCATCGCGGCCTTCGAAGAGGATGATGTGCTTCTGGCCGGTGTCCTTGGTCCAGTTCTGCCATTTCAGCAGCTCGATCTGCAGGGAGCGCTTGGTGGATTCGTACTCCTCGCGGCTCATGCGCTCGTCGTAGGGGTAGCCATCGCGCCAGGTATCGACGCGGTGGCCGTCTGGGGTGATGAGTGTGGGATCGTCTTCGTCCGAGTCGTCCACCAAGTACCCTTCGGTGGCCGCTAGGTCAACGATGTGGAAGTCATCATCAGACATTATGTAAGTTCTCCTCCGATTGGGTCCTGTGGGGACTGTTAGCCATACCCCTCCATTATAGGTTTTTGCATGCCTGAGTACCGAGTAAGAGAACGGGTGATTAGCCCCATTTAGAACGAAGTTTCCTCGCTGGTGTGTTGCTTGTAACCCGGGGGCTGCACTGTGTCTGCACGCCGATTGCGTTCCTCCGGAACGGTCGGAAGAGTCCAGACATGCACCAAGCCCGCGCGGTCACTGACAATGCCAGTGGCCGCGCGGGCTTTCGCGTGGGTTGCGACGTCTCGCGAGGGGGAAAGGTGCTTCGCGAGGGAGGGGTGTTGCCGGTGCTCTTAGAGGCCCAGTGCCTGCAGAGCGTTCGGGATCAGGCCGATGAGCTTAGCGATGACACCGACCCAGGAACCGAAATCGTTCATGAAGGTGAAGAAGGTCTCGGCGCTGGATCCGGTGGCGTCAGCGGTGGTGGCTGCGCCCTCAGCGGCGTCTGCGGCGTAGGTGAAGATATCCATTGTTGTTCTCCTTTGAAACAATGTGGATGGAATAGTGAGGAAGTGAGAGGTGCATGTTTACCGTGCCCCTCCTACTCATGCGAAGGAGGGGACGCGGAAGCGGTGCAGTGTCCGCCCTGGACTGGGCGCTACTTAAGCAGCGGGCTTAGCGGTGGGCTCAGCCGGGGAAGTGGTCTCAGCCGGGGAGGGGTCGACCGGAGTGGTCTCAACCGGGGTGGGGTCGACCGGGGTGGTCTCAACTGGAGGGGTCGGGACGCTCGGGTCAGTGGGTTCCACACCCTCGGTGCCGTTGGAGCTGCCCAGGCCGTGCAGTACGTCGGAGGAGCCGGTGAAGGCGTCGTCACCGTTGAGCAGGTTGAACAGCGGCTTGAAGAAGTCGCCGATGTTGGTCCAGAAAGTCGAGAAATCCTCGAGAATGGTCTTCAGAATGTCGAGATTCATGATTCTCCCATGTCAGAGTTTACGAACGCGCATTGTTTTGCGAGACAACAATGCGTGATATCAATGGCGGCTACACCTTCGCGGTTGCCTACATTGAGCGTATCGAAAACTGCCTGTTGGGCAAGAGTTTTATGAACTTTTCCTGGGTCGTGAAAAAAGTCAAGAAAGCGTAAGAAAATGAAGCCCCATCTTTATTGTTGGGCCCGTGGACTTCTAACCTGCAGCGTAAATCGTGACTCCGCTTTACTATTGACTTTCGTTAATTTTCCGTTCACGTTACATCGTAATTTGTGAATCCCCCTCATCGGAGGTACGGCAATGTCAGCGCGCAAACGCTAGGGGCAAACGCTGAGAGAACGCTAGGGCAAAAGAAATGCGCATCCCCTCCCCTTGTGGGGAGAGAATGCGCACGAAAGAGAAGGGGATGTGGCTCTTAGAAGCCGCCCATGCCCATCTCGTCGCCGCCCGGCATAGCGGGAGCTTCGGGCTCCGGCTTGTCGGCAACGACAGCCTCGGTGGTGAGGAACAGCGCTGCGATGGAGGCAGCGTTCTGCAGAGCGGAGCGGGTGACCTTCACCGGGTCGGAGATGCCAGCGCCCAGCAGGTCAACGTACTCGCCGGTTGCAGCGTTCAGGCCCTCGCCCACGGGCAGGTTGGCAACCTTGTCCACGACAACGCCCGGCTCCAGACCAGCGTTGTGAGCGATCTGCTTGAGCGGTGCGGTCAGGGCGGTGCGGACGATCTGCACGCCGGTGGCCTCATCGCCTTCCAGCCCCAGGTTGTCGTCGAGAACGTGAGCAGCCTGCAGCAGGGCAGCGCCGCCGCCGGCCACGATGCCCTCCTCGGCAGCAGCCTTGGCGTTGCGCACGGCATCCTCGATGCGGTGCTTGCGCTCCTTCAGCTCCACCTCGGTAGCGGCGCCGACCTGAAGCACGGCCACGCCACCGGAGAGCTTAGCCAGGCGCTCCTGCAGCTTCTCACGGTCGTAGTCGGAGTCAGCGTTCTCGATCTCCTGGCGGATCTGCTTGATGCGGCCAGCGAGCTGCTCAGCGGAACCAGCACCGTCGACGATGGTGGTGTCGTCCTTGGTCACCACGACCTTGCGTGCGGTGCCCAGCAGCGGGAGATCAGCGGTCTCGAGGGACAGGCCAACCTCTTCGGCGATAACCTGGCCGCCGGTGAGGATGGCGATGTCCTGCAGCTGAGCCTTGCGGCGGTCACCGAAGCCCGGTGCCTTCACAGCCACGGACTTGAAGGTGCCGCGGATCTTGTTGACCACGAGGGTGGACAGAGCCTCGCCCTCGATGTCCTCGGCGACGATCAGCAGCGGCTTGCCGGACTGCATGACCTTCTCCAGGAGGGGCAGCAGGTCCTTGACGTTGGAGATCTTGGAGCTGACGAGCAGGATGTAGGGATCCTCGAGCACAGCCTCGCCGCGCTCAACGTCGGTGGCGAAGTAGCCGGAGATGTAGCCCTTGTCGAAGCGCATACCCTCGGTGACTTCGAGGGTCACGCCGAAGGCGTTGGACTCCTCAACGGTGATGACACCGTCCTTGTTCAGCTCGCCATCGCCGACCTTGTACATTGCCTCGGCGATGAGCTTACCGATTTCCTCATCGGCGGCGGAGATGCCAGCGGTTGCGGCGATCTGCTCCTTGGTCTCGATTTCCTTGGCGTTGTCCAGCAGCTGCTGGGTGACCTTCTCCACGCCAGCCTGGATACCGCGCTTGATGCCCATGGGGTTAGAGCCAGCGGCAACGTTGCGCAGGCCTTCGCGAACCAGTGCCTGTGCCAGGACGGTTGCGGTGGTGGTGCCGTCGCCAGCGACGTCATCGGTCTTCTTGGCAACTTCCTTGACCAGCTCTGCGCCGATCTTCTCGTACGGGTCCTCGAGCTCGATCTCCCGGGCGATGGTGACGCCGTCGTTGGTGATCGTGGGGGCGCCCCACTTACGCTCTAGGACGACGTTACGGCCCTTGGGGCCGAGGGTTACCTTAACCGCGTCTGCCAGGGTGTTCAGACCCTTTTCCAGACCACGGCGTGCTTCTTCGTCGAATGCAATCATCTTAGCCATAAGGCTTCGATCCTCCGTTGGGGTTGGCGCGACACATGCGGTTCAGACTCAGCGCCCGCGACGGCACGGATGGGCGAATGTCGCGGCGCCCACCCTCACTGGATCTGACGGTGTTTTCATTTAGCACTCGTTGTGCTTAAGTGCTAAGCCCGTTTTAGCACTCGGAGTGGTCGTGTGCAAGGTGACGGGCGCTCAGCAAGCCCCGTCACCCCGTGTCCAATTATCCCGTGCCCTATGACACTGTGTCCTATTACACTGGGGTGGCATGAACTTCAGTGCAGAAAAGATCACCGCCATGATCGACGAGAAGATGCCGCAGCTGCAGCAGGATCTCACCGAGCTCGTGGCTTTCAAATCGATTCACTCCACCCCCGGCCTCGAGGAAGACAATTCCGGCGCCGCACAGTGGGTTGTCGATGCCTACACCAAGGCCGGCATCCCTTGTGAAGCCATCGACACCGCCGATGGATCCAAGACCGTTGTGGGCCACCGCCCCGCCGCCGAGGGCTTCCCCACCGTCCTTCTCTACTCGCACTACGACGTGCAACCCGCCGGAGACGTCAACGAATGGACCTCCGACCCCTGGACCCTCACCGAACGCGACGGGCGCTGGTACGGCCGCGGCTCCTCTGACTGCAAGGGCCACGTGGCCATGCACCTCGCCGTACTAAACGTCATGCGCGAGCTCGCCGAAGACGGACACGAGGACTACGGAAAGCTCGGCATCCGCGTGATCGTCGAAGGCTCCGAGGAGCGCGGCGGGTACGGCCTCGAAGACCTGCTGGAGCAGCGCCCCGAACTGTTCGAGGCTGACCTGTTCATGATCGCCGACTCCGGCAACGACGCCCTGGGCGAGCCCAGCGTGTGCACTGCCCTGCGCGGCTCCGCCCCGGTGAAGGTTCACCTCAAGACCATCGAACAGCCCATGCACTCCGGCCAGTACGGCGGCGCCGCACCGGATGCCCTGCTCGAGCTCATCAAGCTGCTGTCGACCCTGCACGATGACAATGGCTTGGTTGCCGTCGAGGGTCTGCAGCCGAAAAACCACTGGGATGGCGTCGGACCCGATAATGAGACCTTCCGCGAGAATGCCGGCGTGCTCGATGGGGTGAACGTGATCGGCGTGGACGAGGGCTTTGAGCCGAACGACCTGACCGTGAGCAACCCCTCGATCACCGTGACGGGGTTGGATTCACTGTCGGTTGCGGATTCCATCAACTCCGTGCCCGCCACCGCCGCCGCGGTGGTCAGCCTGCGCGTGCCGCCGGGACGCGACCCGAAGGAGTGCCAGGACCAGCTCATCGCCCACCTGGAGAAGCACCGCCCCAACGCGATCATGGAGATCGAGCGTGTCGCCCGCGCCGAACCGTTCAGCGCTGATACCTCCGGCCCATACCTGCGCGAGTTCTCCGAGGCGATCGGCGAGGTGTACGGCAAGGAGACGGTCGAGGTGGCATCCGGTGGGTCTATCCCGCTGACCAACAAGCTGCTGTCGAAGTTCCTGGAGGCCGAATTGGCGCTGTACGGCATCGAAGAACCACTGTGCCGTATCCACTCTGCGGACGAGTCCGTTTCACCAGTTGAGATTCGGGACATTGCGGCCTCTGAGCTGCTGTTCCTCACTCGGGTGGCAGGCACCGCGGCCAACAAGTAGCCGCCACGCCGACGCTCCGCAGGTCAGCGGGGGCACCCGCCGCATCACCCGGATTCCGCAAAAGTATTTGCCAGCCCGGGTGATGCGCATTACATTGTTATCTCATGAGCAACATTCTCAAGCGAGTACCCAACCCGGGTGGAGGCGAGGACTGACCCCTCCACGACCGGGGTTAGACGTATAAACGCTTGAGAGTCGGTCCACTTCCTTACACACATCCAGGAAGCCCAGTCCGCACACGAGACACACACCAGGGACCGATAGACCAATGAATGACTCAATGTTTGAATCCGAAGGCACCATGAACGCCACCACCTTGATCCGCTTCGCCCGCCCGGAGGCTGCCCGCCCCACGTACGAACCGGAACCCCGCCTCCGCCGCTCCACGGCGAAGACGTTCACCCGCTCCACGCCGACCCGCATTGAGAAGCGTCGCCAGCGCACCCGCACCTTCGCCGAGGATCCGTTCCGCGCACGCTTCGGCCAGCGCCTCCCCATGGGCATGCGCCAGGAAGCCCGCGGCATGGAGTGGAAGAACTTCATCCGCACCTACGCCCCCGGCACCATCCGCGTGGAGGCCATGCGCAGCGAGCGCAAGTCCCTCGGCAAGCACGAGTTCTCCATCGCCATGACCGGCCTGCGCGCCGACGGCCAGGGCACCCGCGTGACCATCACCGCCATGGGCGCTTCCTCCGCCATGACCGAGATCCTGGCGGATCACGGCTACCGCGTGGAGATGCTGGAATTCCACCAGTTCTCCATCTTCGAGGCCACCGCGACGTTCATCTACACCGTTCACAAGTCCAAGCGCGTGTGGGCTGTTGGCTTCGGTGCCGACCGCGACCTGTCCATCGCCAACGCACTGTGCAACGCCGCTAGCCGCCTGCACTTCTAAGCAGGATCGCAAGGCTGGGCCGCTGAGCGGTCCTGACGACCCTCTGTCACTGACAGCGCTCCCTCAGCAGAAACACCATTTCTACCGGGCGGAGCGCTTCAGTGCTTCCACGGTCACATCCACCGCTGCAACCCACGCCTCCGGCTGTGTGAAGCCCTCTTCGGCTCCCACATCGCCCCGCATGCGCGTTCCCGGCTCCAGCGCAGCACCAGCAGCTCGGGCAGCCTCGCGCTGGATGGCATAGTCGCCCCCGCGATCCAGCACTGCCGGCACATTACCCAGCTCCTCGGCGCAGCCCAGCTCCTCTGCGATGGACATCAACCGCTCCACCCACGCGCGGATCTCGTCGGTCACCAGCGCCTCGTTGGTGTCGCGGTCCACGATGATTTCCGCCTCCAAGCCGTAACGAGCGGCACGCCACTTGTTCTCGGCCACGTGCCACGGCTGCAGGGTGGGCAGCACCGTGCCTGCCGCACCATCCGCCCCCTCAGCGGCATCCCACTGCCTCTCGAAGTACACCACGAGGCAGTGCACGTACGCGCTGATCGCGGCCAGGACCCACACTTCCATCGTCGCATCCGCGAAGCGCACCTCTACCGTGCCGTACTTCGTGGGCCGCACGTCGAAGTGCATGGAGCCGGTGTGGTTGATCACGCCGGAGCGGTCCTGGTCGCGGTTAAACTCCTCCCACTGCTCCCATGTCTCGAACTGGTAGGGAATACCCGCTGTCGGCAGCTGTTGGTAGAGCAAAGTGCGGTTGGAGGCATATCCCGTGTCCAGCCCTTCCCAGGCCGGGGAGCTCGCGGACATTGCGAGCACGTGCGGGTACTGCGTCATCACCGCGTTGATGATCGGCCAGACCTTGTCCTTGCTGCCCACGCCCACGTGCATGTGGATGCCCCAGATGAGCATCTGGCGGCCCCAATACTGGGTTCGTTCGATGATTTCCTGGTAGCTGGACTTGCTGCTCAGCAGCTGGTCACCCCAGTGCGCGAACGGGTGCGTTCCCGCGGAGAACAGTTCCACCCCCAGCTCCTCGGCGGCCACCAGCAACTGTCCCAGTTGCTGTCGCAGATCAGCCACGGCCTCGGGGACGGTGCGGTGCACGCCGGTCACCATTTCCACGGTGTTGGCCAGAAACTCCCTGGTCACCCTGTGGCCGGGGTGGTCGCGGTCGAGAATGTCTAGCAGTTCCCCGGCGCGGGGTACGAGGTCTTTGGTCTCTGGATCAACCAGCGCCACTTCCCATTCAAGTCCAATGGTTGGCTCAGAGCCGGGGAAGTCCATGGGGTGTCCTCACGTCAACAGGTGCATTCGAATGCGTGGCCGCGCAGGCAACCCCGCCGGTGCACATGCTACTCCGCCGGGGTTTCACCCATCGCAGCCACTGCGGTTTAACTGCGGGCTTAACTCTCGCCCTAGCGCGGCATATCGTTGGTCGTCACCACGATCACTCCGGCGGGCGGCGGTCCCTCCAACATCCGGGCCCCGGCGATCGCCTGGTCGGTCTCGGGCGTGCGTTCCTCGGCCTTCAGCCCCAGGTCTCGGGCCACAGCTTCCGCGTTGGCCTTCGCTTGGGCGTCGCCCTTGGGGTACAGCACCACGGAGGTGGGGAAGGTTCCGGACTGGTCCGGTAGGTTGCCTACGCCCGTCTTCTGCCACTGGTCGCGGCCGAGCTTGCCCGCGACATCGCCCGCGAGTCCCTGCACGCGGGAGTTGTTCAGCACGGTGATGTAGGCATTCTTCTTATCGACGCCACCCTGCGCCCCAGCGTTCCCGGCCTGATCCTGTGGGGCTGGCTGGGCCTGCCCCTCCTGGCTGGCATTGGGATCCTGCGGCGCCGGGGCGGTGCTCTGGTCGGTAGTGGCAGGTGCCAGGCTGTTTCCCGGGGTGCTGGCTTCCTGAGCCGTGGTGGAATCGGAGCCGGAATCGTCGTCTCCGCTCATCAGGGAGTATCCGCCCCAGCCAATGAGGATGATGGCCACGGCCAGCAGGATCATGGCCAGGCCACGCAGCGGTAGCCCCTTGGGCTCTTCGGCCTGGGGCTGACGGTCGCCGGCTGGTTCGTCGAAGGTGAACGCTTCGTCGTACCCGTTTTCGTAGCCGTTCTCGTAGCCGTCGTTGTAATCGTCGTCCAGGGAATGGCGTGGTCGATGAGATTCAGTCACGCCCCAATCTTAACTCCCGTCACATCGGTCACAAATGCGACGCGCGGGAAAGTGAAAGACTGATCGGCTGGTGTTACCCATCCCGGCGGCGCAGCAGCATCCGCACCAACACCGGGTCGTAATCCAGGGCGTCCGGCTGCGAAATCAGGTTGTTGAGCTGCTGAAAGTAGCGCACCGGAGACACCCCAAACTCGCTACGGATGGCCTCCCGCTTCGCACTGGGGTCGCGCCACCATCGCCGTTCAAAGTCCAGCATGTGGATGTCTCGGTCCGTCAACATGGTTCAAGATTCTAGACTGTAAACCATGACAATCATGCCCATCGTTATCGCAGGCGATCCCGTGCTGCACAACCCCACCGAGCCGATCGAGCTGGCGGATGGTTCCATCCCCGAGGATCTTGCCACCCTCATCGCCGACATGTACGAGACCATGGATGCCGCCCACGGGGTGGGCCTCGCCGCCAACCAGGTGGGAGTGAACAAGCGCGTGTTCGTCTACCACTGTCCCGACATTGAGGGACCGGATGGCGAGCGCCTCAGCGAGGAGGAGATCGAGGCCAACGGCGGCCCCATGCGCCGCGGCTGCGTGATCAACCCCGTGCTGGAAACGAGCACCATCCCGGAAACCATGCCGGATGAGGAACTCGACGAGGAAGGCTGCCTGTCCGTTCCCGGGTACTCCTTCCCCACCGGTCGCGCCGACTGGGCGCGCGTGACCGGCACCGACGAGCACGGCCAGCCCGTCACCGTGGAGGGCTACGGATTCTTCGCGCGCTGCCTGCAGCACGAGACCGGCCACCTGGACGGCTACCTCTACACCGACATGCTCATCGGCCGGTGGAAGCGTGCCGCGAAGAAGGCCATCAAGTCCGAGGGCTGGAAGGAAGCAGGCCACACCTGGACCCCCGGCGTGGATGCCGACCCCTTCGGCCACGACGATTAACGCTCCCCCACCGACCATGAACACCCCCTACACCTCCTATAGCGCCGCTGCCGCCGGCGCCCGCCGCGTCCCCGGCTTGGACTTTCCCATCTCTCGGCGCACCGACCCCGTCAGCGTGCGGCCGGGCACGCGCGTGATCGTGCGCCGCCTCCTCGATACCCCAGATGACCACGGCCACACCGTCACCGACGTGATTGGAACACTGGTCTCCACGTCGCCGCTGCGGGTTCGAGCGCATTCACCGCAGGACAACCTGACTGCCGCTGACGACGCAACAGACGCGCAACGCACTGTGGAAATCGACCCACGTAGCGTCGTCGTGCTTAAAACACTGAGCACCAAGCCGGTTCGCAACAGGGATATCCGCGCCGTGGAGCAAGCGGCGGCCGCGGCGTTTCCCGGCAAGACCAACCGCATGATCGGCGGGTGGCTGGCTCGGGCTGGCGACGGGATCACGGAGCGCTCCAACTCCGCCGTGCCCATCGGGCCGGAGGCCGCGACCTCGGCACTGCCGCTCGACGAGATCCACGCGTTCTACCGCGAGCACGACCTGCCCACGCAGCTGCTCGTTCCCGACCGCATCGGACGCGCCGCCGAGAACGTGGCCGGTGAGCGGGGCCCGGAGATCATCGTGATGACCCGGGATCTGAAGAGCACAGACGCCCCAGACGCCACAAACTCCCCAGCCACCCGCCCACCCGAGCTGTCCGCCGGGGTGGAGATCACCGTAACCGATCAACCGGACGAAGACTGGCTGTCCATGTACCACTTCCGCGGCGAACCGCTGCCGCGCCACGCGCTCGAGCTGCTGTGCGAGCGCATCGACGGCACGCTGGGCTTTGCGCGCCTCACCGTTGATGGGCAGCTCGCCGCAATCACCCGCGGCACGATCACCCGCGGCGGGGAACACACGTGGCTGGGCTATTCCGCCGTGGAGGTCGCCGAAGATTTTCGACGCCAAGGCCTCGGCACTCTGCTGGGCCGTCACATGCTGTACTGGGGCACCGCCGGAGGGGCGGATGGAGCCTACCTGGATGTCATCAGCACCAACGTGGCCGGGCGAGGGTTGTATCACAATCTGGGTTTCGGAGAGCATCATAGACACCGCAGCGTGCGGGTGGGCTAGCCTATATCCATGCGCATCGCAACGTGGAACATTAACTCCGTCCGGAAGCGGGAGCAGCGAGTACGGGACTTCCTGGAGCGCTCCGACGTTGACGTGCTGTGCCTGCAGGAAACCAAGTGCACAAACGCACAGTTCCCCGACTTCACGGACACCGGATACGAGCAGGCCCACAACGGGGGAAGCAGCTTCAACGGCGTGGCTCTCCTCTCGCGCGTGGGGTTGGACAACGTGAGCACGGAGTTCGGCCAGCCCGGGTTCTCTAAGGACCTGTCGAAGGAGCCCGCTGTGGAAGCCCGGGCGATTGGCGCGGAATGCAATGGGGTGACGGTGTGGAGCCTGTACGTGCCCAACGGCCGTGAGATCGCGGACCCGCACTACACCTACAAGCTGCGCTGGCTGCACGCCCTGGCCGACTACGCGGCTCAGGGACCGGAGAAGCTGTGCCTCGTGGGCGATTTCAACATCGCGCCGCGTGACGAAGACGTGTGGGATCGCAGCTACTTCAACGGCAAGACCCACGTGACACCCCGGGAGCGGGCGTGCCTCGACGAGCTGGAGAAGGCCGGTCTCACGGCCGCGACGGATCTCATCAAGGATGAGTACACCTACTGGGATTATCAGGCCATGCGTTTTCCCAAGAACGAGGGCATCCGCATTGACTTGCAGTACGCTCGCGGGATCACCGCGGAATCCGCCCGCGTGGACCGTGATGAGCGCAAGGGCAAGGAGCCGTCCGACCACGCCCCCGTCATCGTCGACTACAGCTAATGACAAGCTAATTACAGCTAACAGACCTGTGTAGAGCTGTGTAGAGCCCCAGGGCCAAGAACCGCCAAAGGAGAGCCACCCCATGACGTTCAATGTGTTCAACCTTGTGCTCAACATGGCCGATGACCTGCAATGGTGGCAGGTGGCGCTCATCGTGCTGGACTACACCTTCAAGTTCGTAGCGCTCGGTTGGGTTCCCGCAGATCGGCGCCCCACCTCGGCCATGGCGTGGCTGTTGGCGATCTTCCTCATTCCCTTCCTGGGACTGTTCCTGTTCTTCCTCATGGGTTCGCCCTACGTCAACCGACGGCGCCACCGCATCCAAAACGAGGCAAACGAAGCGATCCGAACAATCAGCGCGGACGAGCCGGATATCCCCGATGGCAACGATGTCAACGACGAATTTCGCAGCATGGTGCAGCTCAACCGCGAGCTCACCGCCATGCCCGCAGTGGATGGCACGCTCACACAGCTCTATACCCACTACACGGATTCCATCGAGGCGATGGTGCGCGCCATCGACAAGGCACGGGAATACGTCAACGTGGAGATTTACATCATGGCGTGGGACGACACGACCGAGCCGTTCTTCCTAGCCCTGGGACGCGCCGCGCACCGCGGGGTGAAGGTGCGTGTGCTGTGGGATCACCTGGGCGCCCATAAGTACGAGGGCAACAAGGATCTCGGCAAGAAGCTCACCTCCATGGGCATCGAATGGGCAGTCATGCTCCCCCTGCAGCCGTGGCGCTGGCGCTTCCGCCGACCCGATCTGCGCAACCACCGCAAGCTCGTGGTGGTCGATGGAGACGTGGCGTTCATGGGCAGCCAGAACATGATCGAGGCACCCTACGAGAACAAGAAGAACCACGAGATCGGACGGCATTGGGTAGACATCATCGCTGAGGTGCGCGGCCCCGTGGTCGCCACGATCAATTCCGTGTTCGCGGTGGATTGGTACACGGAAACTGATGAATCGCTGGATCTCATCGCTCCCGGCACGATGAAGGAAAACCTGCGGGACAGCAATTCCGATACGGGCAAGGACCTCATGCAGATCGTGCCCAGCGGACCCGGGTTTACCACGGAGCCGAATCTGCGGCTGTTTACCTCCATGGCCCACCACGCCAAGCGCAAGCTGCAGATCGTCAGCCCGTACTTCATCCCCGATGAGTCCCTCATGGAAGGCGTGACCACGGCGTGTTACCGCGGCGTGGAGGTGGAGCTGTACGTGTCCGAGGAATCCGATCAGGCGCTTGTGGGGCATGCGCAATCCTCGTACTACCGCGAGTTGCTCAAGGCCGGGGTCAAGATTTACCTCTACCCCGCCCCGGCCGTGCTGCACACCAAGTGCGCTGTCGCCGACGACGACATTGCCGTGATGGGAAGTTCCAACATGGACATGCGCTCGTTCGGTCTGAACTATGAGATTTCGATGATGACTGGCAAGGGTGAGCTTATGAATCAGCTCGTGGCTCTTGCGGAAGAATACAAGGAGAAGAGCACTCTGCTCACCGCCGAGGAGTGGGAGAAGCGCCCGTGGCACAAGAAGTATCTGGATAACGTGGCGCGCCTGACCAGCGCCCTGCAGTAACGCGCCCTGACGCGGACAAAGCTGGCCTGAATGCCGATTCACCCCCGGCATTTTGGCAAAATTCACCAATCCCCAAACTATTCCCCTGTCTCCGTTACTCTGTTACCAAAACATGTAGCCATAGCAATAAATAGGACGCACACGATGTACAACGATTCACCAAGCCAGTCCGCGCCCCAACCCATCCGCGGACGCCGGGCACCCGAGGTGTTGCCCGAAGTGGATGTCGCCGAGATCGCGGCCAGCGTTTATGACTTCCTCTCCGCCACCCGCCGGCTGATGGAGCGCCCTAACCAGAAACTCGCCATCTCCCAGTCCGAGATCGAGGTTCTGCAATTCGTCGCCCAACACCCCGGCTGCGGCGTATCCGATATCGCCCGTCTGCGCTTCCTCCGCGCCTCCAACGTCTCCGCCACCGTGCGGCGACTCATCAACAACGGGCTCGTGAAGCGCCAGGCCAACAGCCAGGACAAGCGCGCCCAGGATCTCTTCCTCACCGACGACGGCGTGGAGATGATGAACTCCATCACCGACGAGTGGGCGCTGCTCATCGCCCGCGCCACCCGCCGCATGGACGCCCGCGACATCGCCAAGCTGCGCCGCGGCGTGCCCGCGCTGCGCAACCTCTCGATCGCCGCAGAGACGCTCATCGACGACATGCAGCGGGAAAGCACCGGCGAGTAGTTCTCACCCGCTAGAACTCAATCAGTCGGCACTCGCTGACCGCGAGGTGAAGGAGACCAACTTCCCCACAACCGCACCGGCCGCGCATACAGCCATGACAATGGCCATGGAAGCCAGCTTGTTGTCACCCACAGCAACAAGCGGGCTCACCAGACTTCCCACCGCGAACTGGCTGGCCCCCAGCAGCGCCGACGCGGCACCCTGACGGCCCGTGGCCATCCCCTGAGCAATAGCAGTGCTGTGCACCATGCACAGCGCCGTTCCGCTCGTCAGCACAAAAGTGCTGGCGACCACCGGAACCACCACCGGGTCCGTCAGCGTGACGATCCCCAACGACAGCGCACCCAGGGCCACCAACGTGACACCCACGGCTTGCAGACGCTGCGAAGACACCCGGCCAGCCAACCGCCCGCCGATGATGTTTGTGACAATGAGCGCCGAGGCGTTGATCGCGAACACCACCGAGTACATGCCAGCGCTCAGCCCCAACTGCTGCTGCAGTACCACGGAAGAGCCGGAGATAAACGAAAACATGGCTCCGAAACCGAGGCCGAAGACCACGAGGTTGGCCACGAACGGGCGAACCGTTAGCAACCCACCCATGTTGCGAAACGTTCCGGCCACTCCCGTGCCCGTACGTTGATCCGGCGGCAGGGACTCCGGGAGCCGCAGCGCCACCAGAAGCTGTGCCACGGCGATGATCACCAGCAGCCAGAACACCGCACGCCAATGGAACACCCCGGCCACGGCCGCGCCGATGAGCGGCGCGATAACGGGAGCAACACCCACCACGGTCATCATGACGGCGTACGCCTTCGCCGCCCGGGCACCAGATACCCGGTCGCCGACGATCGCGCGCGCCAGCACCACGCCCACGCCGCCGGCGGTGCCCTGCAACAAACGCCCCGCAATAAACACCTCGATGGTCGGGGCAACGGCGCACACGATCGACGCCGCCACGGCCAAAATCATTCCCGATATCAGCAGCTTGCGCCGGCCGCGCTCGTCAGACAAGGGGCCGATGAAGACCTGTCCCAAGCCCATGCCGAGCATGAAGAACGTGATGCCCAACTGAGCCATCGGAGCCGTGGTGGAATAGTCCACGGCAATCTGGGGAAGCGAGGGCATGAACATATCCATGCCTAGCGGGCCAGCCGCTGAGAGCAGAGCTAACCCCAACAAAACAAAGATCCCCATCCCCGGGCGGGGATGGGGCTGCCGCGTCGAATCGCTTTCGCCAGAAACCATAATAGGCTTACCTTACCAAGCGGCATGGGGTGACGTCGAAGTGACGAGAGACCCCAGGGTTAGGCATCCCGCTTCTGCAGCGCGACCACACCGGCGATGAAGATCACCGCGGCGATCCCCGCAAAGTAGGCGATGCTGCCGACCTGACCCCACGGCGCATCGGGAGTGTCCATCATCAACGTGGCATTTTCCATGTTCTTGAAGGGCATGTAGGGCGGGAGGTAGTCCCGAACCTTGGGGAGCAGCTGCACCAATGTCTGCTCGATCACCAGCACCCACAACAGGATCAGGGAGATGCCACCGGCGGTGTGGCGCACAAGGTAACCCACCCCGATTGCCACGGCCACGGCCAGAACGGCATAGAGCACGCCGCGGCCGATCATGGTCCAAGCGCTATCGGCGCCGAGGCCAACGTTGGTGAGCATGGCTGCATCGTCGATCTTGGTCCCGAGCGTCCACTGATAGACCAGGATGGACCCCGCAGTGCTGATGAGAGAAATCACCGCCGCGATCAGGCCGTACACCAGGAACTTCGCAACCGGAACGGGCCAGCGCTTAGGGGTGGCCAGCAGGGTTGTCTTGGACGTGTTCGAACCATAATCGCTGGTGACGGTCAGAACACCCTGAATGAGGATGACCATGAGCCCAAAGAAGAGGAAGCCGCTCAGGGCCGAGGAGTTCTTTAGCGAGTTCATCATCGCCGAATAGATATCCGGCTCCTTGGCCGGGTCAGTGTTGGCCAGGGTGCTGCCGGTGAGAAGCCCCATGAGGAGGGTGAACCCGAGGGAGAACACGATGACCAGAACAGAGGTCCACCACAGAGACTTGGTAGTGCGGAGCTTGATCCACTCGGAACGTGCGATTCGGAGCATGATTATCGTCCTTCCGGTGGGGTGGGCTGGTTCTGGCGCGGCTGGTTCTGGCGCGGCTGGTTCTGGCCCGGCTGTCCAACGCTGGCGTGGTACTCCACCGCGTCGCCGGTCATGCGCATGAAGGCATCTTCCAAGCTCGGGCGGGTCTCCGACAGCTCGCGCAGCAGCAAGCCGTAGGTGTAGGCCAAGGCGCCAACCCAATCCGAATCCCTATTGGGGATGAGCACGGTGGTGCGCCCCTCGGCGTCCGTGCCCAGGCTGAAGCGCACCTCTTCCTCGCGCAGCGCTTTCTGCATCTCCTCGAGGTGATCGGTGCGCACCACGGTGGTTGCTTCGGATGCGTTCTTGATGAAGTCGTGTGTGCTGGCGTTGGCTACCAGCTTGCCCTTGCCAATGACGATGAGGTGGTCGGCGGTCTGCGCCATCTCACTGAGCAGATGCGAGCTCACCAACACGGTGCGCCCCTCCGCCGCGAGGGCGCGGACGAAGTCGCGCACCCAGCGGATGCCTTCCGGGTCCAGGCCGTTGACGGGCTCGTCGAGCATGAGCACATCCGGGTCGCCGAGCAGCGCCGCTGCCAAGCCGAGGCGCTGACCCATACCGAGGGAGAACTTGCCCGCCTTGCGGCCAGCAACGTCGCTGAGGCCAACCAGCCCCAGCACCTCGTCCACGCGCTTAGCCGAGATGCCGTTGGTGGCGGCGATCCATTTGAGGTGGTTGGCTGCCGAGCGGTTGGGGTGCATCCACTTCGCGTCGAGCAGCGTGCCGACCTTCTCCAGCGGCCGGGAGTAGTCGGAGTAACGCTTCCCATCGACCAGGGCTGTGCCGCGCGTGGGTTTATCCAACCCCACGATCATGCGCATCGTGGTGGACTTGCCCGCGCCATTGGGGCCGAGGAAGCCGGTGACGATGCCGGGCTTAACCTCAAAGCTGAGGTCATCCACAACTGTGGTGCCACCATAGGCTTTGGTCAGGGAGCTGACAGTGATCATGCGATCCAGTGTGCCACACGCACAAGGAAAATTCGGGGTAGGTTCACCCAGCGGCGTATATACTTTTGGCCATGCCACCTGTTCCCGCGTTCGACGCCGACCGTTGGATGGATCGCGATGATTCCCCAGCCGGTCGCAATGGGTCGATTCGCGGGCTGGTGAATCCGGCGCTGGAAGCTCCCCGCCGATTTGCCAGTTTCGCCCGGACCACGCCCGGCTTGCTCACCATCGTGTCCACGATTTTGGTGATCGCGATCCTCGCCGCGGGCGGCGCAATGGTCTTTAGCGCCGGTAATCGGCAGTCGCAGCTGGACACGCTGGTCTCCCGCACCGAGCCACTGTCCAATGCTTCCCAGGAGCTGTTCAACTCCCTGTCCGTGGCCGATTCGGTGGCGACCACGAGTTTCCTGCAGAAGAACACCGGCGATTATTCCTCGGTGGAGGCCTATCACAAGGCCATGCGCGATGCGTCCTCGGCGATCGTCCGCGCCACGAGCGGTATCAATGATAACCAGTCGCGCGAGATGGAACTGGTGCTCAAGATCCAAACGGCCCTGCCGGAGTATGTGCAGCTGATCACCACGGCCCAGACCAACGATCGCCTCCGCAACCCGGTCGGCGCCTCGTATCTTTCCCAGGGCTCGGTGCTCATGCAGGACACGATGCTGCCGGCCGCGGAGGAGCT
Organism: Corynebacterium falsenii; assembly: GCF_020099275.1. NCBI lineage: Bacteria > Bacillati > Actinomycetota > Actinomycetes > Mycobacteriales > Corynebacteriaceae > Corynebacterium > Corynebacterium falsenii. The sequence continues at coordinate 793,214 of NZ_CP083646.1, read as the reverse complement.
GTATCAGCGCACGTCCCGACAGGTCTCGGACCAGGAGGCTCGGCTGGTCACCCCGTTGTGGTTCCCTCTGTCTGGCCTCGTGGCCGCGGTGATCATGTTGATCATCGCCCAGTTCTGGCTGGCCGCGATGACCAACCGCCGCCTCAACATCGGTTATCTGCTCGCCACGGGTCTCATGATCTTTGCCTTGGCGTGGACCTCCGTGTCGTCGGTGCTGCTGTGGAATGCGGGCACGAAGGGGGTGCAGGGTACGGTGCAGCCGTTGGAGCAGCTCACGCAGGCTCGCATTGAGGTGCAGCAGGCCCGCACGCAGGAGGCGCTGGGCCTCATCGAGCGCGATTACGGCTCGGGCCGCCAGGCGGAGTTTTCCAAGTCTGTGTCTTCCATCGACACCACGTTGGATAACCTCCGCGATTCCGTTAGCACCCCCAGCCGCGTTGACCAGGCCCGTGAGGCGTTGGTCGATTGGGATAAAACCCACGCGCTCATGGTGTCGCAGTTGCAGAACGGCAATTATTCTCAGGCGCTCGATACGGCGCTGCAGACCAATGACTTCGACGTGGTGGATCAGCAGCTTACCGAGCTCATTTCGGACACGCGCAAGGATCTCCGCGACTTGCTCGTGGAGGGCCGCGCCGCCGCCGGCCGCGTCACGGGTCTAGTCCTCGCCCTGACAATCATCTCTGGTGTCTGCGTGATTCTCGGCACTCGCCCCCGGTTGCAGGAGTTCCTCTGATGTTTTCTTTTCGACGCCACCAGCTCGCCCTGTATTCCACCGTGTTATTGGCCGCCTGCGCAGCGTGCTCGGCACCAAGCCCGGCGATGCCGCAGTGGCCGGAGCCGCAGGATCAGGCGAACAATGCTCTGCCCGTGGGGGCGCAATACGTGTACCCGGGTGAGGCGGATGGTTCCGGCAGCAAGCAGCAGCAGAATAAGCCTCCGTTTGGCTCGTTGCGGCCGGACGATGCCACGCCTGAGGAGCGCATTCCGGCAATCGTCAAGCGCGGTCGCGTGATCGTGGGTGTTGCCCAATCGCTCAACCGGTTGGGATTCCGCGATCCGGTTACGGGTGATTTGGCGGGCTTCGAGGTGGACTTGGCGCGCGAAGTCGCCCGCGATATTTTCGGCGATCCGTCGCGGGTGGAGTTCCGCTACGTGGAGACGAGGGATCGCGAGGAGGCCCTAGACCAGGGTGATGTAGACATGATCATTCGCACTATGTCGATCACCCGCCCGCGGCAGAAGCAGTTGGAGTTTTCCATTCCCTACCTCAAGGTCAATCCGCGACTGTTGGTGCTCGACAATTCCGAGATCAAGAGCTTCAAGGACCTCAAGGGCAAAACGGTGTGCGTGGCCCGCGATTCCACCTCATTTAATGAAGCGGAACGTCTGCAGATCGGTCGGATCATGCACACCCGCACCTGGACTGATTGTTTGATGGCGATGCAGCGTTTCCAGGTGGATGCGATCTATACCGACGACGCAATTCTGTCCGGCCTTCAGGCGCAGGATCCGTACACCACGCTGACCGGCGATTACGGTGAGGATTCCTACTACGGCGTGGCCTTCGCCCCGCCCACCAAGACCCGGGACACCGCGGGGCTGGTGCGGCAGGTCAATAGCACGTTGGAGCGCATCCGCAACGATGGGACGTGGAAGAAGCTGTACGACAAGTGGATGGCCGAGTACCTCGGACCGGCACCGTCGTTGCCGATGACGTACCGCACCCCAGAGCAATCGGCGGAGCTGGAGCAGATGCGAGGGCAGGTGAATTCCCATGAGTGATAGCGATAACCCCAGCAATAACCACAGTGAGCCCACCGAAGTCACCGAGGCGGTGCCCTTCGACCCGTTTGCCGATTCCGATGGGGAGACCACTACGGCGGCGGTCGCGTTTGACCCGTTCGCGGATACGGACGGTGATACGGACGCGAGCGCGGGAGCGAACGCTGAAGACACCACGGATGTCAACACCGACCCCGTTACCACGACGCACAGCGCGGAGGATTCCGACGAGCGCTCCCGGCGCGAGGCTCTCAGCACGTTCCGCAAGCGCCGCGGCACACATCGCCAGGGAGCGACGGTGGCTGGCGGCATGGTGCGCCTGCCGTTCGTCTCTCCCACGGAGCCGGAAACGGCCGTGGTGGATCCCAGCGAGGAGATCGCCCGCGGGGTGGAGGCGCCGTCGCTGAAGAGGGGCGACATCATCGCCGGCCAGTACGAGATCCTGGGCCCCATCGCCCACGGTGGCCTGGGCTGGGTCTATATCGCGATCGATCACAAGGTGGCCGATCGCTACGTGGTGCTCAAGGGAATGATGGCCACGGAGAATCCGCACGAGGCCGCGGTGGCGGAGTCCGAGCGGGCGTTTCTTGCGGATATCACCCACCCGGGCATCGTGAAGATCTTCAACTTCATCGATGATCCGCGCAGCCCCGGCGGGTTCATTGTCATGGAGTTCGTGGGCGGCCCGTCGTTGCGGTCGCGCCGCAGGCGCCTGTCCAGTGGGGTGTTCGACGTGGACATCGCCATCGGTTACATCCTGGAGATCCTGCAGGCGCTGGACTACCTTCACTCCCGCGGGGTGGTTTACAACGACTTGAAGCCGGACAACATCATCATCACCGAGGACCAGGTCAAGCTCATCGACCTGGGCGCGGTGACCGGCATCGGCGCCTACGGTCATATCTTCGGCACGAAGGGTTTCCAGGCCCCGGAGGTGGCGCAGACCGGCCCGACGGTGGCCACGGATATTTACACGGTGGGCCGCACGCTCGCCTCCCTCGTCGTGAAACTGCCAGTCACCAACGGCGCCTACGCCGACGGCCTTCCCACCCCGGATGAGGAGCCACTGTTCCGCGAGTACCTGTCGCTTTACCGACTGCTGTTGCGCGCCACGGATCCGAACCCGGATGTCCGATTCAGCTCGGCGACGGCCATGACGAATCAGCTCATGGGCGTGCTGCGCGAGGTGTTAGCGATCCGCGACGGGCGGCAGTATCCGCACCTCAACACGCGCTTCACGGCGCAGCGCTCCACCTTCGGCACAAAGCACGCCGTTTTCCGCACCGACCAGCTCGTCGACGGCATCGAGCGCTCCGCTGAGATCAGCGCCGCGGAGGTCATTGCAGCACTGCCCACTCCCCTGGCGGACTCCTCCGATCCGGGCTTCGGGCTGCTATCGGCGACGAGCTACACCGAGGCGTCCGACCTACTCGATACCCTTGCGCAGTCGCTGAAGCAGCCGAACCTGTCAAACTCCGTGGAGATCCCCCTGGCGATGGTGCGCGCCCGCCTCGACCTGGGGCAGACGCACGAGGCCCGCGAGCTGCTGCACGAGCTCGAGCCGCGCCTGCGCAACGACTGGCGTTTCCACTGGCATTCGGGCGTGGCTGCCCTGCTCGGCAGCGATTTCTCCGCCGCGCAACGCTTTTTCAACCGGGTGCTCTACATCCTTCCCGGCGAGCCTGCGCCGAAGTTGGCACTGGCCGCCACCGATGAGCTCATGCTGCAGCAGCAGGGTGTGAACACGCAGCAACTTCTTTCAGCCGACGCCGCCCGCGTGGCCTCTGCCCTGGCGTATGCTCAGCGAGTTCCCGTGGATGATTACTCGGCGGTTCCGGACTGGAACCACCTGACCAACGATCCCGAGGCGCTGCGTTTTCACGCGATGCGCCTGTATGGCCTGGTGTGGGCCACGAACCCCACGACAGTGTCCAGTGGCTTCGGCCTGGCCCGCCAGCTGGAGGCCGAAGGGTTGGTGGATAGCGCCGTGGCGGCGCTCGACCGCGTGCCATCCTCGTCTCAGCACAGCCGGTTGGCACGGCTGACCACGATCTTGATGCTGGTTAACGACCATGCCAGCCTCACGGAGTCGCGCATTCGGCGCGCGGCCCGGCGCTTGGAGATCATGCCCACGAACGAACCCCGCCTGCCGCAGGTGCGGCTGGCTGTGCTGGCGGCGGCCCTGAGCTGGCTGCGGGACCAGAAAGCCACCCCCAGTAATGATGCCCCGCTATTCGATGTGGAGTTCACCGAGCGGGGCCTACGCACCGGCCTGGAGGCGGGCCTGCGCTTGCTTGCGCGGCAGTCACAGTTCCCCCGCCACCGCTACCGGCTGGTGGACATGGCGAATAACATCCGCCCGGCCACTTGGTTCTAACTCTGGGGTTCTAACTCACTAAGCCTCGTCAGCCAGCGCCTTAGCCTGGCGGGCAATGGCGAGCTCTTCGTTGGTGGGCACCACGAAGACCTTGACCGTGGAGTCATCGGTGGAGATCTCGCGTGCTCCTTCGATGCCGTCCTCGTTGTTGTTGCGGGCCTCATCAATCTTGATGCCGAAGTTCTCCAGGTTCGCCATGGCGTCTCGGCGCACGTTGACGGAGTTTTCACCCACGCCCGCGGTGAACGTGATCGCGTCCAACCGGCCGAGGATCAGCATGTAGGAGCCAATGAAGCGACGGAGCTGGTGGATGTACACACCGTAGGCCAGGTTCGCGTTCTCATCACCGGACTCGATGAGCTCCTTGAGCTCGCGGAAGTCATTAACGCCCGAAACACCCTTGAGACCGGAGTTGCGGTTGAGCAGCGTGTCGATCTCGTCGACCTTCATATTGGCCGAGCGTTCCAGGTGGAAGATGATGCCCGGGTCGATATCGCCGGAGCGGGTGCCCATCACAAGGCCGGCCAGCGGGGTCAGACCCATGGACGTGTCCACGGCCTCGCCGCCGCGGATCGCCGCGGCGGAGGCACCGTTGCCCAGGTGCAGGGTGATCTGGTTGACATCCTCGGCCGGCTTGCCCAGCAGGCCGGGGACCTTGTCGGAGACGTAGTGGTGGCTGGTGCCATGGAAACCGTAGCGGCGGATGTCATACTTCTTCGCCACCTCGCGGTCGATAGCGTAGTTTGCCGCGTCCTCGGGCAGGGTGGAGAAGAAGGCGGTATCGAACACTGCCACGTGGGGGACGTGCTCCAGCAGCGCCCGGGCGTTCTCGATGCCGTCGATGTTGGCGGGGTTGTGCAGCGGCGCTAGGGGGATGAGGCCCTTGAGCTTGCTGATGACGGTGTCGTCGATAACGACAGGCTCGGTGAAGGTGGCACCACCGTGCACCACGCGGTGGCCGACCGCCGCGAGGTTGAGGTCCTGCGGCCCCACACCGAGCAGCGTCATCATGCCGAAGGCGCGCTCCAGACCCACGGAGTGGCTGAGGATCGGGCGGCTGTCCTCCATCTTCGAGGTTTCCGTCTTAATGGCGATGTGGCCGCTGGATTCACCGATGCGTTCCACGATGCCGGAGACGAACGGGTCCTGGGCAGCGTCTGCCGCGGGGTCGAGAACCTGGAACTTAATGGAGCTAGAGCCGGAATTGAGAACCAGAACGTACGGAGTGTCGGACATGTCTTTCCTTCGCGAGAATGAGTGGGGCTGAGTGAGTGAGAGTAAGAGGGTGTAAGAGAGCGCTACCTAGCCAGCCTGGATCGCAGTGATGGCTACGGTGTTGACGATGTCCGGCACGGTGGCGCCACGGGACAGGTCGTTGACGGGCTTGTTGAGCCCCTGGAGGATCGGGCCGACTGCCAGGGCATCGGCGGTGCGCTGTACCGCCTTATAGGTGATGTTGCCGCTGTTGAGGTCGGGGAAGATGAAGACGGTGGCCTCGCCAGCCACGCTCGATCCCGGCATCTTTTTCTGGCCGACGGAGGGGACCACGGCGGCGTCGAACTGAAGGGGACCATCGAGTTGCAGATCGGGGTGATCCTGCTTTGCCTTCTCGACGGCGGCAGTCACCGCTTCGACGTCCTCGCCAGCACCCGACGTGCCGGTGGAGTAGCTGAGCAGGGCGACCTTCGGGTCGATGCCGAACTGCGCGGCGGTCTGCGCGGACACTGCGGCGATCTCCGCGAGCTGATCCGGGGTGGGGTTCGGGTTGACGGCACAGTCACCGAAGGCCCAGAGCACACCGTCCATGACCATGAGGAAGATGGAGCTGACCACGGAGGAGCCCGGCGCGGTCTTGATGATCTGGAAGCTCGGCTTGATGGTGTGCGCCGTGGTGTGGGCGGCGCCGGAGACCATGCCGTCGGCGATGCCCTTGTGGACCATCATCGTGGCGTAGTAGCTGATGTCCTTCATGGTCTCGCGGGCATCGTCCAGGCTCACGCCCTTGTGCTTGCGCAGCTCGGCGAACTCCTGGGCGAACTCCTCGAGCTGGGTGCCCTGCGTGGGATCCGTGAGCGTGGCGCCCGAGAGGTCCAGGTTGAGCTCCTTGGCGCGCTGGGCCATCGCATCGGGATCGCCAAGGATGGTCAGCGCGCACACCTTGTGCTCGAGGAGCTGGTGGGCAGCGGTGAGGATGCGGTCATCGTCGCCTTCCGGCAGCACGATGTGGGCCTGCTTCGCCCGGGCCTTGGCGATGAGGTTGCGCTCGAACAGTTCGGGGCCGATGACGGGAGTGCGGCGCTCGGCGGAGCCGATGGATTCCAGAGCCACGAACTTAATGGCCTGCCCCTCAGCTTCGAGGGCGTTGGAATGCCCCGAGGTGGCGTCGAGAATACAGATCCCTGCGGGCCGCACACCGGAACGAACGAGCTGGCCGCTAGCGAGCTGGAGGGTGGTGATGTCCTGGGAGGTGCCGGCGACGAGGAAGTGCGCGGCGCCGGAGGCTGCGGCAAGGCGGGAGTCAAAGGTGATTTCGCCGGTGCCGACGAGGACGGGCGCGGAGGTGGAATAGGCGGCGTCGAGTGCCTCGGCGAAGTCCGGGGTGGACGGGCGGATGTGATCGAAGATATCCGCGGCGTTGGTTTGCTCAACGATGTCGCTGCGGCGGGCGGTGGCCGTGGCGAGCGGGGAGATGACGGCACGAAGGGTAGCGTCTGCTGGCACTATTCCAACCTTTCACTGAAGAGATACAAGATATACGAGATATCTAGGCCATCCTCCATTGTGCCGGGAAACACAAAGACGGGCACGAAATTGTGCCCGTCTCAGTAAAAGTGGTGGGAGTTTGGGGGTTATTTATGCCCCTTTCTACCCCGTATTGTGACCGATATCACTTATAACGATATTCGGCGAGAATTTTTTCATGATCGGTGTGCGGGGGCTCTGGGGTGGTGTCAGTGGCGGTGCTATCAGCGGTGTCGGAACCGGCGTCGTCACCAGCCAGCGACCGAGCCAGCAGCGACCGCTTCCGTACCAGTACGAGAGCGACCACCACGGCCAGCCCCAGCAGCAGGACCGCGACCACACCGGCGAAGCCGAAGTAATTGATGAGGCGCGTGGAGTTGAGGAACATCAGCAGGGCGCCGACGACCGCACCGAGTACCTCCGGCTTGATCACGGTCACCGCCCACGCGGCGATCGGCGCGGCAATCGCGCCGCCGATGAGCAGGCCGAGGACGGGCTGCCACGACTGCACGAGGTCGTTGCTCATGCCCACGATGAAACCCGCCGATGCGGACGCCGCCACGAGGAACTCAGCGGTGTTCACCGTACCGATGATGCGACGCGGCTCGTCCTTGCCCACGCTCATGAGGGTGGAGGTGGTGACGGGACCCCAGCCACCGCCACCGGAGGCGTCGAGGAAGCCACCTGTCAGGCCCAACACCGACAGGCCCAGACGCGACCGGCGCGTGGTGGACGCCGGCTGCACCTTATCCGCACGGCGCCACGGCACCGCCACACTGCGCACCAGCACGTACGCACCGAGCAGAACCAGGATGGTGGAGACGACTGGCTCGGCCGCCTTCGTGGACAGGTTGGACAGCAGATACGCACCGGCAAAAGCGCCGATCGCGCCTGGCACGCCGAGGGCCACCACGGTGGGCCAGTGGACGTTGCGCAGCCGCCAGTGCGACAGGCCGGAGAACAGCGTGGTGCCGAGCTCCGCGAAGTGAACGGCGGCGGAGGCGTGGGCGGGGCCCAGGCCGGAGAAGATGAGCAAGGTGGTGGCGGTGACGCCGAATGCCATGCCGAGGGCACCGTCCACCATCTGGGCGGCGAGGCCAACGAGAGCGAAGATGAGAATTTTCATGAGGGTCTACCCTTGGGATTTTCAGAAAGCTAGTGGAGAGCTAGTGCTGTGCTAGTGCTGTGCTTGAGCAATCACGGCTGGCGCGACCGCCGCACCGAGGTGCGGCGCACGAGCCAGTCCGCTGGGCATTCGTTCACAGAGCTGGTCCCACAGCACGCCCGGACAGACGAACAGGGGCACCACGAGGGTGTCCGCCGGGTCGGCGTAGGCCAGCAATTCGTCGCGGTCGTTGAGGGAGAAACTGCGGGCCTCGCGTGCTGTGGTGGCGGCGGCGAGGCGCTGAGCAAAGTCGGGCACGGGCTTGCCCACGTTGAACAGGGCAATCTTCGTGTGCTGCGGTTGCAGGTAATTGCGGATGTGGTCGGAGACGACGCGCACCATGGTCTCCCCCGTGCCCAGCCCCTTGGCGAGGTGCAGGGTGATGCCGGTGGCAGCTTCGGCCTCGTCGATGGCCGCTGGCACGTCGTGGCGCATGTGGAACGCGTCAGTGAAGAGCAGCGGAACCACGGTGGCCTCGTCGTATCCGTCGGCGCGCAGTAGGTGGGCAACGTTGGTGAGCGTCCGCGGGTTGAAATCCAGGTAGGCCGGATATGCGCCCGCACCACTGCCCTGCCGCACGGCGTCGGCGATCTCCTGCACGGCCTGGTCGGCGTGCGGATGCCTGGATCCGTGAGCGAAGCAGATGATGGGGCGCGCCATGGTTACTTCACCAAACCTGCAGTCAGGGTGTCGCCGGTCTGCGGGTGGACGATGAGCAGGCTGCCGACCTTGCCGCTGCGACGGTAGGGCTCCACCGGCAGGGGCTCGGCCACGGTGATGCGGACGGTCGCGATGTCGTTGAGCTGCAGCTGCGTGCGATCGCCGTCGATGGAATCGACCCGGCCGCGCACCAGAGCGCTGCCGTAGCGGATGAGCACGTTGCCCCGCACCTGCACGGGCGTTTCGGATAGGTGGAACACGGTAGCCTCGAAGGTCTGCTGCGGCGCGGGCACGTCCGCGCCTGCGGCGATGAGGTCGCCGCGAGACAGGTCAATGTCGCGGTCGAGGCGCAGGGTCACGGACTCGCCGCGGGTAGCAGTCTCCTGCTCCCCCTGAGGGCCATCGATGCCCTCGATGACGGCTTCCAAGCCTCCGGCACGGACGACGTCTCCACGGCTGACCTGCCCGGCTGCGACCCGTCCGGCGTAGCCGCGGTAATCGGTGGCATGGTCCCGGATGACGATCTGAACAGGGAAGCGCAAGCCGCGCTGAACGTCCTGGGAGTACTGGGCCGGCTGGGCGGTCTCCAGCAGTTCCAGCACGGACGGCCCGGTGTACCAGGGGGTGTTGGAGCTGCGCTCCACCACGTTGTCCCCGAGCAGGGCGCTGGTGGGGATCACGTCCACGTGGGCGAGGCCGAGTTCCTCGACGAGGGCCTCAACGTCGCGCTTGACGTTGTTGAAGACCTCCTCGGAGTAGTCCACCGCGTCGATCTTGTTGACGGCCACGATGACCTGGGAAATCTTCATCATCGCAGCAACCTGGAGGTGGCGGCGGGTCTGCTCGATCACGCCGTTGCGGGCGTCGACGAGGACGATGACCAGCTCAGAGGTGGACAGGCCGGTGACGGTGTTGCGGGTGTACTGCACATGGCCCGGGGTGTCCGCGAGGATGAAGCTGCGCTTGTCGGTGGCGAAGTAGCGGTAGGCCACGTCGATGGTGATGCCCTGCTCGCGCTCGGCGCGCAGGCCGTCAACGAGCAGCGAGAGGTCCGGGTTTTCCAGGCCCTTGGCGGTGGACGCGCGCTCGACGGACTCGTACTGGTCGGCCAGGATGGACTTCGTGTCGTGGAGCAGGCGGCCCACGAAGGTGGACTTGCCGTCATCGACGGAACCGGCGGTGCACAACCGTAGGGTCGGCAGCTGCTGGGTCAGGGTAGCGGTCATCAGAAGTAGCCTTCCTTCTTGCGGTCTTCCATGGAGGATTCACTGAGCTTGTCGTCGGCACGGGTGGCGCCGCGTTCGGTGGTGGTGGAGCTGCGGATCTCGTCGATCACGTCAGCGATGGTGGTGGCGGTGCTTTCCACGGCGCCGGTGCAGGACATGTCGCCCACGGTGCGGTAGCGCACGGTCTTGTCCACCAGCTCCTCGCCCTCCTTGGGGCCGCCCCATTCGCCGGGGGTCAGCCACATGCCGCCGCGGTTGAACACGGTGCGGGTGTGGGCGTAGTAGATCTCCGGAACCTCAACGTTGCGGTCGCGGATGTAGTCCCACACGTCCGCCTCGGTCCAGTTGGAAATGGGGAACACGCGAATGTTCTCCCCGGCCTGGTGACGGCCGTTGTACAGCCCCCACAGCTCGGGGCGCTGACGGCGAGGATTCCAACCGCCGAAGCTATCGCGAACGGAGAACACGCGCTCCTTCGCGCGGGCCTTCTCCTCGTCGCGGCGAGCGCCACCGAGCACGGCATCGTAGCCGCGGTTCTGGATGGTCTCCACGAGTGGGATTGTCTGCAGCGGGTTGCGCGTACCGTCCGGGCGCTCCTGCACCGCGCCGCTATCGATCCAGTCCTGGACGTGGGCGACGTGCAGCGACACCTTCGGGTCGGCGGCGATCTTGTCGCGGAACTCGATGACCTCGGGGAAGTTGTGCCCGGTGTCCACGTGCACCAACTCGAAGGGCACGGGCGCGGGGTGGAAGGCACGCTTGGCCAGCTCGAGGACAACGACCGAGTCCTTGCCGCCGGAGAACAGCAGCGCGGGGCGGTCGAACTGGCCGGCTACCTCGCGCAGGATCTCGATGGATTCGGCCTCGAGCGCTGCGAGGTGCGGGGAAAGGGAAGTATCGATGGTGGTTGGAGTGCTCATGTGTGAAGTCCGCATTCTGTCTTGGAGGAACCGGCCCAGCGGCCGGAGCGTGGATCTTGGCCTTCCGCAACGGGCAGGGTGCAGGTGGCGCAACCGATGGAGGGATAACCCTGGGTAGTCAGTGGGTGGATGATGAGGTCGTGATCGGCGATGTAGCTCTCGACCTGCTCGTCCGACCACTCCACGAGGGGGTTGATCTTTAGCCGGCCGGTGCGATCGACCTCGAGGACGGGAGTGTTGGCCCGCAGCGCGCTATCGACGCGACGGATGCCGGTGATCCACGCCTCGAAGGGGTCGAGCATCCTGGCCAGCGGCTCCACCTTCCGCATGCGGCAGCACGCGGTCGGGTTGGTGGAGTAGAGCCGGGGGCCGTAGACCTCGTCCTGTTCTTCCCGGGTGAGCACCGGGGTGATGTTGCGCAGGGGAAGCTCGTAGCGCTGCTCGACCTTGTCGCGAGTCTCGATGGTCTCGGGGAAGTGGTATCCGGTGTCGAGGAAGACGAGCTCGGCGTTGTCCAGCTTCCCGTCGGTGAGCTCGGCGAGGATCGTGTCTTGCATCGACATCGTTACGGCGATGGGGCCAGTGACGTGCGTGCTGGCCCAGTCGATGATCTCCTCGGCGGTCGCGCCTTCGAGCTGGTGATTCCACTCCTCCACCAGGCGCTCGTGAGCCTGCCGCTGGCCAGCGGACAGTGGCTCGGTGGTGGTGAAGGCACCCTCCGGGCTGAGCTCTGGGTCCCGGTAGTCCGCCGCCTTCCCACCGCTGCGAAACAGGGGTTCCATTGCGCGTCCTCTTCTGTGTTTACTATGTCGTCTACTGTGTCGTCGTATCTCACGGCGCGCTCGTCACGGCCGCATTTTCCGAACAGACTGTTCGGTCTACACAGAGCCTAGACCGATCGGTTCACTTACGCAATAAAAGCAGCAAAAAAGGGCGAAAAAGTAGACTAGCTTGTCTACCCTTTCGCCCTTAGGCAGCGGTTCCTAGAACGCCGGAGAGTTACCAGCGCTCGACTGATCCGACACCCGATAGAGGTGCTCGTTGACGAATTCGCCCACACCCCAACGGGCCAGCTCGCGGCCGTAACCGGAACGGCCGATACCGCCGAACGGCAGGCCCGCGGCCGTCACCGAGGCCTCATTGACGAAGGTCATGCCAGCGCGCAGGCGGCTAGCGACCTCCTCTGCCTTAGCCAGGTCGGTGCCCCATACCGAGCTGGACAGGCCGTAGTCGGAGTTGTTCGCGATCTCCACGGCCTCGTCGGCATCCTTGGCCTTGTACACGATGGCCACGGGGCCGAAGATCTCGTTGCAGCCCACGTCAGCGGTAGGGTCCACATCGGTCAGCAGGGTGGCCTCCATGTAGGCACCCTCGCGGTCGATGGCCTTGCCGCCGACGCGCACCGTCGCGGTCCCCTCTTCCGCCGCCTTGTCCAACCGCTCGACGATCTCATCGCGAGCACCCACGGACGATAGAGGGCCGAGATCCGCGTTGGCGTCGTCCCACGGACCGACCGAAAGGTCGGCGATCTTCTTCTCGAGGGTCTCCACGACACGATCATAGAACTCGTCCATGACGATGAGGCGCTTCGGAGCGTTGCAGGCCTGGCCGGAGTTGTACATACGGATGCGCACGAACTGGTCGAGGACCCAATCGAGGTTGTCGTCATCGAGAACGATGAACGGGTCGTTGCCGCCGAGCTCCAGCAGGGACTTCTTGTAGTTCTCACCGGCGGTCTTGGCCACGGCGGAACCCGCGCCCTCGGAGCCGGTCAGAGACACGCCAGCCACGCGCTTGTCCGAGACGAAATCGTCCATCTGCGACCCGGAGGCGTAGATGTTGATGAACACACCCTTCGGCAGGCCTGCTTCCTCCAGGATGTCCTGGCAGGCCTGAGAGGACAGCGGGCAGATGGATGCGTGCTTGAGGATCAGCGCGTTGCCCAGCAGCAGGTTCGGGGCTGCCCAGCGGGCCACCTGGTAGTAGGGGAAGTTCCACGGCATGATGCCGAGAACGGTGCCAATCGGATCCTTGCGCACGTAGGTCTTGATGGCCCCTTGCGCCGGGAGCTGTTCGTCGGCGAGCAGCTCCTGGGCGTGCTCGGCGTACCAGCGGTAGATGTCGACCACGATGTCGACCTCCGCCTCACCCCAGCGGGTCAGCTTGCCCATCTCGCGGCCGATGATTGCCGCGAGCTCGTCCTTGCGCTCTTCGTAGATGTCGGCAGCGCGGGCCAGCACGGCTGCGCGCTCCTCCACGCTCGTGGCGCGCCACGACTCGTAGGCCTTGGTGGATTGATCGAGGATCTGATCCCGATCGGAATCGTTGATGCGGTCGAATTCTTCTTCAGTTTGACCGGTGCTTGGGTTTTCCAATGCGAATGTTGTCATAAGCACCGTGATACGCCTCCGCGTCCGAACTTTTCAAGGGTAACCTATTTGAAGCCCCACAACTTATAGGTCACCCTTGAGGAAATGCCTGGTCGGCGACTTCGGCCGCGTCTACATTCCCAGGAATTTCTTAAGCTCGGCGGACATCTGCGCCAGCCGCTGTGTCGCTTTGTCGCGCGGCACAGCGCCGTGATCACCCTCGCCATCCACCGGCAGCACCACCTCCAGGTAGCACTTCAGCTTCGGCTCCGTGCCAGACGGCCGGCAGATCACCCGGTCGTTGTCTGCGGTGACGAACAACATGCCGTCTGTCGCCCCGATGCCCAGCGGATCGGTCGCCAGGTCCTTCACCTCGGTCACCGGCGAGCCCGCGAGCGACTCCGGCGGCTGAGCACGCAGCTTGTCCATTCCCTCGCTGATCAGCGACAGGTCGGTGACCCGGAACGTCAGCGGCGCGGTCTGGTACAGCCCATGCTGCCGCGCTAGGTCGTCCAGCGCATCGTCGAGTGTCTTCGACTCCGCCTTGAGATCCGCCACCAGGCTGGCCAACACCACGGAGGTACCCACGCCGTCCTTGTCGGCCACCGCCTCGGGATCGCAGCAGTACCCGATGGCCTCCTCGTAACCAAAGCAGAGCTGCGGAGTGCGGGCGATCCACTTGAATCCGGTGAGCGTGGTCTGATGCTCCAGGCCGTGATGCTCGGCCACGCGCGACAGCAGGCGGCTAGACACCACCGAGTTCGCCATCACGCCCGTGGCCCCGCGGCGGGCCAGGTAGTCGCCGAGCAGCGCGCCGGTTTCGTCGCCGGTGAGCTGTCGCCAGCCGCCCTCGGCACTATCGTCCGGGGTGGCCACGGCGCAGCGGTCGGCGTCCGGGTCGTAGGCGATGATGACGTCCGCGCCGATCTCCGTCGCGTGCTTCTTCGCCAAATCCAGCGCGCCCGGCTCCTCGGGGTTAGGGAACGACACGGTCGGGAAATCCGGGTCCGGCTGGGCCTGTTCCGGCACCAGCGACACCTCGAAGCCCGCGGCGGTGAGGATGCGCTCGCCCAGGGCCGCGCCCACGCCGTGCATCGCGGTCAGCGCGATGCGAACGTCTGCGTTTTGCTCTGTGTCTTTCTCAGTGCGCTCCCCCGCCAGCGCCACCGCCCGCGCCGCGTAATCGTCGCGCGGGTCGATGGCGCGGATGTGGTCTGTGTCCTTCGACGCCATCAGGACCTCATCAGCCGCGGGGGCCGCCGCTATGGCCTCGGCGATCTCCTTGTCCGCAGGGGAAATAAGCTGCACTCCCTCCGCCGGACCCGTGGCCACACGGCCACCGAGGTACACCTTGTAACCGTTATCCTTCGGCGGATTGTGCGAGGCGGTCACCATGATGCCCGCGTCCGCACCCTGCTGCTTGACGGCAAAGGCCGTCAGCGGGGTGGGGTTCTGCGCGGGCAGCACCAGCGCGGTGCCCCCGGCGCCGGCGATGACCTGCGCGGCGTCGCGCTGGAACTCGGCGGAACCGTAGCGCGCGTCGCAGCCGACCACCACCACGGGGTTGTCGACCTTGGTCTTCAGCCATGCCACGAGGCCCGCGGTGGCGCGAATGACGACCGCGCGGTTCATGCGGGATTCGCCCGGGCCGATCTCCGCGCGCAGCCCGGCGGTGCCGAAGCTCAGCGGACCGTGGAAGGCCTCGCCGAGGCCCACGGCATCGTCCGCGACGATGAGCTGCTCTACCTGCTGTTTCGTTGCCGGGTCGGGGTCGTGCTCGGCCCATTCCCGGGCGCGGGCAATGAGGTCAGACGATACGGCACTCATTACTCCAGTCCTTCCACAATCTTTTTCGACGACGACAGCCCGAGCCGGCTCGCACCCGCCTTCATCATGGCCACGGCGGCTTCGGCGGTGCGGATGCCACCGGATGCCTTCACCCCGAGGCGGTCACCGACGGTCTTGCGCATGAGGGACACGGCGTGCTCCGAGGCGCCACCCGCCGGGTGGAAGCCGGTGGAGGTCTTGACGAAGTCGGCCCCCGCCTTCTCTGCGGACTCGCAGGCGCCCACGATTTCCTCGTCCGTTAGGGCAGCGGATTCAATGATGACCTTGAGGATCTTCCCCGGGATGGCCTCGCGGACCATGGCGATTTCCTCCGTAAGGGCGTCGAACTTATGCTCCTT
Organism: Corynebacterium falsenii; assembly: GCF_020099275.1. Lineage (NCBI taxonomy): Bacteria > Bacillati > Actinomycetota > Actinomycetes > Mycobacteriales > Corynebacteriaceae > Corynebacterium > Corynebacterium falsenii. Next base: position 777,784 of record NZ_CP083646.1, on the reverse strand, counting down.
GGCCAGGGCGATGTTGATGACCATATCGACCTCGTCGGCGCCGTCGGTGACGGCCTGCTTGGCCTCGGCGGCCTTGATCTGTGGCTTGACCGCGCCGGAGGGGAAGCCGACGACCGTGGCGACATGCACGTCGCCCGTGTCCTTGAGGGGCAGCTGGGAGGGCGACACGCATACCGCGTAGGTGCCGAGGTCCTTGGCCTCCTGGACGAGGGCGGCGACGTCTGCGGAGGTGGCCTCCGGCTTGAGCAGAGTGTGGTCGATGATGGCGGAGACGTCTGCTGCGGATGGTGTGGATGGTGAGGATGACTGTGCTGACATGGTGTGGTCCTTTCTCGGTGGTTAGTTAGTGTTATTTGTTCGCCGCGATGAGCTCGCCGGAGGCCTTTTCGCGCGCGTACATCCACCGATCCGCGAGGACGTAGATGACCGCGCCCACCAGGCCGATGGCGGCGAGGGCCCAGAGCACAGCGTTGTAGCTCGGGAGGGCATCCATGAACTGGAAGGTGTAGGCGATGCCCAGGGGGATGCCGATGTTGATCGTGAGGTTGTAGAAACCGATGGCGATGCCGGACTTTTCCGGCATGATGCGGGACAGGGCGGTGTTCACCAGCGGGGCGTAGAGCAGGGCAAAGCCCGAGGCGAACAGGATGATCGAGACGATCTGGAACACGATCGCCATCTGGATCGTCAGCGCGCCCAACACAAGAGCGCCGATGATCATGCCGAGCGCGGTGAAGATCGTGGTGCGGGACGTGAGGTAGTGGCCGATCTTGCCGGAGAAGATGCCGACGAGCACCGCACAGATGTAGCCGGGAACCATGAGCAGCGCGGCATCCGACTGGTTGAGGCCGTGGAAGTCCTTCGCCGCGAACGGGATCATGACGATGTAGCCCAGCTGCGTGGAGTAGATGATGAGGACGAGAACGAGCGCCCAGACGTAGCGGCCATTAGTGAAGAACTCCGGCCGCACCAGCGGCTTGCGCCCCTTGGCCACGTAGAGGGCAAACAGTGCGATACCGATCACGGCGGGGATGATCCACCCCCACACGAACTCCTGCATGAACATGATCAGCGATGTGGAGAACAGGGCGACCAGGAACAGGCCGATGACATCCAGCGACGTGGAGGAGGCCTCGTCTTCCGGCACATACTTAAGAACGAACGGCACGGCCAGCACGAGGATAAGCGGCACGAGGAACATAGCGGTCCAGCTGATGTACGTGGAGATCGCTCCGGAGGTCAGCGCGCCAACCAGCAGGCCCGCCTGGAAAGCAGCGGTGGAAAATCCCAGGTAGGTCTTCTGATCCTCGTCTGGGATGTGCTTGGTGACGTAGATGACATAGAGCGTCTCGGCTGCTGCCAGGCCGCAGGTTTGGATGAGCCGGCCCGTGAGCACCATCGGCCACGAGCTGGAAAAGAGGAAGCCCATCAAGGAACCGACCACCACGAGGCCGATGCCGATGAGGGTGAGCTTGCGGATGGAAATCGCGTCGGCCAGCGCAGCGTACACCACGGCGCCGATGCCGATGATGATGCCCGCCAGCGATGCCTGCAGCGACGCAACGTTCGGGTCGATGTTGAGGCCGTCGGCCATGGGGCCGGTCATGGTCTTGAAGCCGTTATCAACGATGAGGCTGAACACGAACGTGAACAGCAGCACCGGGACGGCGGCCTTGGCGGAGCGAACGGGGGTGCCCATGATGTTCTCCAGGGGTCAGGGGAAGCGAAAAGTTGGGGGTGAAAAACTGCAGCGCGAGCGGACTACAGCGCCGCGAGCGGGAGCGCGAGTTCCATCATCTGAGTGAAGGCGTTTTGCCGCTCGTCCGCAGTGGCGCGCTCGCCGGTGACGATGTTGTCCGACACCGTGAACACGCCCAGTGCCTCCACGCCCGCGTAGGCGGCGTTGGCGTACAGCGCTGCCGATTCCATCTCCACGCCCAGCACGCCCATGCGCGCCCAGCGGTCGTTGACGGTCTCGTCGGCGTTGTAGAACACGTCCGAGCTCAGCACGTTGCCTACGTGCAAGCGGACATCCTGGCGCTCGGCTTCGTCCACCACGCCCTTGAGCAGCTTCCAGCTGGCCGTGGGGGCGTAGGTGCCGGGCAGGTTGTACTGGTCCAGGTAGTTGGAGTCGGTGGAGGCGGAGGCGCCCACGATGACGTCGTAGAGCGGGATGTCCTTCTGCAGCGCACCGATGGAGCCGATGCGGATGATGCGCTTGACGTCGAAGAAGTTCATCAGCTCATAGGAGTAGATGCCGATCGACGGGATGCCCATGCCGGAGCCCATGACCGACACCTTCGTGCCGTTGTAGGTTCCGGTGAAGCCCAGCATGTTGCGGACCTCGTTGAACTGGACCACGTCATCGAGGTAGGTCTCGGCGATGAACTTGGCTCGGAGCGGATCCCCGGGCATGAGGACGGTCTCGGCAATCTCCTCGCCGCGGGGGTTGATGTGGGGGGTTGCTTTTGTGCTCATAACTTGAGCTTAGGACGGTCGGGAACAATCGTCAATGGTTATTTTCGCAAATGTTCCAGGGGTAGCCGACGAACCAGGGAAGCTGCTCGATAGTTATTCAATGGCTGCTAGCCCGACCTATCCGTACACCCGCGCCGCCGTCTCATGATCAATCACAAGATGCGTCGCCATCCCCATGGTCAGCGCCACCCGAATGGCCTCAACCTTGTCCGCTCCCCCAGCGACGAGCACCCGAATCGGGCGGGCCTTCAAGTCCGCCAGCGAAATCCCCACCGTGCGCTGATCCACCTCCGGCGACGCCACCTCGCCCTCCGCCGTGAAAAACCGCGAGCAGACATCGCCCACCGCACGAGCCATGATCTGCTTTTCCTCATCCGGCGCCAGCATCCCCAGGTTCACAAGCAGCGAATGCCGCCCCACTCCCCCGACCGTGAACACCGCCATATCAGTGCTCGCGCCCGCCTGAAGCACCGCGGCGATATGCCGATCCTGCACCACGAGATCCTTCGTTTCCTTCGAGTCCAAGATCACAGGCAAAGGCAGGGCCTCGACTGCGGCGTCGAACGAACGAGCAAACCTGGTGAGAGTCGCGATGTCGTGAGTGCTGCGTTCCGAATGGGAATGACCCCCCTTGAGCTGCACCACCCGAACGCCCCGCACGGACAACGGGCGCAAGTGCTCCGCGACGGCATACATGGTGTCTCCCCAGGAGATACCCACGGACATGTCGTCGTGGACAAGCTCCTCGAGCAGGCTCGCGCCGCTGCGCCCCAGCTCGCTGAGCAAGTCCGCGTTCGATCCGCGCACCGGGCGAACCATGCGGACCTCCTCTAAGCCCCAGCGCTCCACAAAGCCATCGATGAGTTCGTCGGCACGCTCCCGCGGATCGTGAATTGTAATCGACACGTAGCCCTTGTCGCGGGCTGCCTGCAGCAGCTTCGAGACCGTGGGGCGCGATACGCCCAGCTCCGCGGCGACCTCGGACTGCCCTAGCCCCTGCTCGTAGTAGAGCTTCGCGGCGGCGATGGATTGGGAGTCTCGAGAGTCGATCATTGCTCCATTATCGCAGGTGGCCGTGGAACTTCACCGAAAACACCCGCATACACTCGCGGCACTGCCAGGCGTTGTCGGTCTCGTCGTCCGGGAAGAGGTTCTCGCTCATGCAATACGGGCAGTTGTTCACCGTGGCGCGGCGGCCATTGGCATGCCCGGCGCGCCCGCCGATTGCGGCGTTGACGCTGGGGAGGGAATCGCGATCGGGCTCGCTCATACCAAGGCCTCGTCCTCGGCGCGGGCGACCCAGTCGCGGAACTGCTCGCCCTCAGTGCGCTGTTCCTTGAAGTTCTCCACGACGCGGACCACGTAGTCGCCGAGGTCGGAGGAGAACACCTGGTTGCCGCGGACCTTACGGCCGAAGTGCGGCTCCAGGCCGATCGTGCCACCCAGGTGCACCTGGAATCCTTCGACGCGCTCGCCGTCATCGGTGGTGAGGATCTTGCCCGTCAGGCCAATGTCCGCGACCTGGGTGCGGGCGCACGAGTTCGGGCAGCCGTTGAGGCTGATCTTCAGCGGCACATCGAGGTCGCCGAGGCGTTCCTCCAGCTCGTCGACCAGCGCGATCGCGCGCTGCTTGGTGACCACGTGAGCGAGCTTGCAGAACTCCAGCCCCGTGCACGAGATGATGTCTCGACGGAATGCTGAGGGCGACGCCGACAGGCCGACCTGCTCCAACTCCTCCGCCAACTGCTCGGCCGCCTCGCGCGTGAGGTCGAGGAAGAGCAGCTCCTTGTCCGCGGTAGTGCGCATGCGCGTCACGCCGTGCTTGTCCGCCAGGTCCGCGAGCTGCTGCAGCTGCGTGCCGTCCGTGTGGCCGACGGTGGGCTTGACGCCGAGGTAGAACAGGCCGTCCTTTTGCTCGTGGATGCCGACATGGTCTCGATATCCCGGGTGAACCTCCGGGGCAGGGCCGTCGGTGAGGCGTCGACCCAAATATTCTTCTTCGAGAACCTGACGGAACTTCTCCACGCCCCAGTCGGCGACGAGGAACTTCAGGCGCGCACGGTTGCGCAGGCGGCGGAAGCCGTAGTCGCGGAAAATACCGACGACGCCGGCCCACACATCCGGGACCTCCTCGAGTGAGACCCACACGCCGAGGCGCTGGGCGAGCATCGGGTTCGTGGACAGGCCGCCGCCGACCCACACGTCGAAGCCGGGACCGTGCTCTGGGTGTACCGATCCGATGAAGGAGACGTCCTGGATCTCGTGGGTGACATCCTGGCGGCTGTTGCCGGAGATGGCGGACTTGAACTTGCGCGGGAGATTGCCGAATTCGGGCCTGGGAAGGACCTCTTCGGTGATAGTGCGGATGGCCGGGGTGGCGTCGATGATCTCGTCCTTGGCGATGCCGCTGACGGGCGAACCGAGGACCACGCGGGGCACGTCGCCGCAGCCGAAGAAAGTGTTGAGGCCAACCGACTCGAGCTTGTCCCAGATGGCGGGGACGTCCTCGATCTTGATCCAGTGGAGCTGGACATTTTGGCGGTCGGTGAAGTCTGCGGTGTTGCGGGCGTACTGCTCGGAGATCTCGCCGATGGCGCGGATCTTCTCGGGGCTGGCCAGGCCGCCGTCCATGCGGATGCGCATCATGAAGTAGCGATCCTGCAATTCAGCGTTGGTGAGCGTGCCGGTGTGCTCGCCGCCGAGGTTCTGCTTGCGCTGGGTGTAGAGGCCGACCCACTTGAAGCGCGGGGCGAGATCCTCGGCAGGGATGGAGTCGAAGCCTTCCTTGGCGTAGATGTCGCGGATGCGCTGGGCGACGTTGATGCCCGGGTCTTCCTGCTTGATCCGCTCGTCATCGTTGAGCGGATCGCGGCCGTCGATAGCCCACTGGCCTTGGGGCTTCTTGGCGCGCTTGGTGGCCGTCCTGGGCTGCGTTGTCGTTGGCATCGTTGGCATCGTCCTTTAATCTTCTAGATATTTCTAGACTGACCTGTCTAGCGAGCAACGATAGACCGACCGGTTCAGAAAAACAAGCGGGATGTTGATTTTTCTAGACCACTCTGTCTATAGTTCGTTTCGTGCCGCAACTTGGCTAACCTAGGAAGCACGACCCAAGAAGTACCCAAGAACCACCAACGAGCCCTAAAGGAACCATCAACTCCATGCCTGAGAATCGTCCGCTCCGCGTAGCCGTGATCGGCTCCGGACCAGCCGGAATCTACGCCTCCGATGCCCTCACCAAGTCCGACGTGGACGTCGCCGTGGACATCTTCGAGCGCATGCCCGCCCCGTTCGGCCTCATCCGCTACGGCGTGGCACCGGACCACCCCCGCATCAAGGGCATTATCAAGTCCCTGCACAAGGTCATGGACAAGCCGGAAATCCGCCTCTTCGGCAACGTTAACGTGGGCACCGACGTGACCCTCGACGAGCTGAAGAATTACTACGACGCCGTCATCTACGCCACCGGCGCCACCGACGACCGCGACCTTCGCATCCCCGGCGCAGAGCACACCATCGGCGCCGGCGAGTTCGTGGGCTTCTACGACGCCAACCCCGACTTCGAGCCCGACTGGAACCTCGAAGCCGACTCCGTGGCCGTCATCGGCGTGGGCAACGTGGGCCTCGACATCGCCCGCGTGCTCGCCAAGACCGGCGACGAACTGCACGTCACCGAGATCCCGGACAACGTCTACGAGTCGCTCAAGAAGAACAAGGCCACCGAGGTGCACGTCTTCGGACGCCGCGGACCCGCACAGGCGAAATTCACCCCGCTGGAGCTCAAGGAACTCAACCACTCCGACACCATCGAAGTGGTCGTCAACCCCGAGGACATCGACTACGACGCCGGCTCCGAAGAAGCCCGCCGCGCCTCCAAGATCCAGGACATGGTCTGCACCCTGCTGGAGCAGTACGCCATCGCCGAGCCCAAGGGCGCCCCGCACAAGCTTTACCTGCACTTCTTCGAATCCCCCGTGGAAGTCAAGACCGACGACAACGGCAAGGTCACCACCTTCGTCACCGAGCGCACCGAACTCACCGGCGACGGCTCCGTCCGCGGCACCGGCAAGCTCACCGAGTGGCCAGTCGGCGCCGTCTACCGCGCCGTCGGATACAAGTCCGACCGCCAGAACGACCTGCCCTGGGACGAGCGCGAAAACGTGCTGCCCAACGTCGGCGGCCGCGTGCTCACCGAAGGCCCCACCGCCGACGGCATCGCGGGCGTGCCCGGCTCCGCCGACCCCGAGGCTGAGAAGCGCGAGCGCCTGCCCGGCGTGTACACCACCGGCTGGGTGCGCCGCGGCCCCGTCGGCCTCATCGGCAACACCAAGGGCGACGCCAACGAGGCCGTAGCCAACCTGCTCACCGACGCCGCCAACGGCATCGGCTTTGACCCCGCCAACCCCGAACTCGACGCCGTGGAGAAGTTCCTCGCTGACAAGGGCCTCACCCCCACCACGTGGGACGGCTGGCACCGCCTCGACGAGCACGAGCGCGCACTCGGCGAAGCTGAGGGCCGCGAGCGCAAGAAGGTTCGCGAGTGGGACGAGATGGTCAAGCACTCCCATGGCGCCTAGCATCTACTACACCGGCCGGGCGCTGCTGAACATGCCCGCACAGCAGGTCCACGACCTGTACAAGCTGCGCGTGGACGTGTTCGTCCACGAACAGCAGGCCCCCTATGCGGAAATCGACGACATCGACCCGCACCCCAACACCCATCACATCCTCGCCTACGCCAACCCACCCCTACAGTTGGTCGGCACAGCGCGGGTGTTCGGTGGCGTCGAGGACCAACACATCGGCCGCATGTGCGTGCATAAAGACTTCCGCGGTCAGGGCATCGCGCGGCAGATCATGACCGAAGCGCTCGATGTCTGCCGGGCGCGTGCCGCGGCGCTGGACCCCACGACGCAAAGCTCCAAGGTCACGCTCGATGCGCAGACATACATCCAGGATTTCTACGCCTCGCTGGGATTCACGCCGGTCGGGGAACCGTTCGACCTCGACGGCGTGGAACACGTCACGATGGAGATGACGCTGTAGCCGACACGGCAGCGCACTCCTCGCGACCGCAACACGGATCCGCCGCGTGCTCGTCACACAGTAGTGTGAGCTCGCGGCATTCGTCGTTTTTGCAGTTGTAGAAGTTATTTGTCGGCGCGCCACACACTACGCACTCGCCGATCGTGGCGGCGTCGGGAGAAAATTCCATGTGCATCCGAGCATCGAAGACGTACAGGGACCCCTCCCAGAGGCCGGAATCCCCGAACTTCTCGCCGTAGCGGACGATGCCGCCGTCGATCTGGTAGACCTCCTCAAAGCCGCGGTTCTTCATCAGCGAGCTCAAGACCTCGCAGCGGATGCCGCCGGTGCAATACGTGACCACGGGCTTGTCCTTGAGGTGGTCGTACTTGCCGGACTCGAGCTCGTCGATGAAGTCGTGGGTGGTGCGGACATCGGGCACCACGGCATTCTTGAACTTGCCGATCTGCGCTTCCATGGCGTTGCGGCCGTCGAAGAACACGACCTCGTCGCCGCGCTTATCCACGAGCTCGTTGACTTCCTCGGGCTTGAGGTGGACACCGCCGCCGACCACGCCGTTCTCGTCGACCTTGAGTTCGTTGGGGGCGCCGAAGGACACGATCTCGTCGCGGACCTTGACCGACAGGCGGGGGAAATCATCCGCGCTACCGGCCGACCACTTGAACTCCATCTTCTTGAATCCAGGGAATTCGCGGGTGCGGCGCACGTACTGCTTGCAGCTGGCTAGCGTACCGCCGACCGTGCCGTTGATGCCGTGGCGGGAAATGATGATGCGACCCTTGAGTTCCAAATGTTCGCAGAGCGCGCGCTGCCAGAGCATCACCGCCGTTGGGTCCTCGATGGGAGTGAAGCAGTAGTACAGGAGAATGCGTGTTTCGGAGAGATCAGTTGCGCTATGGCCCATGGTTGGGATTGTAGAACCAGGGGCGTTTTAGGAGGAAACCGGGCGAAGGCGAACTTCGCTGGCGGCGCGGTTGGCTCGGTCGCGGGCCTCGTCGATGCTCTCCGCCGTCGCGACGGCCACACCCATGCGACACCGCGGGTAGCATCTGAGCTTAGAGAAGAGATAGATGTTGGTCTCCTCCACAGCCATCGCAGCTTCAAGGCCGGTGTACTCGATGTCCTTATCCTTGGCTTCGACGCCATGAATGACGGTCGAAGCGCCGGGGGAAATGAGGGTCGTATCGATGGGTAGGCCCAAGATGGCGCGGGCGTGCAGGTCGAATTCGCTGAAGCGCTGGGTGCCGAGGGTGACCATGCCGGTGTCGTGCGGGCGGGGGCTGACCTCGGAGAAGTACACGTCGTTGCCTTTGACGAACAACTCCACGCCGAACACACCACGCCCGCCCATCGCGTTGGTGATACGGGCGGCGACGCTGCGCGCGTTATCGAGTGCCTCGGCCGACATGTACGCCGGTTGCCACGATTCGACGTACTCGCCGCGATCCTGCCGGTGGCCGATGGGCTCGCAGAACCACGTTGCCTCCTGCCCGGTTTCGGGGTCGATGGAGCGCACGGTGAGGAGGGTGACCTCGTAGTCGAAGGGGATGTACTGTTCGACGATCACCCGGTGGACATTGTTGTGGGCGTGCGCGGCGGCGTGATCCCATGCGGCGTCGAGTTCGTCGGCGCTGGCGACGTAGCTCTGGCCCTCGCCGGAGTGGCCCATCACGGGCTTGACCACGCACGGGTAACCGATGGCAGCGGTTGCTTCGGCCAGCTCTTCCGGCGAGGAGGCGAAGCGGTAGGCGCTGTTAGGTAGGCCGAGCTGCTCGTCAGCTACCCTGCGGATGCTTTCGCGGTTCATGGTCAGCCGATTGGCGAGGGCCGTGGGGATCACGGTGGCGATGCCTTCGTCCTCGATGTCTTGGAAGACGTCCGCGGCGATGGACTCCATTTCGGGCACGACAAAGTCCGGGCGCACCTCGTCGATGAGCTGCTTGACCGCGTCTCCGTCATTGACATCCAGGATGTGCGCCTCGGTGGCCACGGTGTGTGCCGGCGCGCCGGAGTATTGGTCGGCGGCGTGCACCTCAACGCCGAGGCGTTGTAGCGAGATCGCAAGCTCGCGCCCCAGCTCCCCTGAGCCGAGAAGCAGAACTTTCAGCGCGGTGGGGGTCTGTGGTGTGCCAATTGCCTCCGGTGTGTACATATCCAGACACCTTACCGGTTCACCTAAAACGGTGGTGTGTGGTCTGGCGGCTCCTGTTCTGGTGTGGTCTCGGTGTCCTCGGTACCTTCGCTCTCCTTAATCTCATTGTGGTCCCGAACCGCTTTGGCCTTGCGCACCGCCCGGTGCCCAAAGGTCTCGCGGCCCAGCGGGCCGTTCGGGGTGGTGATGACGGTGTGCCCATCGCCGAAGCTCGTCCACGTCTCGGTTCCATCGGGGGCCATCTCCACGTCCCAGCTCCCGGCGGTCTTCTGCCGGTGGTGCTTGGAACACAACAGATGCAGGTTCGCCGTGGAGGTCGGACCGCCGGATTCGGGATCGTCGTGGTTGTAGCGCTTGATGTGGTCTTTCTGGCAACGGTGCGCGGGCACATCGCATCCCGGCGCGCGGCAGGTGCCATCGCGACCCTCCACGGCAGCGCTCACACTGTCATTGGGGTGGTACCCATTGTTGCGGTCGTAGCCGGGGGCAGCAAGGTGGGTGACCTTGGCCATCCATTCGTCGGTGGCGATCTCGGATAGCCACGATCCGGCGGCGAAAAGCTCGGGCCCCTCGTGAGCCACGTTGCGGTACAGGTTGAGGGTCACAGTGGTCGTCACCTGCTTGCGGATGAGCTTCATCAACGCCTCACCCATCGAGCACCCCTCGGCCACGGCCACATTCCGCACGGCTTTTTCCACCTCGACGCCGTCAAGTTTCGGAAGCTGAATGCGGAAGATCGTGAAGTCATCGGGGCGGCGATCGATATCGAGGGTGATGGGTTCGGTGTTGTCGTAGCTGAGATTGCGCTCGTCATCATCGAGCGGGGTGGCCTTCTTCTCCAGTTCCTCCACGATGGAACGGAGCTTGTGGTGGATCGTGGAGCGCGCCGGAACGCATTGCCCCGGCCGGCTTGGTTTCAACGCCTCGGCTGCGGCGGCATCCACGTCTTCCACGCGCTCGTCTGACACGGCGAACAGGTCTTCCTGGATCTTGCGCACAAGCATCCAGCTGAATGCTCCCGTGTCTAGCTGCTCTGCGACTAGTGGAAAGCGCTGCAGCATAAGCCCTACGTCGCAGTAGCACGTGGCCTGGTACTCGGTGATCCCCATGCGCACCGACAGCGTCGACGTCGTATCGGGCACGAAGTCACCAAGATCGGGCGTGCACATGCGAGCGAGAGCGAGTTGCTGTTTGTTCAAACTCACAGTCGCGGCGCTGAGGCCGTCGGTTTGATCAAGTATTCGATAGTAGGGTGATGGTTTTTTCGGTTGCGCGGTCACAGTTCCCTCCCAATGAAGCCACGCGCGAACAAGTACTCATGATTGCAGATGGCCACCTTCCCACCGGGAATAGTGGCTGGTTTCGCGAGCTAAGTCTGCGTCTTAATAACACTCGCGCGACCCCCTGGCGCGGAACACCCCCACCAAGTCTTTGTTCGTTTCCTACTCTACTCGGTGCCGCGACGGCCAGTCAAGCGTTTTCGTATCTTTTTTCGATTCAATCCCCCTCCAATCCCCCTCCAATCCCCCTCCAATCCCCCTCCATCCCCATCTCACCGCGCCCACGTTAGCCCAACCTTGGCTGCATCCACCGCCGAAAAGTGCGACAATTTTCCCCATGAATCCGCAGTTCACCCCCTGTTCCCGCCGCTCGTTCCTCAAGGGCATTGGCATCGCCACCGCCGCTACCGCATCGGGCGCGCTCCTTGCCGCCTGTGCCAGCGAGGAAACCGTCGCCAAGGCTGCCGCAGCAGACATCCCCGTGGGCGGCGCCAAGATCATCGACGGCTGGGTCGTCTCCCACCCCGCCAAGGACGAGTTCAAGGCCTTCTCCACCGCCTGCCCCCACGCTGGCGGCACGATCAACTCCATCGAGGACGTCAACGGCACCACCGTCGCCGTCTGCCCCAAGCACGGTTCCATGTTCAACGTCGATAACGGCGACGTGGTCCAGGGCCCCTCTCGCGACCCCATGACCCCCGCGAAGAAGGTCTCCGTCAACAACGGCGAAGTGGAAATCTCCAACTAGCCCCCTCCGAGCTAGCTCCCCCACTCGATCCCGGCATCGCTCACGGCGTGGGCGAAGTCGGCGTCGTGGCATGTCCACAGTACTGCCGCGCCAGCCCCGCCAGCCCCGCCAGCACCAATCATCCGGTGATACTCGCCGTCCACGTAGCGGTGCATAAGGTCCGCGAGCTGCCCGTACCCCACGGCATCAAGCCCCACGGTGGGCTCGTCGAGCATGAGCAGTTCCGGCGCGCGCACCAGCGCCGCCGCCACCATCACCAACCGTCGCGGCGAGGCCGGCACGTCCAACGGGTGCGTGTCGGCCCACTCCGCAACCCCGGCGAATTCCAGCGCCGCCGCGGCGCGTTCCTCGTCCGCCCCGAGCGCGACCTCCTCGCGCGCAGTTTTCTTGCTGATTGCGGCGTCCATCGCTGTCGGCGCCCACCCGAGCGTCCGCGGCGCATCGAGGCGCCCCTCGTGCCGCACCAGCCCCAACGCCGCCTGAAACAGGGTGGTCTTTCCACACCCGTTGGGACCAGCGAGGTGCGTCACTTGACCGCCGTTGACCTGCAGATTTACTGGCCCGACGCCACCCTCACCCCGATCAGCAACACGCATGTTCTGGGCCCGCAGGATCACCGGCCCTGGGCGGTGGCGGGGAAGGTCCGGCACGTGCGCGGAGGGCGCTTCGACCGGCTCTAAGGTGGCATCACCCGCACCGTCGTGGAGGCGAAGCTCGGTGGTGGCGTCGTCGGCAAGACACGAGCGCAGGCGATCGTACACGGTCACGGGGCCGGGAAATGTCCGCAGGGTTTCCCGCAGGGTGGTGATGGCGGCGGCGTCGAAGCCGTCCAGGGGGCAGTCGAGAACCAGGGCGTCCGGGCGGGTGAGCAGCGCGGCGGCGATGGCCACGCGGCGGGTCTGCCCGGTGGACAGTGACGAGGGATCCTGGTCGGCGGGCAGGTTCCACTGGCGCAGGGCCGCCTCCACGGCCGCCTGCATCTCGGCGCGGGGCACGCCGGCCTGCTCCATGGGCACGGCGAGTTCCTCGGCCACGGTGGAGCGCAGCAGGGAGATGTGGGACTGCGCGTTGTTTCCCACCCACGCCGCGCCGGTGGCCTCGGCCGTGGCCCAGGCGTGCTCGGACAGGCCCTTGCCGCTGGGGGCCCAGATGAACGTCTCGACGGGCATCAGGCCACCACCAACGCCACGACCACGGCCGTGAACACCACGGCGCTGATACGGATGACCCAATCGAGCCGAGTCTCCCCCACCGGGCGCAGCACTGTCCGCGGGCCGGGCTCTCCGATACCCGTGCGTTGTAGGGGGCGGGCGCGCTGGGCGGCGTCGTCGACGAGACCAACAACGAGGGGCAGCACCAGCGAGCAGTTGGCGCGGAAGCCACGCACCGGAACGCCGCGGCTGATGCGCACTTCGCGGATGGTGCGCAGGCGCTGGCGCGCCATGGGGTACAGCCTGGCGGTGGAGCCGATGATGTAGACGAGCTTGGCGGGCAGGCGCGTCTGCAGGGTGCGCATGAGCTCGTCGAGGTCCACGAAGCTGCCGCATACCAGCGCCACGGTCGTGGCGGCGAGGAAGCGCAGTCCGAGCGCCAGGGCCACGTCCAGGCCGTTAAATGGCGCGTACATCAGCCCGAAGCCGATGAACGCCGGGAGGGAGATCACCGCGGCCGTGACCAGCGACCGCCGTGGCGTGCGCACAACGATGCACACCAGGGCGCACAACCCCCACATGACCGCCGACACCACCCACGAATTCGCGACGAGCACGACAACCATCCCGCACACAGCAAGGGTGAGCGGGGTGAGTGGGTTAAGCCGGGGCGGTTGGATCATCGGAAGGTGCGCAGGGTGCGTTGTGGCATCGCTCGGATAACCAGGTAGATCACGGAGAAGACGATGAGTTTATCGATGGGGTCGGACGTCCAGGATTGGAGGAACACGGCGGTCATCGGATCGAAGCCGAGGGAGCGATAGAAGCTCACCAGCAGGCCCGTGCCGGTGCCGGCCGTGCCGCCGAAGATGAAGCTCGCCACGGGGGCGGAGATCAGCGCGGTAAAGAAGCCAATGACCAGCGCAGACAGTGCAATGCGCCACCATGGGCCGGCCCACCACTTACCCAGCAGACCGGCGCACACGCCCACGAAGGCGTAGGCGGCGGCGAAGGGGATGATCGTGGGGTTGAACGTGGACCACACCAACGCGGAGAGCACGCCGGTGACCAACCCCGCCCACGGACCGGCCAGAGCGCCGACGAGCACGGTGCCGAGCGAGTCCAGGTACAGCGGCAGGGGCAGCGCCATGGTGCCTACGACCTGGCCGAGGATGACGTTGAGCGCCAGGGCCACGGGCATAAGCGTGAGCGTGCGGACGGGCAGGCGCGGCACCACGGCGATGAGCGCGAGGATCGCGGGCACGGTGAACCCGATCAGGGCGATAGTGGAGCTGCGGGAGTCGGCCAGGGATTCCCAGTTGGAGTCGGTGGGCTGCCAGATCACGAGGGTGAGCCAGGTGGCGACGATGATCGCCACGGCGAGGCCGAGCAGCGTGTAGGTGACTTTGGGTGACAGTGGGCGCATGGGGGTGTCCTTCGTCAGGGCAGGTGCGTAAGGGGCAGGTGCGTCAGGGCAGGTTGATGTGGGCGCCTATGTCACCTCGGCGCTCGTAGTGCGCTTTTATAGTGGCCGAACAGCGGGAATTGGTCAAGTTACCCCCACGACACTTGACAGACCAAGCTGTCTACTCTTGAATAGACCACGCGCCTCCTGGAGCCCCGGACAAGGTGCACGCAAGTTCCCTACACGCAAGTTCCCTAACAGTACACGTAAGGATCAGCATGTCTATCAACGCAACTATCGCCGGGGTGCCTCGCATTGGCCCGGACCGCGAGCTGAAGAAGGCTCTGGAAACCTACTGGAAGGATTCTTCCACCGGCCGTGCGCTGGCCTCCACCGCCACCCGCCTGGTCAACGACTACACCGATGGGGTCTTGGCCGCTGGCCTGGACTCGGTCGCCTTTTCTGGTCGTTCTTTTTACGACGCCACACTGGATACGACCGCACTGCTCGGCCTGTTGCCAGAGCGAGTCGCTGACATCGACGATCATGAGAACGATGGCCTGCCCCGCTACATCGACCGCTACTTCGCTGCCGCCCGCGGCACGAAGGACCTGCCGGCCAGCGCCATGACCAAGTGGTTCGACACGAACTACCACTACATCGTGCCGGAGCTGTCCAAGGACTCCCGCGTGGAGCTGGATGATTCCGCATTCCTCGAGGACATCCGCGACCAGGTCACCCGCGCGGGCAAGGCCGTGCGCCCCGTGCTGGTGGGCCCGCTGACCTTCCTGTCCCTGTCCCGCACCACCGACGGCTCCGATGCCCTCGACCACCTCGAGGACGTGTTCGAGGCCTACACCCGCCTGCTGGCCCGCATCGCCGACCGCGGCGTGGAGTGGGTGCAGATTGACGAGCCCGTGCTGGTCACCGAGGTCGCCCAGGACGCCCTGGACCGCACCCGCGCTGGCTACAAGAAGCTGGCTCAGGCATCTGACCTGAAGATCCTCGTGCAGACTTACTTCGGCGATGGCGATCAGGCCATCAAGCTGCTCAGCGGCTCCGGCGTGGCTGCCTTCGGCGTGGACCTCGTTTACGGCGGCGCGGAGCTGCCGAGCTGGACCGGCGCGGAGCTGTTGCTGGCCGGCGTTGTCGATGGCCGCAACGTGTGGCGCACCGACCTCGATGCCGCTCTCAAGACCCTGCAGACCCTGGCCGAGCGCGGCCCAGTGGGCGTGTCCACCAGCTGCTCCCTGCTGCACGTTCCTTACTCCCTGGAGCCGGAAACCCACCTCAACGAAGAGGTGAAGACCTGGCTGGCCTTCGGTGCCGAGAAGATCCAGGAAGTCGCCGCCCTGTCCCGCGCCCTGCGCGGCGAGACCACCGATGCGGACGAGAAGCTGCTGGAGGATACCCGCCAGGCCATCGAGTCCCGCAAGAACTCCGATCTCACGCACAACGCTGAGGTGCGCAAGCGCCAGGATGCCGTGCAGCCCTCCGACCGCGAGCGCGACCCGATCGCCGAGCGCCGCGAGGCTCAGACCGCCGAGCTGAACCTGCCGCCGCTGCCGACCACCACCATCGGTTCCTTCCCGCAGACCACGGAGATCCGCCAGGCCCGCGCGAAGTTCCGCAAGGGCGAGATCGATGCTGCCGCCTACGAGCAGGCCATGCGCGACGAGGTCGCTGACGTGATCCGTCGCCAGGAGGAGCTCGGTCTCGACGTGCTGGTGCACGGCGAGCCGGAGCGCAACGACATGGTGCAGTACTTCTCTGAGCAGCTCGATGGCTACCTGTCCACCGAGCACGCCTGGGTGCAGTCCTACGGCTCCCGCTGCGTGCGTCCGCCGATCATCTTCGGCGATGTGTCCCGCCCGAAGCCCATGACCGTGGAGTGGTACAAGGTCGCTGCCGATCTGACCGACAAGCCGGTCAAGGGCATGCTCACCGGGCCGGTCACCATGTTGGCCTGGTCGTTCGTTCGCGACGATCAGCCGTTGGGCGTCACCGCGGATCAGGTGGCGCTGGCCCTGCGCGACGAGATCGATGACCTCATCGCCGCCGGCGCTCGCGTCATTCAGGTGGACGAGCCGGCTATCCGCGAGCTCCTGCCGCTGCGCAAGGAGGATCAGCCCGCGTACCTGGAGTGGGCCGTGGGATCGTTCCGCCTGGCCACCTCCGGTGCGGAGAAGAAGGTTCAGATCCACACCCACATGTGCTACTCCGAGTTCAACGAGCTGATCGACACGGTGTCCAATTTGAACGCCGACGTCACCAGCATCGAAGCTGCCCGCAACGGCATGCAGGTGCTCGCGGCTCTCAAGGACGAGGGCTACGAGCTGGGCGTGGGCCCGGGTGTGTGGGACATCCACTCCCCGCGCGTGCCGAAGCAGCAGGAAGTCGACGAGCTGCTGTCCGCAGCGCTGGAGTCGGTTGATCCGTCGCTGCTGTGGGTCAACCCGGACTGCGGCCTGAAGACCCGCGGTTGGGAAGAGACCACGGCTTCGCTGGAGGTTCTGGTCTCCGCGGCGCACACCGCGCGCGAGAACCTGTAGGAACCATGAAGGGGTAACGATAATCGTTGGCGTTACTGTTCCCGTTATAATTCCGTGACATGGGACGCCATCACGCCACCGATTCTCGCTCTAGTACCCGTACCGCCCGCAGCCTGCCACGCTTGGTATTGGCTGCGGGATTGCTCATTGCAGCTCTCGCCACCGTGGCGGGGCTCCTTGTTCAATGGCCTTCCCATGAACCCCCGCCGGTCAGCACCGAGTTCACGCAAAACTCCGGGCTAACCGGCTCCTTGGTCGAGGGAACAGTGGCGTTTGTGCAGCCAGGGATGTGTAATTCTCCTTCCCTAGGCAAAGTTTTCGATGGCTCCCCCGTCAACCACTCCTACGCACCCCAGGATTGCACGCACGCGATCGTGGACATCACCGATGGACCTGATGCAGGTAAACGGACACTGTTAGAGATTCGTCCCTCTGTGCCGGGGAGCCCAAACCTCCAGGTGGGCGATGACATCCTACTCACCACCCACGTGGCCGGTGGTGGCTATGGTTTCCAAGACTTTCAACGGTCCACCACCATGTGGCTGTGGCTCGGCGCAGCACTGATTCTCATCACAGCAGTGGGCGCGTGGCGCGGAGTGCGCTCCATCGTTGGGCTGGCCATCACGCTTGGAATCGTCGCTCTATTCCTCATTACCGGACTCACTCATGGGGGGTCGCCCGTTTTGTTCGCGTTGACGTGCGGCTCGGCGGTTCTCTTTTTCGTAGTATTCCTAGTCCACGGTTTCAGCTGGAAGACGGCCAGTGCAATGGGAGGAACGCTCCTAGCCTTGGGGTCCTCCGTTCTGCTATCCGCTTTGGCTGTGCGTTCTGCTGGAATCAGGGGATTGGGGGATGAAAACAATCTCCAGATCTTGCTGTACCTGCCCGGAGTGAGCATTAGCGGGCTCATGCTTGCCGGAATGATTGTGGGTGCGCTCGGTGTTCTCAATGACGTGACAATAGCCCAAGCGTCTACCGTGAACGAGCTCCATGAGCTTAACCAGCACGCTAGCGCGTGGCATTTGTTCAGCTCTGCAATGCGGGTCGGGCGCGATCATATTGCCTCAATGGTGTACACGCTGGTGCTGAGCTACACGGGTGTGGCACTACCTACCCTCATGTTGCTGAGCGTATCCGGCCGGCCCTTGGCTCAAACGCTCACCTCCGATGTCATGGCGACGGAGATTCTGCGGTCAGTCACCGGCGCCATCGCTCTTGTTCTCGCTGTCCCACTGACCACAGCCATCGCGGCGACTACGGTAAAGGGGCTCAGCCAACCCCGAGCAGAGAGTGATCCACACTCCCCATGGACGCCCCCAATGACCGCTACCCTATCCCGGCTCACGCGCCGGTCTACCATCTCGAGCCGAGTGCTCGCAGAGTCTCCCGCGGCCGCTTCTACACGGTGCTGGATAGCGTGTTCGCCGGACTCGGCCTGCTGCTGACGTTCTGGTTCGTCATCACCTTGTTCCTCTCGAGCCTCACGTTTTCTTGGCAGAGCATTGTGTTGCTGCTGGCCTTCTGGTTCGTGCTCACCTATCTGGCGCTCCCCAGGCTTCACCAGCTGTTCACCACGTTGTACGTGCCGGATTACTTCATGGCACGCACGAAGACCGCCGACGGCCTCCTGGGTGACCCGGTGAACTTGGCTCTCATGGGGTCGGAAGCCGATATTCACGCCGCGATGCGCCGGGCCAACTGGATCCTGGCTGATCCGATCACCCTGCGCTCGAGCTTGGGCATCATCAAGTCCTCCGTCACGCGGAAGTCCTACCCCGCCGCCCCGGTGTCGGATCTCTATCTCTTCGGCCGCAAGCACGATTTCGCGTATCAGCAGGAGGTCGATGGCAACGCGTCCCAGCGCCACCACGTTCGCTTCTGGCGTGTCCCCGAGGGCTGGACCCTGCCCGGTGGTGAGCAGGTGGAATGGCTCGCGGCGGGCACCTACGACAAGTCCGTCGGCCTATCCTCGCTGACGCTGCAGATCACTCACAAGATCGATGAGAACATCGACGCCGAACGGGATTACATCATCGACACCGTGCGCTATCAGGATCACGATTGCGATGTTGATGTCATCGAACAGTTCTCCACTGCCTTCCACGATCGCAACGGTGGCGGAAATGCCTTGCGCACGGACGGCCACATGCCCGTCCTTGAAGTCACCGGGGCCGCGGAGCGTGCCCGCGCGCAAGGCATCGATCTGCACCAGGACGAGTCCATGGACATTTCGGTGTCTAATACATCCGTCGATAGTGCCCTCGACAAGGAAGTCCCGCCCACATCCCTGACGATGGCGGGCATCTTTCTCGCGATTCTCCTGCTCATCGTCGCTGTGGCTACGGGCGTCACCGTTAGCACCAACGGTGGAAATGGTGCCGACATCGGCGGGGGAGCTCATCGGTTTCGCCATCGTGCTGGCCCTGCAGGTGGGGCTCTACATTTACACGCTGAAGCGCCGCCGCTGGGCCCGCCTCATCCTGCTGATCTTGGCTACGTTCTCGGCGGTGGTGCACAACTACATGGTCACGGTGGACGAGACCCCGACCCTGCTCCACTTCGCGGACGCAGGCACGGCCTTGGCGCTGGTCCTCGCCTTGTCTGCCCCGTCGGTTCGCGAGTGGGTGGATCGCATCCGGCGCCGCGGCGGCGATGCCCCGATCGGCTACTAGCGCCCCTCCCCCAACACCACGCGTTCGAACTCCGCGAACACCCCCTCCGCGTCCAGGTCCACCACGACCTGGGCGTTCGCCGTGTCGGACCATTCCACGGTAGTCGTGCCGCGCAGCTCGCCGTCGACGGCCACGCTCACGCGCCCTGCCCGCGTGCGGTAGTTCACGGTCCCCAGCATCACCATCGCTGCTGCGAGGTCATGGATCTGCGCGCAGTACCCCACGCCCACTGATTCGTGGAACTCGAAGTAGAACCGCAGCGCGTTTTCCAGCAGCGATGCCAGTTCCTCTCGGCCTTGCTTGCGCAGTGTGTCGCACCAGGAGTGCAGCCGGTCCGGGTGGAGTACCACCTGTTCGGTGACGTTCAGTGGGCAGATGCGGTGTGGCACGCCGGCTGTGTCTAGTGTGCGCAGCGCCTGCTCCAGGCCCTGGGGATCGACCCAGGCGTTCCACTCGGCTGTGGTCGTCGTGTTACCGGGGTAGTCGAAGGCGCCACACATGAGGGTTACGTCGGGGGCGTGTCCGTGGGCGAGGTTCGTGGCGGGCCCGGCGACGAGCAGCTTGTCGGCGCCGCGCCACGCCTGGATCGCGGCCGCTGCGCTGCCGGTATCGGGCGGGGTGGCGTGGGTGTGGTGGTAGCCCAACCCGTCGGGTCCGTGGGTTTCGGGTGTTGTTGTTAGTTCGACGCCACCAGGCGCCAACGCCCCCACCGTCACCGGGGTGCCGGCGCTTCCGCTGGCGTTCAGGACGTCCATGGAGTTGGCCGCTGCCTGGGGTGCTGTGCAATTGCCGGCGCTGGTGGTGACCACCAGGTCCGCGCCCGTGGTGCGTGCCCAGTGGCTGAGGTAGATCAGCGCGAGAGCGTCGTCGATGCCGGTGTCTACGTCTGCGGCGATTTTCATGATGTCCACGATACGTGCGGGCGTGGCCTTATAGCATGGGGGCATGGCACAGGACAGGACACAAGGCGGCGCCCAGGAATCGCCGCGCGCGGCGGCGCGGCGGCAGGCGATCCTGGCTGCGGCGCGGCGAGTATTCGTCCAAGACGGCTACCACAGCGCGCGGCTGACGGACATCGCGGCTCAGGCGGGTTGCTCGGTGGGGACGGTCTACACCTATTTCGAGGACCGCTCCGAGCTGCTGGCGGCAGTGTTAGAGCAGGTGGAGCAGGAGATGCGGGGCCGCAACCGCACGCTGCGCACGGACGGCGACACGGTTGAGGAGGTCAAGGGCTCGATCAGCCATGCCAATCGCTTCTACTTGGAGTCTTTCCGGAAGAATGCGAAGGAGATGGCGCTCATGGAGCAGGTAGCGCTATCTGACCCGGCGTTTCACCGTCAGCGCCAGGAGCGGGCGACGCGGTTCGTGAAACGCAATGCGGGGATGATTCGCACACTGCAGGACAAGGGAATTGTGCGCGCGGGCGAGGATCCGGAGATGCTCAGTGCAGCCCTGTCAGTCATGGTGAGCCGTTTGGCGTATAACGCGTTCGTGGAGGGCAACTTCCTCTCCGAGTACACGGTGGAACAGTTGGCGGAAACGGTCGATGAGGTGTGGTTCCGGACGCTGGGGTTGGAACAAGCCTGAGTGATTGGCCTAACTCCGCTAGCTACACGATGGCGCCCTCGAGCTTAAGGATCATCTTTCCCTCACCACACCACTAGGGCTGTATGTGGTCAGATCGCCATACCCAAACTCGCACAACTTGTCATACAACCGCTGCCCAGAGGTGCCGCTACACAACCAATCATCCGACCTCTTACTCTTTACATCGGGGTTTAACCAACCCAACCGATCCGTCACCTCACCTTTGCCCCAAATATAAATACTCGGACACCGCTCGCCTAACACCTCCATGGACTCAATATCTTCCCGCTCAAACCGCCACCCCTTATGTCCGATTTTCCGAACCTCCACACGATCCGGATAAATCCGAACACCCGACGCCCCATCCCCAAACACCTGAACGAAATAATAAGTAAGTATCGTCAGAGGAAAGATACCAACCATCACGAGCATGTACACCGAACTATGCCGCTGATGACCATCGAACATCTCCGGAGTCAAATTCGACCCCAAAGCCGCGCGCAACACAACACCACCGATAGCGAATATGGCAACAAGTGTCGCCATCCACGATCTCGTTTCAAAGCGATCCTCTCCATCAATCTCAAGACTCTGCAACCACCGCGGATGCAACCTAGGGAGGGCCGAAAAAAAAGGGAAAAATAGGGCCAAGCCAGTAAAGAACGCCCACCAGCCCCAAAACCTAAACGGTGTGCCCTCACACAACCAACGGATCACAGCATACGTCGCCCCATACAACGCGCTCAGCCCCAAGACCACCGGCACCGGCCTATTCAACGTCATCACATCGACTCCTTACATAATTGAGAAATCTCGGCTAGGATCCTTCGCACACATGCCCTTACACGGTGTGCATCTTGGGGGGTTTCGAATGCTGCTCCCACCGCGAACACCATGTCCATCCCCTGAACCGTTGACCGCAGCCACACCAACGAACCCGACCGGATACCACCTTGCAACGGCAAAACAGACTCCAATATCCACACCCATCAGCCGATCATTAGTAACGTTACAGGCCATCGGTCAAAAACCTCGGCGACAAACCTTCTCAGCTATAGAAAGAGATGATTTCTTCCTGAATTGCATTACTGAAAGGCATTTTCCACTCACCATGCCGTTTGCCGGCTCTTCACGATTTAGAGTGCGTTGATCCGGTTGTGTATCTGGCCGGAGTGGATCAGTGACCGCAAGATGTAGTGGTTGAGATTCCTGAACCCCAGAGCAATCCCGCGTAGATGCTCGAGCCGTCCGTTGATCGCCTCGACCGGACCGTTGGACGCCCCGATATCGAAGTACGCCAGGACATCCTCACGCCGACGCCACAATGTCCGACCCAGTTGCGCGAGCTCTTCCAGCCCCTTCGGTAGGCCCTTACGAATGCTGTTGATCACCCTGCTCATGAGCTTCTTGCCCTCCGACTTCTGCGGATGCCCGTAAGCCGCAATCATGTCCTGATAGAACATCCAGGTCACCTCCAGGGCCACGTATTCGTCATCGGTGGCCCACAGCATGTCCAGGCGCTGCTTCTGCCGCTCGGTGAGGTAGTCCGTCCTGGTCAGTAGCGTGCGACGGTGCTTGTACAGCGGATCGTCCTTGCGGCCCCGGTGTCCGGTGGTCTCTCGTTGGAGCCGTTGCCGGCATCCGGTGAGTTTGTCGGCTGCCAGATGCACCACGTGGAAGGGGTCCATGACCTTGGTGGCATCCGGGAGCATCTGATCGACGGCTGAGGCGTAACCGGTGAAGCCGTCCATGGTCACCACCTGCACATTTTCCCGGAAAGCAGGATCGCGTTCCTGCAGCCAGGTGCGCAGCACCTGTGCACTGCGGCCGGGGCGCATGTCCAGCAGTCGGGCAGGGCCACGGCCGTCGACCAGGGGCGTGAGGTCGACGAGGATGGTCACCAGACTGGATGGCTGACCTGACTTTCGGGTGTGTTTCCATACGTGCTCATCCACCCCGAGGATGCGCACCCCGTCCAGATGCGGAGAGTCGTCGTAGACAAGCTTGCGGCAGGCCTCGAGGGCGACCTGATTGACCAGCTCCCAACCCACGCCGAGTGCCTTGGCGGTGGCAGACACGCTCATCCGGTCGACCGCGAGGCGCTGGAGGATCCAGCGGGTCACCCGGTGGGTGAGTTTCGCTCCGTCATCGGCGCAGCTCAGTGTGGCCTGGAAGATCTTCCTGCCACAGGAGGCATTCGTACAGGTGAAGCGGGGCACGCGGACGTGCAGACGGGTCGGGAACCCGACCACCGGCAGATCGACGAGACGGCGAAGGACGTGGTCGCGAAGCTTCCCGGATTGTGCGCAGTCAGGGCAGGTGTTGCTCGCGGACACGGGTGTGGCGTCGATGATGGTGATGTTTCCGGCGTCGGCGGCACCGGTGATCGTCAGGCCGATCTCGGCGGTGCGGCAGATGGTGTCGGCGACGAGGTTGCCAGTAGTAGGCTGCACAGTAGGGTCCTGGTTCGGTTGGATGGAAGCGTCGTAACTCTCATCTTGTACCGGCCAGGACCCCTATATGTTGTGCCACCCCGAACCCCACCCCGCGGTCAACTACGCACTCCGAAACGTGAAGAGCCACCGAAACTCCGAAGACGTCAGCGAACGCTAACCGTTCATGACGATATACCCTCATTGACAGAATCTTCTCAGTGACATTGCACGATTTTCTCAGGAAATGTTTCGGCCGTGTTACGTTACGATCTCAGCACGATCACATCAGCAGGTAAACAGTTGTCGAAAACTCCCAGATTTGCGTTACAACTTCTCCCATTTTCACTCTAGGAAACACCCCCACTTAGGGCTACTTGCCCCACCTCCGCAATGAATTTTCCTCTGCGCAAAAACCCAAATCTCGCTCAATTGAATCTAGATTCACCCTAAAATGTGGAGCATGACCTCATACGACTTCACAGACCGCATCGCCTTGATCACCGGCGGCACACGCGGCATCGGGTACGCCACCGCCCGGTTGCTCGCAGCCTCCGGCGCCAACGTCCTCATCACCGGCCGCAAGGAAGACACCGTCGACTCCGCCGCCACCGCGCTCACCAACGAAGCCCGCACCATCAGCCCCCACGCCGGCCGCGTCATCGGCACCGCCGCGCACGTTGCCGATCCCCAAGCCGCCACAGCCGCCTGTGCCCTCGCCACCGACACCTTCGGCTCCCTCGATATCCTCATCAACAACGCAGGCACCAACCCCGCCTTCGGCCCAGTCGTGGCCCAATCGGCAGAAATCATGACCAAGGTGTTCCAGATCAACACCATCGCCCCGGCCGTCTGGGCCGGAGAAGCAATCAAGGCAGGCTTGGGCAACCGCGAGGGCGCAGCGATCGTCAACGTCTCCTCCATCGGCGCGCTCACCATGGAGGACCACATCGGCGTGTACAACGCATCAAAGGCAGCCCTTATCCACCTCACCAAACAAATGGCACGCGAACTCGCCCCCGCCATCCGCGTCAACGCGATCTCCCCTGGCGTGGTGCGCACCAAACTCTCCGAAGCCCTCTGGAAAAACGACGAAGCCGCTGCAGCCAAGCTCAGCCCCTTGCGCCGCATTGGCGAACCAGAAGACATCGCTGAAGCCATCGCCTTCCTCGCCGGCCCAGGCACGCCGTGGATCACCGGTGAAAACCTCGTGGTCGATGGCGGAATGCTGATCGGCGGTTAACCCATGGACTTCCGCCCCTCCGACCGCAGCCTGGACTACCAGCGCCGCCTCACCGCCTTCATGGACGAATGCGTCTACCTCGCCGAACCCATCGCCGCCCGCCAAATGGCCGACTCCGGCGACCCCCACCACTACCCCGCCGTGCTCGATGACCTCAAAGCCGAGGCCCGATCCCGCGGCCTGTGGAACCTGTTCCACCCCCACCGCGACCCGGGCCTCAGCAACACCGACTACGCCCCACTCGCCGAAATCATGGGCCGGTCCATCCACCTCGCCCCCGAAGCCTGCAACTGCAGCGCCCCGGACACCGGCAACATGGAAATCTTCGAGCTCTACGGCACAGACGAGCACAAGGAAAAATATCTCCGCCCCCTCCTCGACGGCACGATCCGCTCCGCGTTCGCCATGACCGAACCCGGCATCTCCTCCTCCGACGCCACCAACGTCGCCATGTCCATGAAGCGCACCACGGGTGGTTTCATCCTCAACGGCCGGAAGTGGTTCACCTCCAACGGTATGCACCCGCACCTCGAGGTCATGATCGTCATGGGCAAAACCAACCCCGAGGCAGAGGTGCATCGCCAGCAATCAATGCTCGTGGTGCCCGCGCACGCTGATGGCGTCACAATCCTCAGAAACCTCCCCGTCTTCGGCTACCACGACCGCGAAGGGCACGCCGAAGTGGAATTCGCGGACGTGTTCGTGCCGGACAAGGACATCCTCGGCGGCGAGGGCGCAGGCTTCCGCATCGCCCAAGACCGCCTGGGTCCCGGGCGCATCCACCACTGCATGCGCTCGCTGGGCATGGCCGAACGCGCGCTGGAGCTCCTATGCACCCGCGCGCTCTCGCGATCCACCTTCGGCACGCGGCTAGCGGACCGCGACAATATCCGCGATCAGATCGCCCAAGCCCGCATCGACATCGAACAAGCCCGGCTGCTGACCCTCAAGGCCGCATGGATGATGGACACCGCAAGCAACAAGGAAGCCCGGCAGGAAATCGCCGCGATCAAGGTCGCCGCCCCCGCCGTGGCGCTGCGCGTGGTGGACCAAGCCATTCAGGTCTTCGGTGGCGAAGGTGTCACCGACGACACCCCCCTCGCCGCCATGTACGCGGGCCTGCGCACCCTCCGCCTGGCCGACGGCCCCGACGAAGTACACCGCATGACCATCGCCCGCGCCGAATTGAGGAAATACCGTGACCGCTAAATCTTCTCCGTTCGACGCCGCCACGTTAGCCACCTGGCTCGAGCACGTGGCCGGCACCCACGGACCCGTCGACCTCGAACGCATCGGGTCCGGCCAATCCAACTTGACCTACACCGCCACGGACACCGCTGGGCGGGCCGTGGTGGTGCGCCGCCCACCGCTGGGAACGCTTGCCGCCAGCGCCCATGACGTCGCCCGCGAAGGGCGCATCATGGCCGCCCTAGCTGATACCGATGTTCCCGTGCCGCGCATCTACGGCACCACGCACGACGTCGCCGACGTGCCAGTCGTCGCAATGTCCGCGGTGGAGGGCATCACGGTGGCGTCGACAACAACATCAGAAACACTCAGCCCGCACGTGCGCAGGACCATCGCCGACGGGCTCATCAGCGCCATGGCCGCCATCCACGCCGTGGACCTCGACCGGGTGGGACTCGCCGACCTCGCCTCCCACAAGCCCTACGCACCGCGGCAGCTCCGCCGGTGGGCCGGGCAGTGGGAGAAAACAAAAACACGCGACCTGCCCGCACTCGACGAACTCACGGCCCTGCTCACGCGCTGCCAACCCGACCAACAGACCACCGTGCTCGTCCACGGCGACCTGCACCTCGGCAACGTCATCGCAGACCCGCAGACCGGCGCGATCAATGCCGTGGTCGATTGGGAACTCACCACCCTCGGCGACCCGCTGGCCGACATCGGCTCACTGCTGGCCTACTGGCCCACCCCGGATGGGCTGAAACTCCCCGGCTTCGAGGCCGCCCTGGCACCCGGCTTCCCCACCCCGGACGAACTGGCGCAACGCTACTTCACCATCACAGGCCGCTCAGAAGAATCCCTGGGCCCGCTGGGATTCTGGCACGTCCTGGGCCTGTGGAAAGTCGCCATCATCGTGGAAGGCGTGGTGCGCCGCGTCCAAGACAACCCCTCCAACCGCGCGGTCACCGGCGCGCCCACCCCAGAAATGGTCGAATGGATCGTGGGCTACGCGCACACGATGGCGGCACGTTACGGGCTCGCGGCGTAGGGAGCGGCTAGAGGTGCGGCACCAGCTTTACACCTCGGGAAGGGAAGCCTTGAGGTCCTTCCGGAGGATTTTGCCGGTGGAGGACTTGGGGATGGCGTCGAGAAAAGAAACAAACCGAACCTTCTTATACGGAGCCACGCGCTCAGCAACCCAACCCAGCAACTCCTGCTCATCGATGGTGGCGCCACCGGCCGCGACCACGAAAGCGTGCGGCACCTCCTCCCCATCCTCGGCGCGCCGCTGACCGACCACAGCCACGTCCGCGACATCCTCACGCGAAAGAATCAGCGCCTCCAGCTCGGCAGGAGCCACCTGGTAACCCTTGTACTTAATGAGCTCCTTCGCGCGATCAACCACGTAGGCATTGCCCTCGTGATCGAGGTTGACGATATCGCCCGTGCGCAACCAACCATCGGCGAGGAGGGTGTTGCGGGTGGCCTCCTCATTGTTGAGGTACCCCAGCATCACCTGCGGGCCGCGGACCCACATCTCGCCGGCCGCGCTGCGCTCGCCGGGGTTGGTCGGCGGGGCGATCTCCGCCCACTGCTCGATCGGGGTGTCATCGCTGAGCTCCATGACCTTGAACTCCGTGTTCGCCACGGGGGAGCCGATGGAATCCAGCGGAGAGACCCGCGCGATGGAGTTGTGAGTCACCGGCGACGTTTCAGTCATGCCGAAGCCTTGGACCACGACCACGTCGAGGCGCTTTTGCACGGCCTCCGCGAGGCTCTTGTCCAGCGGCGCGGCACCGGACTGAATGTACTTCAACGCCGAGAGGTCGTACTGACCCACCATCGGATGCTTAGCCAGCGCGACGGCAATGGGCGGGGCGATGAAGCTGAAATCAATGCCGTATTGCTGGTGGAGCTGGAGGAACTGTTCGAGGTCGAACTTCGGCATCGTGACGATGGCGCCGCGGATGCGCAAGGTGCTGTTGAGCAGCACGTTCATGCCGTAGATGTGGAAAAACGGCAGCACGCCCATGACGGTGGAATCCGCGTGCAGGCCGATATCCTGCAGCGCCGGGGCGACCTGGCGGATATTCGCCGCGAGGTTGTAATGGCTGAGCATCACGCCCTTGGGGATGCCGGTGGTGCCGGAGGAATACGGCAGTACGGCCACATGGGTGCGGGGGTCGATGTGTGGGTGCGGGGCCTGCGCGCCTTCCGCAAGCATGGACTGCCGACCGCCTTCCGGGGCGAAGAGGTCGATCACTGAGTTGTCGGGGAGGCCGGCTTGGGCAGCTCCCCCGCGTGCAGCTTCGGCGAGCGGAGTGGCCGTGAGCACCAGCGTGGCGCCGGAATCCTTCAACTGCTTGGCGATATCAGCAGCCGGAGCGAGGGACCCCACCGTGGTGACGGTTGCCCCGGCGCGCATGATGCCATGAAACGCCACCACGAACGGCAGGGAGTTCGGGCAGTGCAGCGCCACGACATCCTTCGACTGCACTCCGCGGGCGGCGAGGGCACCGGCGAAGGCATCGATGGCTGCGCGCAGCTCGCCGTAGCTGGTGGTGGTGCCCGTCAGTGGGTCGATGATGGCGGGCTTGGATTCCTCCTCCGGGCGCAGGTCAGCGAAGACGGCATCGTACACGGACTCTTCGCGGATATCGACGGCTTCGCGCGGGCTGGAAATCGGCATGAGTGTGAGTGAGCCTTTCGTGTTGTTGGGGTGCTACGGGTTTGTGTTGTTGGGGTTCTGATTACGGGGGCGTAGCACGGAGTTTGCGTTGTTGGGTATGGCGGGCGGCTCAGAGGTCTGGCTGGCTTTCTGCAGACATGCGCCACCTCATTGTGATGCGAATCACCGGTAACTCTACCGATAGGCCGGTGGAGCGGAGCCGAATTGGCTGAATCCCGGCGAGAGGCGAGCTGCAGGCGCTCAACCCGCTGAGAGTGGGGGTCACAGAAGGTCGCCGGAATCACGGAAAATGAAGAAAATGAAGAGGAAAAGCAGCACCCAAGACCCGACGCGCCCTCCAAGCCCCCCAGGTAGCACAAGTGCAGCGAAAATATCTACCGAAGGGGTACGTTCGAAGCCCGGAAATGTGCATGTTCGTCCATACATTCGCTGCACATCTGCTACACAGGACTAAGGGGCACCATCCGGGGTGCGTTAGGCCTTACGGGGCGTGAGTCAGGGCGCCAACCGGGGCGCGTTTGGGCCGTGGGGCGCCACCCACCGCACGGCACCACGCTCACCCACGCTCACCCACCACCACACAACACCACACCCACCCCGGCCAACCACCCCACGCGCTAGAGTTTCACCATGGCCTATCACGCAGATTCCTCAGACCTCCAAGACAAGGAAGTCCTCACCTGGGAGGGCTTCGGCCGCGCCAACCGCGAGCTCGCGCAGCAGATCGTCGATTCCGGCTTCGAGCCGGAGATCATCATCGCCGTCGCCCGCGGTGGCCTCGTCCCCGCCGGCGCGCTGTCCTACTCCATGGGCGTGAAGCTCTCGGACGCCATCAACGTGGAGTTCTACACCGACGTCCACGAAACCCTCCCCGACCCCGTGCTGCTGGAGCCCCTCCTAGACACCTCCGCCATCTCCGGGAAGAAGCTCCTCGTCGTGGACGACGTCGCCGACTCCGGCCGCACCCTCGACCTCGTGCTCAAGCTGCTGGAAAAGCACGGCGCCGAGGTTCGCTCCGCCGTCATCTACGGCAAGTCCCGCTCCGTCATTTCCCCTGATTATGTGTGGAAACACACCGATGAGTGGATCGTTTTCCCCTGGTCTGCGGAGCCCCCGGTCACTAAAATGTAACGGCATGGTCGATAACCGCGCCGCACTGAAGTCCCTGCCTGTTCCCGAGCTCAGCGCCACCCTCCGGTCGCTCCACACCGTGGTCTCCGCTGTTGTCGACGCCCCAACGCTCGCAACCACCGATCGCACCATTCGGGACTTCGCCGCCTCCCCCGGCCCGGAGCTGCAGGAAGCGCTGCTCCGCTTCGCGGCAGAGAAAGACTCCGCCGATTCCAGCTGGCTGGCAAACCGCTGGCTGCAGGACTACCTCACCGTGCGCGCACCGTTGCCCCTGGCCACGAACGTGGGCTTCCAGATCAACCTCGCCACCAACTCCACCGGCCTGGACCGCGCGGTGGAGCTCATCGGCATCCTGGCGCGCCTACACCTGCTGCAGGCCGACGGCCGCATGCCCGAGGAACGCGACGCCCGCGACCAACCCATCGACGCCGCCCAGTGGCGCTGCTTCAACGGCGCCCTGCGCCACCCCGCGCCGGACTGCGACACGGTGACCTTCTGCGAGCTCGATGAAACCTCCCGCAGCATCGGCGTGCTCGCCAACGGCCACATGTTCGATGTGCAGCTCACCGATGCTGCCGGGCGGCTCGCCAGCGATGATGCGCTGCGCGGCGCGTTAGAGTCCGTGTTGTCCCAGGCTGCTGGGGAACCTGGCCATACCACTGAGAGGTCTTATGTTGGTTCGGGCGGTTTGGCGTCGGATATAGAAAGGCTCCGTGACAGCGACGCGTACCACACGCTGCAGAACCAACTGTTCGCGGTGAACCTGCTGGAGCTCGACGTGACCGAGGCGGAGGCGCTGCGGCGTGTGGCGTTCGATGCGGGGCACGCGTGGGTGTACCGGCCGATCACGTACCAGATCAATATCGCGACCGGCGGGCAGATCGACGATTTCGCGGCGATGCACGTGGAGCACTCGACTGTGGATGGGGCGACGCTGGTGACCGCGATGGTGCGGGCGCAGCAGATCCGCGATGGCAAGTTGGAGGCTGGGGTGACTGGTGAGACGGCCGGGGAGTCTTGGGCCGGGCCGCTGCCGGTGGAGGAGATGACGTGGGAGGATCAGGGTGCAGGCGCTGAGCCGGACGTACGCGAGATTCCACAGCGCGACCTGCGCGTCGACCTCGTGCAAGTTCCGCGCGTGCCGAACGCCGAGCTGCCAATGAAGTTCAGCGCGGACGCCATGAGCCAGCTGATCCTGTCCATCGCTCAGGAGCTGACGTACGGGCGGATCCGGGCTGTGTACGAGGCCGTGGACATGCGCGAATACAAGGCCGGACGGACCGAGTGTCTGCGCGCCGTGACGCCCGAGGCGGTGGCGTTCGCGCAGACGCTGGTGCGGGGTGGGCGTGGCAATGGCAGTGATGACGGGGCCGACAGAAGTGGCAGCTGCGGTGACGAGACTGCTGGTGAATCCCTGGCGGAGCTGCTGCGCGCCGCACTCGATGCGCACCGCAATTGGGTGATCGGCTGCAAAACCGGCAACGGCATCGACCGCCACCTATAGGCGCTGGCGTTTACCGCGGAGAAGGAGGGGCTTGGCTCCCTCGACCTCATGGCTGATCCGGGCGTGATCGCGGCGCGGACGGACTTCCTCTCCACCACGTCCATCGGCTCGGATCGGCAGATCGTGCGCTACGTGTTCGCGCCGACGGTGCCGAACGGCTTCGGAGTGAACTACACGCCGGGTGCGGAGAAGATTGAATACTGCCTGACCTGGGACGCCGCCACGGCGGAGAAGCCGGAAGAGTTCCAGCGCAACCTTGCGCGTGCTGGGGAGATGTTGACGTCGTTCTTGCGTGGCATGTAGGCGCGCACAACAGAACTGCTGTGTACGAATGCCGTGGTTTGTGAATTTTCGCCTTCGGAAAGCCTAGGTGATCACATGTGAAGCACGGGATGCGAGCGCTTCACGTGTGACAATGTTGTGTTTTACGCAGTCTCAGAAAATGCGACCTGGGGTTTTGCACAGGCATTTTCCACAGAACACAACATTGTCACATCTGTCGCCCCTTGCTGAACGGCACCTACAGCAGGCGGTCGAGGGCGCGGTGGGCAGCATCGGCAGTGAGCGGCACGCCGAGCACGTCGGCAAGTGCGGGTTGGTGGCGTTCGTCGGCGCTGACCATCCAGGCATCAGCAGTGCTGTGGGCATCGAAGGCGACAAACATGCCGTCTTCCTGCGCGTGCTGGATCTGCACCCAGTCCACACCACCGGCACCACCAGCGCCCAGCGCCAACCGCAGCAGCTCCCGCAGCTCCCCGGCATCCTGCACGCGCACCGCGAAACCATTAGACGCCGCAAACACCCAGTCCACCGGCACCAACGTCCGGAAGAAGTACAGCGATTCACCCACGCGCCCGTCCGGATACTCCCGCGGCGCCTCATCCACGTGCGAGAACACCGCCCCGGCGCGCTCCACTCCACGCCGCGAGGCCTCGTTCTCCGCATCCATCCGGAACCACACCCCGCGCACTCCGCGCCGCGCCAGCTCACCGAACAGCATCATCTTCAGCGCAGGGTTATACCCCCTCCCCCGTTCCCCAGGCAGAACGTAGGTGAACCCCAGCGTCACGTGATCTGCGCCCACGTTGGCGTCGTATATAGAAGTCTGCCCCACGAACCGCTCACCCGCGAACAACCCATACGTGATGCGCCCAGGAGCCTCGACAAACTCGTCCAGCGGGAAGACGGAGCGCGTGTAATAGCGGAAGAGCTCCTCCCGCTCGGCCTCTGTGGTCGACGCCACCACGTACCCCTCCACCTCAGCCGCCAACGCGGGATCCAGCCGGCGCAGCTGCAGGTCGCCGGGGCCGTCGATGACCTCGGGGAGCGAGGCCACATCAACCACGAGCTAGTTCTCCATCACGTCGTGCACAACGATGGTCTGATCGCGGCCCGGGCCCACACCGATGTAGGAGATCCGGCAGCCGGACAGCTCCTCCAAGCGCTTCACATAAGCCTGCGCCTTCTCCGGAAGTTCATCGAAGGTGGTGCAACCGGTGATGTCCTCGTCCCAGGCAGGCATGGTCTCGTAGATCGGCGTGGCGTGATGGAACTCGGTCTGCGTCATGGGCATCTCATCGTGGCGCACGCCGTCCACGTCGTAGGCCACGCAGATCGGGATCTCGCCGATGCCGGTGAGCACGTCCAGCTTGGTGAGGAACAGGTCCGTGAAGCCGTTGACGCGGGAGGCGTAGCGGGCGATCACCGAGTCGTACCAGCCGGTGCGGCGCTTGCGGCCGGTGTTCACGCCCACCTCGCCGCCGGTGGTCTGCAGGAACTCGCCCCACTTGTCGAACAGTTCCGTGGGGAACGGGCCGGCGCCCACGCGGGTGGTGTAGGCCTTGATGATGCCCAGGGAGCTGGTGATCTTCGTGGGGCCGATGCCGGACCCCACGCACGCGCCGCCGGTGGTGGGGTTGGAGGACGTGACGAAGGGGTAGGTGCCGTGGTCCACGTCCAGCATGGTGGCCTGGCCGCCCTCCATGAGCACGTGCTTGCCTTCATCGAGTGCCTTGTTGAGTTCGTATTCCGCATCGATGAGCATGGGCTTGAGGCGGTCGGCGTGGGAGAGGAAGTAGTCCACGACCTCGTCGGCGTCCACGGCCTTGCGGTTGTAGATCTTCACGAGGATCTGGTTCTTCTGGTCCAGTGCGCCTTCGATCTTCTGGCGCAGGATGGACTCGTCGAGCAGGTCCTGGGCGCGGATGCCCACGCGGGAGACCTTGTCGGCGTAGGTCGGGCCGATGCCGCGGCCGGTGGTGCCGATGGCGCGCTTGCCCAGGAAGCGCTCGGCCACGCGGTCCATCGCCACGTGGTACGGCGCGACCAGCTGGGCGTTGGCGGAGACGCGCAGGCGGGAGGCGTTGGCGCCGCGGGCTTCGAGGCCGTCGATTTCCTCAAACAGGGCCTCGAGGTTCACCACGCAGCCGTTGCCGATGACGGGGGTGGCGTTTTCGGAGAGCACACCGGCGGGCAGGAGCTTCAGCTCGTACTTTTCGCCGCCGACGACCACGGTGTGCCCCGCGTTGTTGCCGCCGTTTGGCTTGACCACATAGTCCACTTTGCCGCCGAGGATATCGGTGGCCTTGCCCTTACCTTCATCGCCCCATTGAGCGCCGACAACAATGATCGCTGCCATGTGGTAAACACGTCCTCACTGATTGAATAATTGTGCTGCGTTTTTCGCCGCACTCATGCGTGTGCATGCTCGTACATGCGTGTGCATACTTGAGCCCACCTCAAGCTGCGGCGGTTGGCGCGGAAGTGTTCGCGCGTTTTGCCGGAGCGTATGGTGGGCACAGGCTGGGCACAGACGTTGCATTATTTTACTATGAACACAAGTGTTTCACGAAAGTTTTAGGCGATAACCATGCTGTTTCTCTTGCGCTGTGGGGTTCCCGACGATCGGCAATTGGACACACCGATCCTGCCCGGCGAGCGCGTCGAGTCCGTAACTATGCCAGAGGTTCCCGGTCGCCGCGACCTGAAAATCTTCGATCCACTGCCCAGCCAATACACTGGCGGGGAGACTGAGTCGCTGGAGGAGCTAACGCAGCGCCCGGACGTGTCCTACCAGGGCACGCCGAAGCCCGATCCGCACCAGGTCACGGAGCGTGTGCGCGTGATCGTTCATGGCACGGACGCTGCGCTGGCCGCGGTGGTCTCCAAGCTCATGCGCATCGATGCGCTGTGGGTGGAGGTGGCGTATGTGCCTCTGTCGCCGGATTCTTTGGTCGCCACGGTCTGGGGTATCGACGCCGCAACGCATCCCCGAACCCTCCTCCATTCCGCGCTGACAGCCCCCGCTGTCTCGGTGCCGCTGATTCGGGACGACCACGGATTGGTGACTCTGGGCCTCGCGGAGATTACTGGCCCCATGCGGGAGGGCGAGGTGCAGCCCCTGGTCGGCGAGGTGATCGTGGACTCGGAGACGCTCTACGCCCACGACGCCACCGGCCGCGACAACCACGGCCGCAAAGCCGTGTTCACCAACGGGGTGCGCATGGTGCCCACGCCGGATGCGCCCGGCTTGGCGGCGGTGCAGCGCCCGCCACTGCCCCGGCGCGGCCTGTTCGGTCGGATCAAGCGACCGGTGGCGGCGGAGCCGTCGGTGCTGCAAGGCCGGGCGCTGCAGGCCGGCGGCGAGGACATGCGCGTGGTCCGCGACGGCACGGAGCACCCGCGGCCGCTGCAATCGGTGACGTTCTACCGGCACCTGCGCGACGGGCAGTTCGTGCGCTTCTAGCGCCGGGGCTGGTTTGGGCTGGGGCTGGTTTCGCGCGGCTGGTTTGGGCTGGGGCTGGTTTCGCGCGGCTGGTTTGGGCTGGGGCTAGATCCACCCCTTCTCCGCCGCGATCTTGTAGGCCTCAAACCGGTTCGCCCCGCCCGTCTTGCTCATGGCCGAGCTCAGGTAGTTCCGCACCGTCCCGGGCGCCAGGCACACCACCTCCGCGAGCTGTTCCACGCTCTGCCCATCCGGCACCAGCTCCAGCAGTTCTTTCTCACGAGGTGTGAGGGGGCTACGGGTGGCCTCGAACGCGGCGGCCGCGACCTGCGAATCGATGTAGCGCCGACCCTGAAATACCGTGCGGATCGCGGTGGCGAACTCCTTGGCCGAGGCCGTCTTCGGCACGAAGCCGCGCGCCCCAGCCGCCAACGCCCGCTGCATCCCCTGCGGTTGTGCGTGGCTGGTCACAATTAGCACGCCGATGTCCGCTGGTCTTTCCGCTGCATCTCCTGCCGCGCACAGCCGCTCGGTCGTGGCCACCCCGTCAATGCCCGGCATGTGCAGATCCACCACGCACACGTCCACCGGGTGCACGCGCGCCCAATTCACCAGTTCTTCCCCCGAGCCGAAGGTGGCGACCACCTCGATATCGGCCTCGAGCGACAGCAGCGTTGCCAGCGACGTAGCAATGAGCGTTTCATCATCCGCAATCGCCACGCGCACGGGCGCTTCACCGTTCTGCATCAGCATTCCTCCCCGCTCGTCTGTGCGTTGCCTGCACCAACTGCGTCCACTCCGTCTCCCTCATCCGCGCCATCCCACCGAACACTCACCGCGAACTCGCCGCGGTCACCACGAGCGACGCTAAGCCTTGCCCCCATCAGAGCACACCGGCGCCGGATCGCCTCCAATCCGGACAGCGGTCGCATGTCATCACCCGCACCGTCGTTCGTGATGGTGATGGCTTGTGGCGTCAGATCACAACGAACCCACGAAGCCCGCGCATGGCGCACCACATTCGTGGCCGCCTCTCGGATAAACCAACCAATCATGGTGTCCTTCTCCGCGCCAAGGTCCGGCAGTTCGCCGGCTATTTTTACCTCGACGCCACTACTTTCCAGCAACGACCGGGCACCCTCGAGTTCCACGGTGGAACTGACCGTGCGGTAGCCGCGAACAACGTCGCGCATCTGCTCGGACGAGTCCCTGATCAAGGATTGCAGGTCGCGGAGTTCATCGTGCAGGCGGGGATCGTCGGCATCGGCAAAGGCCATGGCAAGCTGGGTTTTCAGCGACATGGCGGCGAGCTGCTGGCCCAGGGAGTCGTGAAGTTCCTGGGCGATACGCAGCCGCTCTTGCGAGAGCTGCAGTGCGGATTCGACTTCGTGAGAGCGCTGCTGACTCTTCAATGCGTCAAAGGACCACTGTGAAAACCACGTACTGATTGCGCCAACCACGGGCCAGATCAGCACAAGGAGCCCCAGCCATTGAGCCGGGTAGATCAGAGCCACAACGATGGCTAGGGTGAGCAGCTTCGAGTGCGAAACCCACGGGATCACGGCGAACCCCGCGAACAGTGAGCTCCACAAACACAGCAACAACCCGACCCAACGCCACGGCAGGTCTGCCCACACGACGAGCCCCAGCCCGCCCGCCGTGCCAAGAACGGTCACCGCAGTTTCCAGGCGCAGGACTATCGCAAAGCGGCGCAGCTCGGCCGGGGTCGATTCCATGCGCAACGCCGGCGCCCACATCATGGACAGCAGCCCAAGAATGCACGCGGGAGCGGACAAGAGGGCGGCGACCACGGCGGGCCAGGTTGCGACGTACTCGACCACGTACGAAATGTAGGCCACAGCGCCAAACACCGCGACAAACAACGCCGTACCAAGGAGACTGAGGCGAGTGAGCGCGGCAAGCGTGGCGGGGTTTCTGCGAGAAAGTTTCATCGTAGATCAGATCCTAGCGATGAAGGTGGACAGCCATTGCACAACAACCAGACGTTCATCCGAGAACTAGCGCGGATCCCAGCGCATCACGCGCTGTGTCACATAGACAAGCGCCACGCACCACACCACCAACTGAATCGCCACTAAACCGCCTTCGCGGAGGGTGTCGGCGAAGCTCTTGGACATGGGATTCTCACCAGGTTCCGGAGCGACCACCCCTGCCCAACCGATGTTGACGAGGTCGAGCATGAGGCCGAAGGGGTTCTTCTCCCCGATAACCTGCAAGGCGTCGGGAAGGAAGGGACGAACCATGGTGAGCGACAGCATCGCGAGAATGACAACGGGGAAGGACGTGACCTGCGCTGCCTCAGCATTTTTGGTGTATGTCGAGGTGATGAACCCTGTCGTGGCCCCCAGGACGATTCCGCACAGGACGGCCAGGATGTAGAAGCCAACGTTCACCGGTGGGGCGGACCCCATCACCATGACGATGATGGGCGTGACGATCGCAGCAATGAGGACAAACACAGCGGACGGCATGCAGATGGCGATGAGGATGTCGCGGTCACGGGCCTCGCCGGTGCGCAACCTTTTGAGCACCCCCTCATCGCGGCGGGTGGTGGCCATGGACAGCACGGAATAGAACAGCACATAGGTCACGGCCATGAGCAGTAGCAGCTGAAGGGAAAAGGCGGCGGCGACGCGCGCCTTTTCTGGCGAATCGCTACCGCCGACTGACCCCATGGTGCTCAACGGGATGAAGATGAGAACGAGGATCACCATGAAGACGATGACCTTGTTGCGGCGAAACTGCTTCCACTCGCCGAGGGCAAGCGGCAGCATGCGGTTCTTCCTCGGGGAGCGAGAATGTGGTTCTCGGGTGGGAGCTGACGTGGCAGTAGGGGGCGTGGCGTTCATGGGGAAGGTCCTTTCTGGTGTGAGCTGGATGGTCGGCACAAATGCAGTGGACGGGTTGCAGCTGATGCGAATGCAGCTGACGTGACTGCAGGGGGTCAGGACGTGACCTAGGCGCTTTTCGCTAGCGGCGCAGAGACGCCTTCCCCAGCGATCTGCATGAACACCTGGTCCAAGCTGGCTGGGCGGGCGGCAAAGTTCGGCAAGGCGATGCCGAGCCGTTGCGCGTTGCTCAGGACGGTAAGCGCGTCCTCTTGCAGCGCCTTTGTGGAGACGGTGACCTGCTGCCCGCTGTGGACGATCCCACTGGCGCGTACTCCTTGAACAAGCTGGTCAAGGGCATCAGGCGCGCATGCGAAGGTGATCTGGGCGGGCACGGTGCTTTTCAGCTCGGCGACGGTGTCGCTGATGTGGATCTTGCCGCCGTCCATGATGGCGACGCGGTCGCACAGGGCCTCGGCCTCTTCCATGTAGTGGGTGGTAATCATCATGGTCAGCCCGCCCTGGTTGAGCCTGCGCAACAACTCCCACGTTCGGTGGCGGGATTCCGGGTCCAGGCCCGTGGTCGGCTCGTCGAGGAACAACAGCTCGGGATCTCCCACCAATGCGCACGCAAGGTCCAGGCGGCGCTGCTCACCACCGGATTGTGACCCGACGCGAACATCCGCGCGATGCACCAGGTCAACATCGTGGAGAACATCCTCCGTTGGCCTGGGGTGGGTGCAAGTTCCGCGCCACACGGTCATGGTCTCTCGGACCGTGAGCTCACGTGGCAGGCCACCGGACTGCAACATGATGCCCATTGCGGGGCGCACCAGCTCGCGATCCTTCAGCGGATCTCGGCCAAACACTTCGACGGTGCCTTCGGTGGGCGCGTTCAGTCCCTCGAGGACTTCCAGGGTGGTGGTTTTGCCGGCGCCATTGGTTCCGAGGAGGCCGAAGATTTCCTGGTGCTGGACGGTGAAGCTCACATCGTCTACGGCGAGGAAGCGCTGTGCTGCTCCCGGGAACCACTGCCTTCCAGTGGTGTAGGCGCGGCTCATATTCCGGACGGTCACGGCGGGTGCGGCCGGTGAATGGGGTGAGCCGGGAGAGTTGGGCGCTGCGGAGGAATCGGTGCTGGAATTCGTCATACCTCCACTGTCGCGAACCGTGCGCGCTGGCCACAGTGTGCTTTGCCATGACTTTCCCATGACATTTGTCATTCCCCTGTCATGTTCCCTGCGGCGCTACCGCTGCAACGATTGCCTGCGCGCACACCCGCTGCACAGGTTATTCGCGTACCTCGGGCGGCAGCCACGGCTTATCCACCGTGGGCACGAGGGTAGCCAGGGCCGATTCCCGGGAGAAGCCACACACCTGGAGGGCATCCACGATGATGCTGCGGCATTGCGCCAACACCACCGTCCCGCTAAGCCCGGTGTTGTCCGCGATATCCAAGGTGGCACCGGCGGCCAGGCGCTGCAGGTTGCGGATGATCTCCGGGATCTCCACGGCTTCCTCGCGGGTGCCGCGGGTGCCGCCTTCGGCGAAGAGCGCGCCCAGGTGCCCCAGCTCGTCGGAGATCCCGCGCACCAGCTCGATCATCTCCTCCGGCGGGGTGACCCCATCGGCGATCATGGTTTCGGCGCGGCGGGCGAGCACGCGTACGTTGCGCATCACGTTGTCCACCGGCACGAGAATGCGTGTCATGGACTTCGTGTACCTCCGCGCGGTCCAATAGACCGGGGAGACCACCACGGCCTCCGAGCCGCCGTCGACGTTTTGCAGCAAAGCGTTGACGGTCGTCTGCGTGCCTCGCGCCGTGCGCAGCGCGGTCGCAATTTTCTCTCGGCTACCCCTATCCATGCCCGTAGCCACATCGTCTAGAACCAGCGCAGCCTTGGAAATGAGCGTGGAGACCTCACGGCGCGCCGGTTTCAGCGGGGAACTTGGCACCACGGCCATCACCACAATGCCGATCACACCACCCACCAGCGCATCGATGACGCGGTCAAAGGACGCCGAGGACCCAGGCGGCAACAGCGTGGCGATCAGCACCGCCGTGCTGGACGCCTGGAAAGCCACCGTGGGCGACTTATCCACGAAGGTCGCCACCACGATCGCCACGAACACCACCACGGAGACCTGCCAGTACCCCGAGCCGATGTTGGAGATCACCAGGTCGCCGATACCCACGCCCACCGAAGCGCCGAGGACCAACTCGAAACCGCGGCGCAGCTTCTTGCCCGAGCTCACGCCCAAGCTGAGCACCGCGGCGATCGGGGCGAAGAACGGCTGGTGGTGCTGGAACACGTTTTCCGCCACCCACAGCGCCAGGCCCGCGCCGATCGCGCACTGCAGGGCGAAGATCCACCCCTCGCGCACGCGCATGAGCCCCTTCACGGGCGCGACGCGCCGCACATTGCGGGCGGCTGCGCGCACGCCGGGACGCAGGCGAGCTGCCGGCTCGCCCCACTTCTCCCGGGCACTCAAGGGTTTATCGGAATCCATGTTCCCCAATCTTACGTAGTCACATCCGCCCACACGCCACGGTGATCCGTGCCAGACACCTTGACCGTGCCGCCGTCCAAGCACTGGCCCGTGGTGAGGATGTGATCCAGCCGAATCACGGGCGTACTCGACGGCCACGTGGGCGTTTGAGAAAAATGCCCGGTGCACGAAGTCAGCGCGAACTCGCGAAAACCTGGATGCCCCCGGGTGGCGTTGAAATCTCCTGCCACAACCAACTTCTTCTTGTCATTCGACCATTCCGTCAGCCTCGACAGCCCATCAACCCACGCCGAGCGATCAGAGCCGACCGGCGCAACATTGTGGATACCCACGAACTGGGAATTATCACGCAGCGGAGCGTACACCCGAGGCATCTGGAACCGTGTCACCCCCGTGACCATCTCCCCGAACGCCCCGGATTCCTTGCCGAACTGCGGCGTCACTAAAGCGGCCACACCATCCGCGCCCTCAGGGCCAGGGTCAGCCTTGGTCAGCGCGATCATCCCCGTCCCTCGGGCGACGGTGGCGACTTCCTCCGGGTTCGTCTCACTGAGGAACACGATATCCGGCCGCAGCTCGTTGATGACCTGTGCCACCTGCCCGTCATCCGCCCCGGCGAAATACGTATTGAGGGCGAAAACCCGGGTATGCGTAGTGGCGTCGGGAGAAAAGAAAGCAGCCGGAATCCTAGGCACCACCAACAGAGCGAGCAGCACCACCAGCCCAAACACGAATCCCCGACGCACGGACGTGAGCACACCGACGCCCACGAAGAGCACAACCGCGCCGAGGAAAGCGCTGGCCTGCAATTCCGGAACCCACCGCCACGTAGCGGTGGGGTGGATCGGCCAGATGATCGTGGAAAGCCACAGCAACCCGCCCGCGATGAGGACGGCGCTGAGGCCCACATGAAGGTGTTTGCTCATGCTGCGCCCGAGCGCTGCGCTAGGAAGCCAGGTGGCCGAGGCCCAGGGCGTCGGTGGCGAAAGGATCGCAGTCGTGGAGGAGGTTGAGGCAGCGGATGAACTCGTCTTCCTCCTGCAGCGCGTGGGCAGTCACCGCGAGGGCGCCGATGGCGCGGAGAACGCCCTGGTTGGGAGTGTGATCCCACGGCACGGGGCCGGTGCCACGCCAACCATTGGCGCGCAGGGCGTCTAGGCCGCGGTGGTAGCCGGTGCGGGCGCAGGCGTAGGCCTCAACGGGCTGGTCGGCCTCCAGCAGGCGGGTCGCCAGTGCGGCCCATGCGCCGGAATCCTTGAGGTTCGCGGCGACGAGGGACTGCAGGGCCTCGAGGGACGCCCCGGCGTCGTCAGCGGTGATGGAGGTCGCGAGCTCCTCGGGCAGGCGCACCTCGGGCTGCTCGGCGCCGAAGAGGTCGCGGTTGTGGCGGAGCTGCTCCTTAGGCTGCTCTTTGGGCTGCTCTGCGGACTTATCGGTGGGCTGCTGGCCGTTGTCAGACATGGCATCCTGCTTTCCCCGGAGCTGTTCCGCCCCGGCGTATGTGCGAGTGTCCGATCCGGATGTCGGATCGGACCCGGATCATCCAACCTGGATACCAACCCACGATACCGCCCAATGCCCCAGCGAGGCGGCGTGTTCGCGAGAAACCGCTACTTCGCCACCGAGGTGCCGAAGGAGTGCAGGTCGCGGCAGGCCTCCACCACGCGGACGGACATGCCCTCCTCAGCCTTCTTGAGGTAGCTGCGGGGGTCGTAGACCTTCTTGTTGCCGACCTCGCCGTCGATCTTGAACACGCCGTCGTAGTTGGCGAACATGTGGCGGGCGACCGGGTTGGTGAACGCGTACTGAGTGTCCGTATCCACGTTCATCTTGATCACGCCGTAGCGCAGGGCCTCCTC
Source organism: Corynebacterium falsenii (assembly GCF_020099275.1). Lineage (NCBI taxonomy): Bacteria > Bacillati > Actinomycetota > Actinomycetes > Mycobacteriales > Corynebacteriaceae > Corynebacterium > Corynebacterium falsenii. Next base: position 735,583 of record NZ_CP083646.1, on the reverse strand, counting down.
GATCTTCTCCTTCTCGGAGCCGGAGCCGCCGTGGAAGACGAAGTCGAACGGCTTGGAGCCTTCGGACAGGCCGAGTTTCTTCTCGGCGACCTTCTGGCCCATGTCCAGAACCTCAGGGCGCAGCTTCACGTTGCCGGGCTTGTACACGCCGTGGACGTTGCCGAAGGTGGCGGCCAGCAGGTAGCGGCCCTTCTCGCCGGTGCCGAGGGCATCGACGGTCTTCTCGAAGTCCTCTTCGGTGGTGTAGAGGTTGTCGCCGGCCTTGGCTTCCACGCCGTCTTCCTCGCCGCCGACCACGCCGATTTCGACCTCAAGGATGATGTTGGCCTTCTGCGCGTCGGCGAGCAGGCCCTGGGCGATCTCGAGGTTCTCGTCGATCGGGATGGCCGAGCCGTCCCACATGTGGGACTGGAACAGCGGGTTCTCGCCTGCCTCCACGCGCTTGCGGGAGATCTCCATGAGGGGGCGCACGAACCCGTCCAGCTTTTCCTTCTGGCAGTGGTCGGTGTGCAGCGCCACGTTGATGCCGTAGTGCTTGGCGGCCTCGTGGGCGAAGGCGGCGAGCGCCTCGGCACCGGCGACCATGTTCTTCACGTTGAGGCCGGAGCCGAACTCCGCGCCGCCGGTGGAGAACTGGATGATGCCATCGGACTCAGCGTCTGCGAAGCCCTTCAGCGCTGCGTTGATGGTCTCGGAGGACGTGCAGTTGATGGCGGGGTAGGCGAAGCCGTTTTCCTTGGCGTTATCCAGCATGTCCTTATAGACAGCGGGGGTTGCGATTGGCATGGGGGTTGCTCCTAGCTGTAGTCCGACTAGTTCCGTCTCTTCAATTATGCCTTCTCTTCCCCCGCCGTGGCCGCTGCGGAGGCGCGTTTCCCCGTTCACCTCGGGCCGCCACGCCCGTGTTTACCCCTGTAATGGTGGGGTGATGTCTGTGATAATCACCGCACGCCTGGGGCAGCTGCGTTCCGCCGCCCGGGCTCTTCCTATATCCGACGCCGCTACGGGCACTCCGCGCCGCAGATTTCCTCGAGCGGACCGGGCCACGGGGTAGCCGTCGTAATCGTCCGTCAGTGTGCTCGGCAGGAAGTCGATGCACGCGCCTCGGGCGCGGCAATGGGTCATGTCGATCTGCAGGCGGTACTGCTGCGCGCGTGGTGTGGTGTTGGATTCGCGGTTGGTGGTCGGGCGCGGTTGAGGATTTTGTGGTTGAGGAGTTTTAGGCATAGTCGGCCTCCTGCCAGTAATCGGGGACGTACGCGGCCTGGGACATTCCCGACTCCGCCCCAGCCACCAGCGCCAGGGCGCTGCGGGTCAGCTCGGACACACCATCCGGGTGCGAACACGCTCCCCGCCCGGCCAGCGGCCCCACCGATCCGGGATAGGGCGCCCGCCGTCCCGTCATGAGGTCAACCGTCTCGCGGGCCTCGGCGCCGTAGCGGGGATCGCCGAGCCGGTCCCACGCCTCGGCCAGGCGCGGCAGCCCGAGCGCGCAGGGCCCGCACTGCCCCGCCGAGGAATCGGCCGCGCTATGCAGGATCTGGGAGGTGGCCACGTTGATGGGGTAATAGTCCGCGGGAACGAACAGACTGTGCGAGCCGGCGGGCCGATCGGTCAGCGCGGGCACCCACGTGCCGTGCATGCCGCCGACAAGAACGTGATGGTCGGGGGAGCAATGCTCGGCGAGGAATCCTTCGGGAAGCGCCCGGAGGATCTCGCGAACGCTCATGCCCGATGGCATGGCGATGACCTGGGTGTTCGTGGGGGCGGCGTCGACCAAAACACCGGAGGACACGCTGATCAGCACGTATTCATGCGGGTCGCGGCCCTGCTCGATGAGGGCGATGCAGTGGAATGTTTCGACGTTGCCCACGTAGGTGGGGCGGCGGCGGTATCCGCTGTCGGTGGAGTGGATGTGGGGTCGACGCGGCCGGGCGGCGCGACCCTCGAGGTGAGCAGCGACGGCCGAATCCTGCCCCGCCACGAAGCCGGGCGCGGCGGCGCTGACGTGGATCCCGGCCTCGGCTGCGAGGGGGCGCAGCGGAGCCACGAGCTCTGGGGGCACGACCATTTTGAGCTTCTTCGCGCCGATGAGTCGGGCCATCAGCACCGCGCCGCGCAACACAGTTCGGGGGCTGTTGTGCAGGAGGTAGCGGTCCTTGACGGAGAAGGGGTCAGACTCCGTGCCGTTGATGATGAGCACGGGGGTCTTGCCGGTGCGGGCGGCGGCGTTGATCACTGCCTCGGCCTTGGCAGCGACGGGGAAGTTGCCGCCGCCGCGGCCGCGGAGGGTGGCGACGTCCGCGAGGGTGATGGTGCCCGGCGCGGTGAGGCTGGGGTGATTGGGTTGGGTGGGATGGTTGGGTTGATTGGAGTTGGTGCTGTGGCGACGATTCATGACGCTGCCGCGTCCTTTCCGCGTTGTGTTGCGATGTGCTGCCGCATGAGCGGCGTGGTTGATGCTGTGTGCTGGGCTGGCTGTGTGTGGCGTCCCGATTCCCCCGGAAGCGCGTCCGGCCACAGCCGCACCACCAGCAGCCCCGAGACCAAGGCGCTGGCGCCGACGATCCCGGCGATAAACCAGGGCGAGGCGGCGTCCGTTCCCGCAGCGACCGCGTGGATCAGCGCAACGGGCCAGCAGATATACGACGCCGAGTGAACCACCCGCCGTGCCCGCTGCGGCAACCTGCTGCGCAGCCAGCCCGTCGCCGCGGTGATCAGCAGCAGGTCGAAGGCAATGGCCCCGAGCCCGTAGGCGATCCCGACGCGGAAAGGCACCACCACGTCGAGCACGCTGACGGGAACGTGAGTGTTGAGCAGGGTCGTGACGATGTGGATCGCCAGCGCCACAAGCGCCGCCAGTGACATCGACGCGTGGAGCTGCAGCGGCAATCCCCGGTGCGGACGGAAACGCCCCATCCATGCCAGGCGCCTAGTGGCGCGCAGCCCGGCCGAGGAGTACAGCCCCAGCGCCACCGACATGGTCAAGGCCGCGAAGGCCGCCACGGCGGCGCCGCGGTTGGCGAACCACATGAGATCAACAGGATTCATGGCGATCAGCTCCCTCGGGTTCTGGTGTGGAAGGTGCCGTTGAGGTGGGTGTTGGTCGTTGTGTCCGCTGTGCCCACCGACCCGGCCGTGCCCGTCCCGTCATTCTTCGCGTGCGCGGTGTCGTGCCACGCGAGGGCACTGACTCCAGATCCGACGCCCATGACAACAGCCACGCTCGCCGCAGTAATCAGTCGAGGTGAAAATTGTGCTGGCATGTCACGCCGCCTTTCGTTCGTTTTCTGCTGTGTCTGCAGTGCCCACTGTGTCTGAAGTGCCTGAAGCGTCTGATTCGGTGCGTTCCTCCGCAGCCCTCGGCCACATGGAGCTACGCGTTACCCGCCCGTCGCTGCGCACGAGCCGGACGGGCAGCGCACTGAGCGTGCCGATCCCCTCGGCCTTCGCGCCCTGCACGACCACCGCGGTGGTCCACACGTTCGCCTCGGTCGCGGTCGGCGCGATCGCCGTCACGCTGCGCCAATAGTCGCTGGCGGGCGCGCCCGTCCGCGGATCAAACAGGTGGCTAATCGTGGTGCGCGCGCCGTCGATGTCCACTGCCCATCGCCTATGCAGGGTGCTACTCGTGGCGACGCCCATACGTTCACCCCGCCCGCACACAATCGTGAGGGAGTCGGCGGGCTCATCGGCCCCATCTTGAACGAGGATGCGCCACCCACCGCGCGGCGATGCACCCGCGCAGGCGATGTCTCCGCCGAGGTTGACGAGCACTCCGCAGCCGCACTGTTCAGCCGCAGCCGTTGCGGCCCAGTCGGCCGCATAGGGCTTGGCCACGGCGCCGAGATCGATGACCCCGCCCTGCGGAAGGTCGAGCCGGTTGCCGTCGATGGCAAATCCGCGCCGCGCGCTGCTGCGGTATTGGGGTGCGCTCGTGTCCCGGTGAGTCTCTCCCCCGCCATAGCCCCAGGCCATCACATCGCGGCCGACGTTCGCATCCACCAAGCCCGCCGTCAGCCCGCGCGCATGGTCAGCGAGCTGGAGCAGGTCGGCGAGGACATCCGATACTTCCGTCCGGACATGCCTCGTGGAGGCCATGGCGGTGAGGAGGGAGAGCTCGCTGGTGGCGTCGAAGCGATTACAAGCCCGATCGATGGACCGCAGAACCTGGTCCACGATGGTGCGCGCGTCGGCGAGGCGGCGACCGTCGGCGACCCACAGGTCCATCTCGCACGTCCATTGCGTCCAGCGGATGCAGGCGGGTGCAGCGTCGGTGGTGGGTGCAGCGCTCGTGGCGGGGCGGGGGTATTCGTTGTCCAGCATGGTCGCCACAGTAAGAAGCGAACGTGAAAACAACCCCCGGTTAACGCTCGGGGGTTGTCAGTAGAATTCTGGGAACTCTCGGTAAAGCGGCTGGCGATTTAGGCGGGCTTATGTGCTGCTCTTGCTTTTATCGGCGGCAGCGGTTGCGGCGGCCGCTTCCATGAGCATCCAACCGGACAGCTGCACGGACAGGTCGCGCTCCGCGATGTCGGAGCTGGAGACCGCGCCCGCGATCGTGGCCCCGACGAGTCCACCGGATTGGGGCATCACGGCATCATCGGCCCACTTCGAGGAGAAGACCGGGAGTCCATCGACTTCCAGGCGATAGCGCCACACTGTCTCCGCGGTCGTGAAGACGAGCTGGCGCGCGATACGACGGCTCTCGTCGCTGTGGCGGCCCGCCGGGGGAAGGCTGGTAGCCACAAGCGCAAGATAACGGGCAAGAATGCCGTTGAACAGGCCGCCATCGCCACCCGACGTGGGCCAGTCGATCGACCCAGCGCTGGTGGTCATGTGGTTATTGATCGCCTTGATGAGGCCATGAACGCGGGTGATGTGCTTCATGCCCACCTCCGAGACCTCGCCGGGCTTGACCCCAGCTTGGCGACGCTGCGCCAACGCCAGCTCCGTGCACGCACCGAGCATGACGCCCTGGCAGTACGGGTGGATAGCGCTGACGATCTCCGGGCCATGCATGCGCATGCGCACGCCGTCCATGACCAGACCCTGCTCGTTAATGAGGTGCTCGAAGGTCCAGTCCACCAGCTGCTCAGCGAGCTCCACTTTGCCCTCGCGGGCGGCCAGGATGGCGGCGGGACCGTTGGTGGGGACGTTGTAGAAGGTCTCGTTGGTGCGCCACGGGAGCACGCCGGTGAGGCTATCCACGCCATCGAAGATATTCTGCACCAGCGCGTCGTAGCCGCGGAAGTGGCCGATCTTGTCCAGCTTCTGGGCGCGCTGGAGGGCGAGGGCGAGCCACGCTTTGTCGTCGTAGTAGTTGTTGCGGGTCAGCTTGCCGAAGTTCCGGATCTTCATGGCCCGGACATGCCTGCGGATGGCCGCGAGATGGCTCTTGGTGGGCCGGCGCGTGGCGGCGTCGACCAAATTATCGATGTAATGAGCCTGCCACCAGTAGTGCCAGCGGAAGAAGAACTTGTCGCGGGAGGTCGGGGGCCAGGCGATGACGGCCAGGGTGGTCTTCGGCAGGCCCCAGAGGCGGGTGGCGTGACGCTCCACGACGGCCTGCTCGGCGAGGTCGGCGCGGTGATCCCATTGTTCCGGAGTGATATGTGGCACGTTTCCTATAGTGCCGGATAACCAGCGGTTTTGCCAGTGTGTGAGTTTCGGCCGTGTGAGACCCAAAGTAGGGCGTACGAGGCGCGACACTCAAGATTGTTCCGTCCAGAACACCGACACAAAACCACACCGCACCGCGCTGCACCGACATAAAGCTCAACGCACAACCCGACTCACACTGAACTCTTAGCTGGAATGAGTCGACTCCGCCTGCGTGCGCTGCCGTGGCCACACCTTCCAGCTCAGTGCGTATATGGTCTCCACGACAAAGATGATGGTGTAGAGCCTCACGAAAGCACTGAGTGTTTCAGTCCGCGCGGCATCACCAACAAACCAGATGAGCAGTTGCAGCAGGCCTACCGAAACGAACCACGCCACAAGAAAGTTGACCCACAGGGCCGCTTCATAGCGGACTCGGTCTTTGCCGTATTTGGGGGTTGGAGTAGGTGCCGGACCACCAGCAAAGCGATGGGCGAACCGTTCGTCTGCCCATCGAATGGTTCGGCGACCGAACCCCAAGGAAAAGCCGAGGTACCCAGCGGCAAGGCCGTGGCCCACTGTAGCCGTAGCACCGTTGTGCAAGTCGACGGCAGTGGCGGCAAGGAGGATGAGATCGATGATGGGCACGCAAACCAACAAACCGGCACCCAGCCTTGGCATGTTGAGCAAGTATCGGGTTGAAAGTCCCGCGAGAATGGCTACCCAAAAGAGGATTTCGCAGGCGAGGATGATGGCAATAATCATGGGCACTCCATTGTCGGTCGAGGATAAGCGGGAAACGCCGCAAACTGCGCAGAAGCTGCGCAGAAAAGCGAGTTAACTGGGCAATAACCAGATAGTTGACTCCCAGATATTCAATTAACACAAGTGTGTTAATTGACTGAACACCACTGTAGCACAAGTGTGCTACTTTTAGGTGTTCCGCCTACCTAACCCTCAGTCATGGGATCGATGCATAAAATTGTCGTATGTCACGGAAGATCGATCGGGAACAGCGACGGCAGGAACTCGCAAACGCGTTATGGAACGTGATCCTCAAAGAAGGCATGGCGGCCGTCTCTATCCGCTCGGTCGCTAAAGAGGCCGGAGTGGTTCCCGGCTCCCTGCGCTACGTCTTCCCCACCCGCGCGGAGCTCATCATGTACTCAGCCAGGCTTATGATCGACAAGGTCACAGATCGCATCCGCACTATTACCCCTCCAGGGTCCGCCCGAGAATACGCACTTGCTGTAATCGCCGAACTACTCCCGCTTGATGACACGCGCCGTGCGGAGTTCGATATCAATCTCTCGCTAGCTGTTGAAGCTCGGACATTCCCCGAGTTGCGGGAGATCCTTCGTGAGGCGAGCGATGGCCTCCTCTACATCTGCCGCCGTGCAGTGTGTGGTGTTCGTGGCCTTCCCGAAAATAGCGCCGATTCCGACATCGAACTTCAGGCTCACACCCTCCATTCCCTAATCGACGGAGCCTCTTTCCGCATTTTCCAACAGGATCCCAGCGAGGGAACATCCTGGGCAATGCGGATGATTGAGGCGGAACTGGAACGCATCGCGGCGATTTCCAATGTATGAGGGAAGTCTTTCCCTTCTTTTCGACGTTAACGCGTAGCGCCCCTCAACGCGATTGCGAGTCATTCTCCGACGCCACACGAAGGCCAACGCCCACGTCACAGCTGCGCAGCCAAGACTGACACCAACACCGCCGAACAGGCTAGTGAGGTAGATTTACCTGCAACAACAGAGGGATATGTACACTTTCCCCAAAATTTCGACATACGATTCTGCTACATAGTTGGGGTGACAGGCGATTTCGCTCAACGTGAAGTGGGATGACTCAAAATTCCCGGCCCTAAGGCAGCAAACACAACAGCGCACCGCACCACACTCACCACGCCCGCGACAGATCCGCGTGCTGCCGCACCCACGCATGCATCGCGATCCCCGCGGCCACGCCCGCGTTGATTGACCGCGTGGATCCGAACTGTGCAATGGACACCGTCATCCGCGCCCCAGCCTGAGCCTCCGCCGTCACACCAGGGCCCTCCTGGCCGAACAGCAGCAGGCACCGCTCCGGCAGCTCCGCCGTCTCCAGCGGCACGCTCCCCGGCGTATTGTCCACCGCCACGACCTCTAGGCCACGCTCGGCCGCGAAGTCCAGCACCTCCCCCACCGTCGCATGGTGCTGCAAATGCTGGTAGCGATCAGTGACCATGGCGCCACGCCGATTCCAGCGGCGTCGACCAACGATGTGAACCGTATCCACCGCGAAAGCGTTAGCGGTGCGTACGACCGTGCCGATGTTGGAATCGTTCTCGAAGTTCTCGATCGCGATGTGCAGACTATGCCTACGCTGGTCGATGTCCGCGACGATCGCCTCGCGGGTCCAGTAGCGGTAGGCGTCCACAACGTTGCGCCGGTCGCCCTCGTCGAGGAGCTCGGGGTCCCACTGGTCGCCCTCGGGTCGCGGCTCGCCCGGGTGCTCCTGCTCCCACGGGCCGACGCCCACAGGGTGCGGCAACCATTCAGTCGGCCCGGGCTTATCCGTGCCGTTCTCTCCCGCCGCGCCAGCCTCCGAAGCGCTCCCCGAACTATGCAAGGCCCAGGTCTTCCAGCCCCAGCAGGTAGCGGTACTCCAGGCCCTCGGCTTCGATGACGTCCTTCGCACCCGTCGCGCGATCCACCACGGTCGCCACGCCCACTACCTCGGCGCCGGCCTCGCGCACCGCCGCTACAGCGGTCAGCGGGCTATTGCCGGTGGTCGTGGTGTCTTCCACCACGAGCACGCGCTTGCCCTCAATATCCGGGCCCTCAATGCGGCGCTGCATGCCGTGCTTCTTGGCCTCCTTGCGGACCACGAACGCATCCACGCCCTCGCCGGCGTGCATCACGGCCGTGGCCACCGGGTCCGCACCCAAGGTCAGCCCGCCAACGTGCACGTAATCCCAGTCGGCGGTGAGCTCGCGCAGCAGCTCGCCGATCAGCGGGCTCGCCTCGTGGTGCAGGGTGGCGCGGCGCAGGTCCACGTAGTAATCGGCTTCCTTGCCGGAGGAGAGCGTGACCCGCCCGTGTACCACCGCGAGCTCCTTGACGAGCTCGGCTAGTCGCTGCTTCTTGTTGTTATCAACCATTACTGGTCCTTCCTCGATTATTCGTGTGACGTTTCTTCGGGCTTGTGCCGTTGTGGCTGCGTTGCTGGCCCGGCTCACTGCGCCGTGAGCTGGGCCCAGCGCGGTCGATTAGGGCTAGTCATCGATAATCTCACCGTCGACGGTCTCATACTCCACGGCCTCGATCGGGTCCGGCCTGGCGTGCCGCGCTTCCGGCGCCCGGTGACGGCCACCGCGGCGGCGTCGAGCTTCGTGAGACAGGGTTTCCGCATCGCTATCGAGGTCATCAGCGTCCTCGGCGGGATCGTCGAAGATCGTCGCCTCCTCGTCAATGTCCACGCGGATCACGCGCGGTCGCCGCGACGCCGTGGCGCCCGTGTGCTCCGGATCCTCGCCCAGGGATGGGATCTCTTCACTCGAGGCCGCTACGGGGAAATCATCGAAGTCCGCCTCGGCGTCTTCCCAGCGGGCATTGGCCCGGGTGGGGAAACTGACGGGCTCAGCGGGGCGGGTGATGTCCGGACGGTCCGCGGTGGGAACCTCGGCGTGGGCGACGGGTGAGTCATCCGTGGACGAGCTGGGGTCGCGGTGGTCTGAGGGCGTGGATCCGGAATCCGGATCGGCGCTTGTGCCTGCATTGGACTCGCCGTTGGGGACAGCATCGGGCACGGCGCGGATGTATGCGGGGCGCGGGTTTCCCGTGCTTCCTGAGTTTCCTGCGTTTCCTGCGTTTCCTGCGTTTCCTGCACGTCCAGTATCGCCCTGACCTGCGTAGTCCGCGCCGTACCCATCATCGGAATCCTCGGCGCCGGCGAGGGCTTCGGCCACCGTGCGCTCCACGCCCCTGGTACCCGGCTCGATGACGAGCGGCCCACCGGGCATGGGACGGGTCTGATCGGCGTGGATGAGGTCGAGCGGAATGTTGAGTTCGTAGGGCGGGAGCACCATTGCGGCGTCGGCCATGTCGCGGACGTGCGGGATGATCGCCTTCCACACGCTGAGCTCGAGGCGCTTGGACATGCGCACGGCCACCCAGTTGTCTTCCCAGGCGATGTCGTCGGCGACCTGCGACAGGGCGGCGAGGGCATCCTCGAGGCGGGAGTCCAGCATCCGGTCGAGAGCGCGCACGTCGGTGGCGTAGCTGAAGAAGGGAGGCTGGTCGAGCAGGGAGGTTCGGCGCATGCCCTGCGGCATGGCACCGGCCTTGGAGTAGTGAACGCGCACGGGCGATCCGGCGGACCGACGCATCGCGAGAATTGTGTACTCACCGATGTCGCCGATGTGGGTTTGGTGGCCTTCGAAGAAGCCGCTGATCATGTCACGCACGGTGGGGACCGTGGCGGAGTGGCCGATGATGCTGACGGGCCACTGCGCGGCCACGGCCTTGTCCTCGCGGTCGTAGGCGCAGCCGTTGTCGAGGGCCCACTGCTTGCGGCGTCGCTTCATGAAGTCGAAGCCGCTGCTGGTGCGGGGAGGTTCGGGGCGCGGTTCGGCCTTGGCGTGGTTGGGGGCGTGATTGAGGTTGGCGTGATTGGGGTCGGAGTGGGTTTCCTCGGTGGCCTGCTCACCGCCATCGGTACGCTCATCTACCTGGCCGTCGTCAGTGCTGACGTCGGTCGTGGCCTCTTGGCTGGCTTCTTGATTGTCGCCATCGCCTTCACCACCGTTCTCGGCACGGCCATCGGCACTGATGTCACCATTCTCGCCGTGGCCGCGTTCTTCCGAATCGCGTGCGTCCCCATCGCCTCCCGCATCGGCGCCCCCGACGGCGCGAGCGTCATCAACGTCATCGGCGTCATCGGCGTCATCGGCAGCGTCCTTACGTACACTCTGTTCAGGCGCCCCGTGGACTAGCCCGCCCCGGCGCTCCTCGTCATGCGTTGCCCGGCTCTGAACCGGCTCGCCCGGCCCCGCCTCGCTGAACCCAGCTTCGTTGGTTCCAGCCCCGTTCAAGCCAGCTTCGCTCGACCCGACCTCGCCAACCCCAGCGCCACCGGAACCAACACCAGCCTTCCCCTGTCCGGGCATGCCAACGCGCCCGTCGGCATCGGAGCCGCGGGCGCGCAGCAGCAGCGCAACGGCCGCACCCAGCAGGGCGAGGCCGACGAGCAGCAGGAGAAGACCGGACACGAAACGCCTTACTGGTTGGCGGCTTCGTATGCCTCCGCGTCCATGAGGTCACCGGACTCGGTGACCTTCACCTCGTAGAGCCAGCCCTCGCCGTAGGGATCCTCGTTGATCACGTCGGCGTTGTCTTCCAGATCCTCATTGATGGCCACGATCTCGCCGGAGACCGGAGCGTAGATGTCGGACACAGACTTGGTGGACTCGACCTCGCCGTATGCCTCGCCGGCCTCAATCTCGGTGCCGACCTCAGGAAGCTCAACGAACACGATCTCACCCAGGGCCTCGGCGGCGATGTGGGTGATGCCCACGCGCACGGTTTCGCCCTCAACGACGGCGGAAGTGTTCACCCACTCGTGCTCTTCGGAGTACAGGAAGTCAGTTGGCAGTGCGGTCATTACGCGGTCTCCTTCGCAGGGGTTTGATAGCGAATTATGCCCAGAATCTTACACGAGGGTGCACTATTAATAGTGCTGCCATGCAGGGTCTGCACATCACGTGTATGTCTGCCCCGCGCCAACAAGGCGGCTATAACATCCATATCAAGATCCCAACAAAGATCCACACCGCGATCCACACTAAATAACCCCACAGATATCCCAACAGCTAACCCAACAACGACCACCTGAGACCACCAGAGACCACCAGAAGAGAAAACCAGTGACCCTCCTCAACGACATCCGCCGCGGCCCCCACAGCTGGGAAGGAGTAAACGCCTCCCCCGAGTGGGCGGATCGCATCCGCGAGCTCAAGGAAGAGAAAAACGCCATCATCCTGGCGCACAATTATCAGATACCGGAAATCCAGGACATCGCCGATCACACCGGTGATTCCCTTGCACTGTCCCGCATCGCCGCCGACGCCGAAGAGGACATCATCGTGTTCTGCGGCGTGCACTTCATGGCGGAGACGGCCAAGATCCTCTCCCCCGACAAGAAGGTGCTCATCCCGGACGCGGAGGCCGGCTGTTCCCTCGCCGATTCCATCACCGCCGACGAGCTGCGCGCGTGGAAGGCCGAGTACCCCGATGCGCTCGTGGTTTCCTACGTGAACACCACCGCCGAGGTGAAGGCCCTCACGGACGTGTGCTGCACCAGTTCCAACGCCGTCGATGTGGTCCGCCACCTCCCCGAGGATAAGGACATCCTCTTCCTCCCCGACCAGTTCCTCGGCGCCCACGTGCAGCGCGAGACGGGCCGCGACAACATCCACGTCTGGGCCGGCGAGTGCCACGTCCACGCGGGCATCAACGGCAAGCAGCTCGGCGATCAGGCCCAGGAGCACCCCACGTCCCAGCTCTACATCCACCCCGAGTGCGGTTGCGCGAACTCCGCCATTTACCTCGCGGGCGAGGGCGCCATCGATCCCGATCGCGTGCACATGCTCAGCACGGGCCAGATGCTCGGCGAGGCCACGTCCCTCGGCGAGCAGAACGCCGGTTTCGCGGGCAGTTCCTCGCCGAGCCGCACGGTGCTGGTCGCCACGGAGATTGGCATGCTCCACCAGCTCCGCAAGGCCGCCCCGGGCGTGGACTTCCTGCCCGTCAATGAGCACGCGAGCTGCCCGTACATGAAGATGATCACGCCCGCGGCGTTGCTGCGCTGCCTCGAGCTCGAGCAGGACGAGGTCACGGTTCCCGCGGACATTGCCGATCGGGCCCGCGCTTCGGTTGAGGCCATGATCTCCATCGGTAACCCGGGTGGTGGCGAGTAGTGCGGGACGCGCTCCGGCCCCTCATCCGCGCGGGCTTGGCGGAGGATTTTCTTTTTGGTCCCGACGCCGCCACGCTCGCAACCATCGATCCGTCTTCGCGCTCTGAGGCGGTGCTGCGTTCGCGGGAGCGGGGCGTGGTTGCTGCCCTGGCGGCGGTGCCCCTGACCTTCGAGGAGCTGCCGCATGCCCTGCCTGCGGGTTCCCATGCTTCTCACGCTGCCCCGACAGCTCAGGCAGCACACGCTTCGTCAGCACACCCTTCAGGCGTAAGCGTCGAGGTGCTCGTGGAGGACGGGGATACGGTCGAACCCGGTCAAGACCTCGTGCGCATCGCGGGGCTGACGGCGTCGATCTTGGAAGCGGAACGCACGATGCTCAACATCGTGAGTCATGCGAGCGGCATCGCGACCGCCACCCGCCGGTGGGTCGACGCGGTGGAGGGCACGCACGCGCGGATTCGCGACACCCGCAAGACCCTGCCAGGCCTCCGCGAGCTGCAGAAATACGCGGTGCGCTGCGGCGGCGGGGTGAATCATCGGATGGGGTTGGGCGACGCCGCCATGATCAAGGACAACCACATCGCCGGGGTGGGTGATGTCGCAGAGGCGTTTGGGCGGCTCACGACGCGCTTCCCGGATCTGCCGCGGGAGATCGAGGTGGACACGCTCGAACAGCTGCGCGAGCTGCTGCCGCTACGCCCGGAGCTCATTTTGCTAGATAATTTCTCGCCCGAGCAGACGCGGCAGGCGGTGGAGCTCACGCACGCGGCAAGTCCGGAAACGCAGCTGGAATCCTCGGGCGGGCTGAGCCTCGAGGTGGCGCGGGACTACGCGGAAGCGGGCGTGGATTACCTGGCGGTCGGCGCGCTGACGCACTCGGTGCGGGCGCTGGACGTGGGGCTGGACTTCGTGGTCTGAGCCGGGGCATTTCCCTAAGAAAATGTGACTTATGGTGCACAAGTGAACTCATGAGCCGCTTTTCAACTGTGCACGGTGAACAAAAACACGCCGCTTTCGTCGTGGATCCATACCGCGTGCCTTAGCATTTTCGGCATGAAAAATACCTTCCGACGCATCGCCGCCGCGGGTTCCGTGGCGCTCGCAACGACCCTCGCGGCCACGCTGGCCTCCCCGGCTGGCGCCGTGCCGCTCGCCAATGGTTACACGCCCTCCCCAGAACGCGGCACCTGCTTCAACCTCTGCGGTGATGCGTGGGGCCTGGGCTTCGACCTCTTCGCCGTGGCCCCACGCCACAAGATCTGGCTCGATAACGGCGGACGCACCGGCGGCCTCACCGCCGGATCGGCACAAAACGCACTGGAAGGCGCGGGCGTCAATGGCCCCCTGACCACGGCTCTGGGCGCGCTCGGGTTCGCCAACAATGCGCAGAACTTCTTCGGCTCCCCCGAAGAGGTCGCAAAGTCATTCCAGGACGAACTCGCCGCGCTGGCCAAAAGCAAGGGACTCACTGATGAGCAGGTAGCCGGCATGCGCAAGGAGCTCGGCACCTGGGGCAACTTCGTGCTCGGCGGGAAGATCTACGGGCTCACCGACGAGCAAGCCAAGAAGTTCGGAGAATTGCGCCCGCTGTTCCTCGACCGCGTCCAATACGCGGGCACGCAGCGGGCGCTGCGCGAGCTGTTCGCTGCCCTCGACAATCTCAAGTCCGGCAAGGACCTCACGTGGGGCCCGATTGCCGCCGGATCCTCGCTGCCGGGTGGCCCCATCGGCGGAACCAACGGGTTCCACCCCGCCGATGACATCGGCGGCCTCGCGGGCGGATCCTCCGGGCTGGCCTCCGGCAGCAGCTAGCTACTTTTCGCGGGAGTAGAACGGCAGCGCCACCACCGTAAACGGCAGGCGCTTGCCGCGGATATCCACCTCAACCTCGGCGCCCTCGGCAGCCGCGCCCGAAGTCACGGCAGACTTGGACACGTACGCCATGGCCACCGGGTGCCCCAGCGTGGGCGACAGCGCACCGGAGGTCACCTCGCCGATCTTCTTATCGCCAGCCATCACGGCATAACCACCGCGTGCTGCCCGGCGCCCCTCCCCGGATAGACCAATCAAGGTCTGCTCGGTGCCCTTGTCCTTGGCCGCCATGATGGCGTCACGACCAACGAAGGAATCCTTGGACTTGGTGGCGGCGAGCACGCCGAGCCCCGCGTCGACCGGGGTGAGCTTCAGAGACAATTCGTTGCCATACAGCGGCATGCCAGCCTCGAGGCGCAGGGTGTCACGGCAGGCGAGGCCACAGGGCAGACCACCGAGACGAGTAGCCTCCGCGAGAGCCTTATCCCAGACGTCCTGGGCGGCGTCGTTGTTGACGATAATCTCGAAACCATCCTCGCCCGTGTAGCCGGTGCGAGCGACCAATACTGGCTGACCAGCGACAATACCCTCGAAAGCAGCGTAGTAGCCTAGGCCGGCGATGGCTTCGGTAACAGTGGAACCGGCGCCGGAGGCCTCGGGGGCCTCCACGACGTTCTCGACGATCTCCACCATGGCCTCAGCGGCCTTGGGGCCCTGGACTGCGATCATGGAGGTCTTCGCGGACTTGTCTTCCACGTCGACGTCGAAAGATCCAGCCCGTTCCTGGAGGGCCGAGACAACGTTGTCGATGTTGCCCGCGTTGGGGACGACCAGGTACGTGTTCTCCTCGATGCGGTAGCTGATGAGGTCGTCAATAATGCCACCCGACTCGGTGCAGATCATCGAGTACTTCGCCTTGCCGACCTTTACGGCGGACAGCTTGGAAATCAGGGCGTAATCGAGGAACTCGGCTGCCTGGGGTCCGCGAACCCACACCTCGCCCATGTGGGAGAGGTCGAACACGCCCACGGCCTCGCGGACGGCGCGGTGCTCGTCGAGCTCGCTGGTGTACTTCAGGGGCATGTCCCAGCCACCGAAATCGGTGAACCGGGCGCCCAGCTTGGCGTGAACGCTGTGGAGTGCGGTGTGCTTGAGTTGATCCTGTGCCATAAGACGTCTATCGCTTTCGTTGCTATTGGTTAGCTATCGGTTAGCTGGGGTGTCGGTGTCAGCCTACGCGTCCGCCCCAGTGTCAGTATCGTTGTCGGCCTCAATATCGAAAGCCTCCAGCGGCGGGCACGAGCACACCAGGTTACGGTCGCCATACGCATTGTCGATGCGGCGCACCGGCGGGAAGTACTTCGTGTGCCGCAGCCCCGGAACCGGGAAGGCCGCCTGCTCACGCGTGAACGCGCCCTTGGACACGGCCTCTTCGAAGTCGTCGCGGGTCACAGAGAACGCGGTGAAGGGAGCCTGGCGCACCACGGAATCCTCGAGCGCGACCTTGCCGTCCACGATCTCCTGGATCTCGCCGTGGATCGACACCATGGCCTCAATGAAACGATCGAGTTCAGCCTTATCCTCCGACTCGGTGGGCTCCACCATGAGCGTGCCCGCCACGGGGAACGCCAGGGTCGGGGCGTGGAATCCGTAGTCCATGAGGCGCTTCGAAACGTCCTCGGCGGTCACACCGGACTTCTTGGTCAGCTCCCGCAGATCCAGGATGCACTCGTGGCCCACCAGGTCGTTCTTACCGGTGTACAGCGTGGGGAAGTAATCGTGCAGCTTTGCGGAAATGTAGTTCGCGTTCACCAGCGCCATGCGTGATGCCTCGGTCAGACCCTCGTCGCCCATCATCGCAATGTACGACCAGGTGATCGGCAGCACGCCCACGGAACCATACTTGGTGCCGCTCACCGGCTGACCTTCCTCGAAGCCTTCCTTCACGTCCTGGCCCGGGTCGGAGGGCAGGAACGGAACGAGCTGCTCGGCCACGCACACCGGGCCCACGCCCGGGCCGCCACCACCGTGGGGGATGGTGAAGGTCTTGTGCAGGTTCAGGTGCGACACGTCGCCGCCGAACTCGCCCGGCTGCGCTAGCCCCACGATCGCATTGAGGTTCGCGCCGTCGACGTACACCTGGCCGCCCGCATCGTGTACCTTCTTGCACACCTCGCGGACCTGCTCCTCGAACACGCCGTGCGTGGACGGGTAGGTGATCATGATGCCCGCGGTCTGCGGGCCGTACTTCTCCAGCTTCGCATCCAGGTCGTCGAGATCCACCGAGCCATCCTCGGCGTTCTTCACGGCAACCACCTTGAGCCCGGCCAGCGCGGCTGACGCGGCGTTGGTGCCGTGCGCGGAAGCCGGGATCAGCACGATCGTGCGCTCGTGATCGCCGCGGGACTGGTGGTAGCGGCGGATCGCTAGCAGGCCGGCAAACTCGCCCTGCGCACCGGAGTTCGGCTGCACACTCACCTTCGCGTACCCGGTGATCTTGGCCAGCTTGGTCTCGAGGTCCTCGATGAGCTCCAACCAACCGGCGGCCTGCTCATCCGGCACGTGCGGGTGGATCCCGGCGAAGTTCGGCCACGTGATCGGCTCCATGGACACCGCCGAGTTGAGCTTCATGGTGCAGGAACCCAACGGAATCATCGTGCGATCCAGCGCCAGGTCGCGATCGGACAGCATGCGCATGTAGCGCATCATCTGCGTCTCGGAGGTAATCGAACGGAAGATTGGGTGGGTGAGAATCTCGTCCTCGCGCAGCAGCCCCTCGAGCACAGAACCAGCCAGCAGTTCCTCGGCGGAGCTGGCGGCGGTGTTCACTGTGGCGTCGCGACCAGAAAGAACCCTAACCAGCTCCTCCACGTCAGCGTCGGTGGTGGATTCGCCCACGGATATGCCCACGAAGGAATCGTTGACGCGGCGCAGGTTGAAGCCGGCATCGCAGGCGGCGGACAGGGCGGCATCCGCGCTGTCGAAGGTGGAGCTGACGTCCACGGTCACGGTGTCGAAGAAAGTGTCGTGCGCCAGCGGGAGGCCGGCTTCGGACAGGCCCACGGCCAGCGCCATGGCCCGGGCGTGCACGGACGCGGCGATCTCGCGCAGGCCCTCGGGGCCGTGCCACACGGCGTAGAAGCTCGCGACCACGGCCAGCAGCGCCTGGGCGGTGCAGATGTTCGAGGTAGCCTTGTCGCGGCGAATGTGCTGCTCGCGGGTCTGCAGGGCGAGGCGGTAGGCGGGGTTGCCCTCGGAATCGACGCTCACGCCCACGATGCGGCCGGGCAGCTTGCGCTGCAGGTCCTCAGTACACGCGATGAAACCGGCGTGCGGTCCGCCGTAGAACAGGGGCACGCCGAAGCGCTGTGCGGAGCCCACGGCAATGTCCGCGCCCTGGCTGCCCGGCGACGCGATGAGCACCTGGGCCAGCAGGTCGCAGGCCACGGTCACGAGGGCGCCGGCGTTCTTGGCCTGGGCAATGATGCCGGAAAGATCCTGCACGCGGCCGGTGCTGCCCGGGTTGGACAGGACCACGCCGACGATGTCGCGGTCGAACAGGTCGGCCGCCTCGGCACCATCGGCACCCTCGGCACCGCCAGTCAGATCCGCAACCTCCACGGCAATCCCCGCCGCCTCGGCGCGCGCCAGGGTCACGGTGATCGACTGCTGGTGCAGCGCCGAATCGAGCAGCACCACGCCACCCTTCTTGAACGCCTTGGCGTTGCCGCGGGCCATGAGCTGCACGGCCTCGGCCACGGCGGTCGCCTCATCGAGCAGCGACGCACCGGCGATCGGCAGGCCCGTCAGGTCCTCCACCATCGTCTGGAAGTTCAGCAGCGCCTCGAGTCGGCCCTGGGCAATCTCCGGCTGGTAGGGCGTGTAGGCGGTGTACCAGCCCGGGTTTTCCACCACGTTGCGGCGGATCACGGCCGGGGTGATCGTGTCGTAAAAGCCGTTACCGATGAGCTGCTTCTTCAGCGTGTTCTTGGCGGCGTAGGCGCGCAGCTGGGCCAGCGTGTCCTGCTCGGAGAGCGGCTCGGGCAGGCCAATGGGGTTCTGCTGCTTGATGGAATCGGGCAGGGCCGCGTTGGCGAGGTCGGTGCTGCTGGAGTACCCGAGGAAGTCGAGAATCTCCTGGGTATCGTCGGCGTTGGGTCCAATGTGACGGTGGACGAAGGGGGTCATGGGGCGGATCTTTCTGTGGTCTCGCACGACTATCGATGGCCCTCCCCGCTCTGTCGTTGGTACCTGAGAGCTTGGGCGCGCTAGGCGCTTTTCTCCTTCGGTGCCCCCGCGGCATACGACGGCTCGGGGATCTTTCCAGAGGTGCCTGGCCGCGGCGGTTCGGGGGCCTGAGAGTGTCCCGGGGAGGATTTGCTCCTTCGGCAGTCGGCGCGAAGCTCGACATCTCCCGCCGCGGCTGCAAACGGCGTATGCAGTTGTCCCTCGATCATACGTGGCGAACGTGACCCGCGTAAACGAAAGCCGCGTTGTACGCTGCGGGGTTGCCCCATAATTGGCTCATGGCACACGAACACTCACACGCATCCTCACGCACATCTTCACGCACATCCTCACGCTCAGCTTCGCCGCGCCGCCTCGCGATCGTCACCGGGGCGTCCTCGGGCATCGGCCGGGCCACCGCTCTCGCTCTTTCGTCCGACGCCACCCTGCGCGTCATCGGCACCAGCCGCAATCCGGGGGATTGCCGGGAGCCCTTCGACATGCTGCCCCTCGATCTCGCCGATCCAGACAGCATCGCTTCCTTCGCCGAGTCGGTTCTGGCGATGGGCACGCCCGCGGTGCTCGTCAACAACGCGGGTGAGAGCCAATCGGGGCCGTTCGAGGAGCTGCCCCGCGCCGCACTGGAGAGACTTTTCCAGACGAACGTGCTGGGCCAGGTAGATCTCACGCAGAAGCTGTTGCCCGCGATGCGCGAGGCGGGCTACGGCCGGATCGTCATGGTCGGGTCGATGCTGGGGAGCTTCCCGCTGGCCTATCGCAGTAGCTACGTGGCGAGCAAGGCGGCGCTCAAGGGCTTCGCGTTCTCGTTGCGTCGGGAGGTCGCGCCTTTCGGAGTGGGGGTGTCGGTGGTGGAGCCGGGCTCGATCAACACGGGGCTGTCGCAGCGTCGCACGAAGTACGCGAACCTGGAGGGACCGTACGGCGCGGAATTTTCGACGATGCTCGACCACCTGGACGCCAACGAGGCCCGCGGTATCTCTCCGGAACGGGTGGCGCGGGAGATCCTCAAGGCGATTGAAACACCTAAAAAACCGCGCCCGCTCTACGCGGTGGGGTCGATGGCGCCGCTGGTGTTCCCGCTGGCGCGGGTGCTGCCGACGGCGTGGATGCACCGGCTCATCAACCGGAAGCACGGGTTATAGCTGCGGCTACTCGCCCTGCGACTGCTGCGACTGCTGGGTCTTTTGCGCCTCTTGTGCTGGCTGGGCCTTCTGCACCTTCTGGGCCCCCAGTGTCTTCTGTGCCCTCAGCGTGTTTTGTGTTTTCTGCGTCTTCTGGGCCAGTGTTCTCTGCGCGGCCACGATCTTCTCACGGGCACGCCCGCGGTCCCCTGCCGACTCCCGGCTGCGCTCCCTGCGCACCATATCCTCCCGAAACATGTGGTCGCGCCATGGCGTCGCAAAAAAGGCGAGAACACCGGCCCCAACGATGCCCATAAACATCAACGACCCAGCGATGCTCACCGCCACCACCGACGAGCGGATCACCATGAACGAAAACATCACGATCGTCCCCACGATCCCGATGACCGAAAAGAGGCTATACATACGGTTCACGGGATGCCGAAAGTGCCCGTAGGTCGACTGCTGGGTCAGGTAGAGCGGCCAGATTTGGAGCAGGAGCATCACCACGAAAAAGGCGATCGAGACGGGCGGAGACGGGGTGAGGTATTCGGTCACGCCCGACATGGCGCCCACGAGTCCAAGCACCGCGAGCAGGCTGAAGATTCGGCGAGTCACTCCACAACAGTATGGCTTCGCGCGGGGGCATGACAAGCTCCACCGCACTCCTGCACAACACCCGCGCAATCCCACACAGCCCCGGACAGTCCCACACCGCCCCCGCACAACCACCTACAGGAGAAACAGACAGTCCCCCGCCAGAACGGGCTCGCCTTCCATGACCCGAAGCTCCACCTCGTCGGCGGTGAGCTGCAGCCCGACCACCGACGTGATCGGATCGAAGCCGAGCCGGCTGAGCTCACGCGGCGCAAAGCTGCAGAGGGCCTCGCCGCGGCGGACGAGCTGCCCCTCCCCCACGTGCAGGTCGTACCCAACCCCGCCGAGCCGCGCGGTATCGACGCCCACGCTCACCACCACGCTCGGGTGGTCGCTGGCCTCGGCGAATCGGCGCCACCCGGACAGGATCCTTCGTGCGGTGCTCTCGGGCGGGACGGCCTGGATCACGTACAGGTGCGGCTGCACGCGCGTGATGACGCCGGTGATGGGCGCGGTGACGCGGACCATTTCCACATCGGGATCGGGAATGACGGCCACGCCGTATCCCATGGTGCCCATGGCGAACACGGGGTCGGGCACCGCGCGGAGGCTCACCGCAGTGCCCGAGAAGGGCGTCACGACAGCTCGTCCTCCGCCCGCGCCCGAACCGCGCGGTTCTGGGGAGGGCAAGCTGTTCATGGCCCAAAAGCTTAATCGCGTTCGATGGGCCGTGTGCGGGAAGCGGCCCATTGTGACCAACCTCCCACGAAGTGCCGCGCCCCGGTCAAACCGGCGTGCTCCATGGCCGCGATGAACAGGGCCGATCCCACACCCGAGCCGGAATACACCGCCACATCTTCACCCTTATCGACGCCGAATTCCGCGAGCACCTCACGCACCTTTTCGGGACTGGCGATGGGGCCCGCCTTGGCACCGCGGTCGGCGCGGAGTTCGCTGACGGGAATATTGATCGCCCCGGGGATGTGCCCGGCTTGGTGGTCGTATTGCTCGCGGAGCCCGGCGAAGCGTCCTCTACCGCGGCAGTCGACGAGGAACTTGTCTTCCTTCCAGTCGTCGACCTCATCGATGTTGAGCTCGGGCATGCTGTTGGGGGCAACAGTTACATTCCCTCGCCCGCGCAGGGCTCCGATGCCGCCGGCGAGGTCGCCGCCGGCCTTTTCCCACTCGGAGGTGCCACCGTTGAGAATGTGCACGTCATGGAATCCGGCCCAACGCAGGACCCACCAGGCGCGGGCGGCGTAGAGGTTGGTGCCGGCGTCGTAGATGTAGACGGGCTTGCCCTCGGTGATTCCCCAATCGTCAAAGAGCTGCTGGAGGCGGCCGGTTTCGGGCAGGGGGTTGCGGCCGAGCTCACGCGAGGGAATGGCCGCGAGGTGCATGAGGGGATTACAAAACATCGAGCCGGGGATGTGCTGGCTGACGTAGGCTTCCCAGGCGCTGTTCTCGGTCTTGTAGTAGTGAGAATCGAGGATCGTCATACGCTCGCCGCGGTTGTAGGCGGCGTACATGTCTGCGCCGGTGATGAAGGCGGGAGACTGTGGCTTTGACGCTTCAGGTGACTCGGAGTTGGGGCTCATGATGCTCCAGTTTAGGGCAGACTCGGCCGGGCTGCGCGGGGTGCCGGGTGCGCGGATGTGGATGCGCGGATGTGGGCGCTTGATTGTGAGTGCACTGTTGTGGGCGCGTGGATGCTTGGTTGTGAGTGCATTGTTGTGGGCGCGTGGGCTCTTGGCTGCACGCGTGTTCCTTCGCGCTCACCCGCACTCGCCCACGCTCTCTCAAACTCCCCCACATACTCCCCCGCTTCCTAGTCTGCGTTCGAGGTGGCGCTCGCCGCCGAACTCCCCTTCCCGCTCCCCTTTCCTCTCGAACCTCCCTTCCCGGATGACTTTCCATGATTAGGCATCCACCCGAGGAAGAAGGGCACCACGAACACACCGACCGCCACGACCAGAGCCACCCCTCCGAGCCCGGACAGGAAGCCTGCGAGCACCGCAATGGGCGCAAGGATGTTCATGCCGATCTCGAAGGGGGCGAACCCGACATAGGCCACCCCGTAGTCGTCGAGCGTTCCGGACTTGAGGTCAGGATCGACGATCTTCAGCAAGGCGATGCCGGTGGCCACGGAGGCGGTAGCCCAACCCCAGCCGAAAATGCCGCGCTCGAGCCACTGATCGCCGAAATACAAAGGCGAGGAGAGGAAGAAAATCAGCGTGCAGTACACCACGCCCGCGGCGAAGAGAATGAGCAATGGAACGAGATAACCAGCCACAGCCGACGGAACGATCGATGCGATGCCGAACGCAATGAGGTAGTCCGTCGACGCACCTGAGATCGAGCGGACCGTTTGGGCGTCGAGGTACTTCGGCCGATTGATGACACGCAGGAAGATCCGACCGCCGACGCCGACCACGAAGGAGAGCGCGAAAAGCGGAATGGTCAGCTCGGGGAAGATGGACTCGAGCCACTGTTTGAGGAAGTAGGCGATCATCACGGTGACGGTGATGAAGCCGACGTGCAGAGCCAGGGGTTCGATCGATGAGGGGTTCGTGGTGGCCTTGCCGATCGAGGGCTGCTTGTCTTCGTCGGTGATCTCGCCGCTGCGGAGCTCCCAAGGGAGCTTCTCGGGCAAGGTGTTGGTCCGACCGGTACGGATGCCCCAGTTGGCAAAGATGATGCCGCCCACGATGGCGGCGAGGGTGCCGAGGGTGGCGGCGGTGAAGCCGAGGGAGCTGGCGGCCTCCATGCCCACGGAATCGAGGGCGCCACCGACTGCCGCGGCGGTGCCGAAGCCGCCGACGAAGCCGACGGGCAGCATCATGCCGAACCAGTCGGGAGTACCGAAGAGCGGGGCGAAGACGAAAGCCCCGAGGAGGATGAAGATGCCCCACTGCCCAAGGAACATCGACGTTGAGTACGCCCACATGTTCCGAGCCTTGGCGAAGCTGCCGGACGCGAAGGCCATGCTGTAGGGCATGGCGGCGAAGACGACGGCGATGAGGATCGTCGAATAGGTGCTCAGGGAATCGGAGAAGGGCATGATCCCGAGGACCTGCGGGCCGAGCGCCAGGGCGAGGAGCCCGGCGGTGATCGGGGCCGGGATGAGAAGCCTACGGAACCACTGGAAGTGCCGGCGCATGAAGGTGCCGACGATCATGAGTACAGAGATCAATCCGACATCGACCATGAGATCGTAGGGCGTGAAATCCATGACTGGCCTTTCCGTTTTATGCGGTTTGTATGCGCTTTTGGTTCGTATTCGGTTTTGATTTGTATGTGGTTCTTGCGAGTGCTTCGGTGAAGCGACCCGATCGGCAACCATGATTGTCTCGGCAACCCCGGCTAGGTCAGTGATCAAGTCAGTCCATTCGGAGATTCGGCAGAAGCGCCCAACCGAGGCAGGCGAGGTTGGCGAGGCTAGCTCGGTCGCTTTGAACAAGCTCGCGTGTGAGCGGTCGGCTCTCCGCCGAGGTCGGCTGGGAACGGCCGGGAGCGGCCGAACACGACAACCGGAAACGCGGTACAACCAACGCCACATACCTGAGAAATTCACATATTTTGCCGTTGATTTAATGTATCAATCACATAAGAGGTAAACGAACCTGCACCCCAGTGAGATGGTTTTCGGAGTTGGCCAGGGGTTGGTTGTATGAGCCCCTAGCTCGAGTGGTTTGCTTTCACATCCTTTTCGTTCGCCTTTGCGTCCGGATTCCGGATCGGCTCGGTTCGGTTCGGGCTTGGGTTTGGGGTGACGCTCAATGTTGGTGCTGGGTGTTGGTGGTTGGTCATGATGCTCGATCACTGCGGCGTCCCGGGGACTGTGGTGGGTCGAACAGTGCCTGGACCTCCGTGCTGCCCCAATCCTGATCCGGCACCTTGGCGCCGGGGGCCTGGCTGGCAGTGGTGGACGTATTCACCACAACCGTGTCGCTCAACCGCGGGTGCGGACGCGGGCGTGCGCGCGTGCCCGAACCTAAGGATTCGGTGGCCGGTGATGGATCTGTCTTTGGTTCAGTATCTGGTGGTGGCGCCCCAGGCAGATCCGGTAACCCCTCATGAGTGTGGCGGGCTTCCCTCCAGCCGACGCGTCCGGAATCCGGATCAACCTCGGCATGGCCCATACCCACACCACCGTCATGTTGATCCCTATTCATCCGATGATGCGTGCGACACAACAACGTCAAATTATCAATGCTCGTGCGTCCCCCATGGGACCAGGCTGTGATGTGGTGAACATCGCAGTCCACCGCTGCCCGGTTACACCCCGGATACGCACAACACAGCTGCTCGGCAACAAGCATGAGCTTCTGCTCCACCGTGGCATGCCGCTTCATCCGCGCTGAAGCAAGGGAGCGTCCGGAATCCGGATCGAGCACTACCCCTAGATCATGCTCAGCCAAACCCAGTCGAAGAATATCGATGGGGTGCAGCCGTGCGTTGGTGTTTGTGGGGAACCACACGCCAGGTGCGTTGACCGACTCGGCAGTGGGAGGTGCTGCAGGGGCTGCACCAACGGCACCGCTCGAGCTGTGGCCGATAGTGCCGGTAGTGATGGCACCGGCACCGACGTCATCACTGGTGGTGTTGGTGGGCAGTGTGGTGAGATCCTTAGCGGACAACGCCACCACCAAAGACGCCAGTCCTCGTGTGCGTGGGGCGGTGGCGGCGTCAGCATCCTCGGCCCAGGTTTCCAACATGGACATGAACACATCCGCCCGGCGTTGAGCCATGGTTCTACGGTCTTCGTCTGTGTTCACCCCACGACTGCGGTCGAAGGCCGCTAGCCGTGCCGGTGACATCAGGGTTTCCAACAATGCATGCCCAGTCCTAGGTAGGACGGCGGTGAGGCGGATGTTGCCGTTGGTGTCGGCGGGTGACCAGAGGAGTTTGCGTGCCCGGTAGTCAGCGGTCGGGTCCACCACAGTGCTATTCAGCGTGCGGACTTGGGTGCGCAAGGTAAGTTTGAGGTCTTCGACGGTGGTGGTTGTTGCCATGGTGGTGGCGTTGTCGAACAAGACGTGGTGATGCTCGGTGTGCAGGCTGGGGTGGAGGTGTTCGAGTTCGCGGTTGATCTCCGCCAGTTTCGCATCGCTAAGCTTCCGGGCTTGTTTGCGTGCCTGTGCTTGGGCGGCCAAATGGGCTTGGTGGGCCTCGTGTGCTCGGCGGCGTTCGGCGAGTTGGTCGACGCGACTCGGGGCATCGTCGGTGTCACCGTTGTCGCCCGGGTCTTCAGCGGTGCTGTCGCTGGCATCCCCGTCAGTGTCGTCTGCCGGTGGTTCGGGTGGTTTATACAGGCTTATCCCAAGGTTGATCCACTGTCGTGCCTGGTACTCGGAGCTGTCCAACAACCTCGCGAGGTAGGTCGACGTCCGTGTCGTGCCCGCCGCACGGGAGATGCCCGCTTCGTGGGCAGCGTAAGCGAATGCGGCGTAGAGGGTGTCGGTGTGGCTGATGGTTGTGAGTAGGCGGATGATGTCGGCGCGGTGGGTGTGGAACAACTCCGCGGTGGGGTTGGTGAGGATGTCGGTGACCACAGCCATGGATGCTTCGATGACATCAACATGCGTGGCCAGATCGGCGGCACCAGTGGCAGCGTTATCGGCGCTGTTATCGTTGTTGGTATCGTTTGTGTATTCGACTGGATTGATCGACTCTTCGGCGTGTTGTGTGGTGGTCATGGTGACCTTCCCCCTGAATAATTCCCCTACAAAATTCCTACATGATCCGTGACACCACCGGGGATATAACCCCGATGCACCTGCTAATTAACCGGCGTATCCGAGCTAGGTTTGATGTTTCCCCGTGGTGTGGTGTCCCCGTGTTCTGTTGTTACCTTTTATAGTACAGGTGTGTGCGACACCGGGCAAGAGGTTTCGGGAACATTTTCGAAAACTATTCAGGCGGACTACCCGGATGGAATTCAAGCAGGGGCAGGTTGTGGAGAGTCCGCACGGCGCCTGCGCAGGCACTACCTGCAACCACCCGCGCTGAACCCCAAGCAGCGCGGGCTGGTGGCGTCGAACGCAAAAGAGTCGAACGAAAAGGATACGGCCACAGCTAGGCCACCACCCAACCCCCCAAACAAACAACCGCTAGAACAACCCGGTCGGCTTCTCGTCGTAGGACCACAGCAGGTTCTTCGTCTGCTGGTAGTGGTCCAGCATCATCAAGTGCGTCTCGCGGCCCAGGCCGGACTTCTTGTAGCCACCGAACGCCGCGTGCGCCGGGTAAGCGTGGTAATTGTTCACCCACACTCGCCCGGACTGGATCGCGCGACCAGCCTTGTAGGCCACCGTGCCATTGCGCGACCACACGCCCGCGCCCAGGCCATACTCGGTGTCGTTCGCGATGCGGATCGCCTCGTCGAAGTCCTTGAACGTGGTCACCGCCAGCACCGGACCGAAGATCTCCTCCTGAAACAGGCGCATATCGTTGGTGCCCTTGAAGATCGTCGGCTCGATGTAGAACCCACCCGAGCGCCCAGACACCTCATTAATGCCGCCGCCGGTGAGCACCTCCGCGCCCTCTTCCGGCCCGGATTGCAGGTAGCCCGTGATCTTGTCCATCTGTTCCTGCGACGCCTGCGCGCCCATCATCACGTCCGTATCCAGCGGATTTCCAACCTTGATGCTCCGCACCTTCTCGATGGCGAGCTGCAGGAACTCCTCGGCAATATCCTCGTGCACCAATGCGCGCGAGGGGCAGGTGCAGATCTCACCCTGGTTCAGCGCGAACATCGCCAGGCCTTCCACACACTTCGCGCGGAAGTCGTCATCCTCATCCATGACATCCTTGAAGAACACGCTCGGCGACTTTCCACCCAGCTCCAGCGTCACCGGAATGAGCTTGTCCGCGGCAGCTTTATTAATGACCTTGCCAATCTCGGTCGATCCAGTGAAGGCAATCTTGTCGATTTTTTCCGACGCCGTCAGGGCCGCACCTGCCTCCTCTCCCAAACCGTTGACCACGTTGAGCACCCCGGCTGGGATGAGGTCTTCAATGAGCTCCAGGACGACAAGGATGGAGGCCGGGGTCTGCTCAGCCGGCTTCAGCACGATGGCATTACCCGCCGCCAGGGCCGGAGCGATCTTCCACGCAGCCATGAGGATGGGGAAATTCCAGGGGATGATCTGCCCGACCACGCCGAGCGGCTCGTGGAAGTGGTAGGCGATGAGGTCATCGTTGATCTGGGAGGTTCGATCCTCCTGGGCGCGCAGAGCTCCGGCGTAGTAGCGGAAGTGATCGACCGCCAGAGGAATGTCGGCCGCGAGGGTCTCGCGCACGGCCTTGCCGTTATCCCAGGTCTCGGCGACGGCGAGCATCTCCAGGTTTTCTTCGAGACGATCCGCGATCTTCAGTAGGAGGTTGCTGCGATCCTGCACGCAGGTAGCCGCCCAATCAGCCTTGGCCTTGTGGGCAGCCTCGATGACATTGGTGATGTCCGCTTCCTTGGAGCGCGGAACCTGGCAGAACACCTCGCCGGTGATGGGCGTGACGTTGTCCATGTACTCGCCATCGACGGGTGGGACCCACTGCCCGCCGATGTAATTGTCGTAGCGCTCCTTGAAGGTGACGAGGGCGCCTTGGGTGCCGGGGTCTGCGTAGACAGTCATGGAAGCTCCTAGGGTATAGTTTTGCCACACAAACTGTGGCCTGACTCACACCCTACACGCCCGCTGGATTCACCCGCTAGGATTCGATCGTCAAGGACCGTTCTTTGGTGCAACATTCCCCGTCGAGGATCAATAGAACCCGTCCAGGATCCATAGAAGAAGCCCAGCTCGCAGGTGAAGCACCTGCAAGCTGGGCTCAATCGAGTGGCCAAAGTGGCCTCCCATGTGGTTATTGCAGCACAGCCATGTTGCTAGCTCTCGTCATCCTCGTTGCCGACCGAGTAGATCCGCAGCCCCGGTTCCGTGGCCAGGTCCTTGGACTGATCAGCATCGCCCTCGGCAACATCCACGCGAACCGTGTCGCCATCCCGGATCTCACCGGCGAGCAGCTTCTTCGCCAGCTCGTCGCCGATGGCCTTCTGAATCAGCCTGCGCAACGGGCGGGCGCCGTAAGCCGGATCGTAACCCCGCTCGGCCAGCCACTTCTTGGCGGCGTCGGATACATCCAACACCAACCGGCGAGCAGCCAACCGCTCGGCAAGGGCGCGGATCTGGATAGACACGATGGACTCCAACTGCTCCTCGGTCAACGGATCGAAGATCAGCACATCGTCCAGACGGTTAATGAACTCCGGCTTGAACGCACGCTTCACCGCTTCCATGACCTGCTCCTCGGTACCACCGGCACCCAAGTTGGAGGTCAGGATCAGGATCGTGTTGCGGAAATCCACCGTGCGACCCTGGCCATCGGTCAGGCGACCTTCGTCCAAGACCTGCAGCAGCACGTCGAAGACATCCGGGTGAGCCTTTTCCACCTCGTCGAACAGCACCACCGTGTAGGGGCGGCGCCGCACGGCCTCGGTGAGCTGACCACCGGCATCGTAGCCAACGTATCCGGGAGGCGCACCCACGAGGCGAGCCACGGAGTGCTTCTCGGCGTACTCGGACATGTCGATGCGCACCATTGCGGTCTCGTCGTCGAACAGGAAGTCCGCCAGGCCCTTGGCCAGCTCCGTCTTACCCACACCCGTGGGGCCGAGGAACAGGAAGCTACCGGTCGGCCGGTTCGGATCGGCCACGCCAGCGCGCGATCGACGGACCGCATCGGACACCGCGTTCACAGCCTTCTCCTGACCAACCACACGTCCGGCCAGCACCAGCTCCATGTTCAGCAGCTTTTCGGTCTCGCCCTGCAGCATCTTGCCCGCAGGCACGCCCGTCCACGCGCTGACCACGTCCGCGATCGTGTCCGGAGTGACCTCCTCGGTGAGCATCATGCTTTCCTGCTGCTCAGCAACGGTTTCCTCCGCTGCGGCGAGCTTCTTCTCCACGTCCGGAATCCGGCCGTAGCGCAGCTCGGCGACCTTGGCGAAGTTGCCCTCGCGCTCGGCGATCTCAGACTCACGACGCAGGCTATCGAGCTCTTCCTTGAGCTCGCGCAAGCTGTCGATGCTGCCCTTCTCGTTTTCCCACCGGGCGGTCAGGCCAGCCAGTTTCTCCCGCTCATCGGCGAGTTCACTGCGCAGGCGTTCCAACCTATCCTTCGACGCCGCATCAGTCTCCTTTGCCAGCGCCATCTCTTCGATCTCGAGGCGGCGCACCACGCGCTCCACATTGTCGATCTCCTCCGGGCGGGAGTCGATCTCCATGCGCAAGCGGGAAGCGGCCTCATCGACCAGGTCGATGGCCTTATCCGGCAGGAAGCGGCTGGTGATGTAGCGGTCAGACAGGCTGGCGGCCGCCACCAAGGCAGAGTCCTGGATACGCACGCCGTGGTGCACCTCGTAGCGCTCCTTGAGGCCACGCAGGATACCCACGGTGTCCTCCACCGTCGGCTCACCCACGTAGACCTGCTGGAAACGGCGCTCCAGCGCGGCATCCTTTTCGATGTACTTGCGGTACTCGTCCAAGGTGGTGGCGCCGACGAGGCGCAGCTCACCGCGGGCGAGCAGCGGCTTAATCATGTTGCCTGCGTCCATGGCGGAATCGCCACCGGCGCCTGCACCCACGATGGTGTGCAGCTCGTCGATGAAGGTGATGACCTCACCCTCGGCGCCCTTAATCTCGTCCAGAACAGCCTTGAGGCGCTCCTCGAATTCGCCGCGGTATTTCGCACCGGCCACCATGGATCCCAGATCCAGAGCGATCAGCTTCTTACCGCGCAGCGATTCCGGCACATCGCCGGCCACGATGCGGCGGGCAAGGCCCTCTACGATGGCGGTCTTACCAACGCCGGGCTCGCCGATGAGCACGGGGTTATTCTTGGTACGGCGCGACAGCACCTGAACCACGCGGCGGATCTCCTGGTCACGGCCAATCACCGGGTCGATCTTGCCCTCGCGGGCGCGGGCAGTCAGATCCGTGGAGTACTTCTCCAGGGCCTGGAACTGACCTTCCGGCTCCTCGGTAGTCACCTTGCGGTTACCGCGGACTGATTCGAATGCGCCCTTGATGGCGTCATACGTAGCACCCTTATCGTGTAGAACCTTAGCGGCTTCGGATTCGCCCTTGGCGATACCGGCGAGCAGCACCTCGGTGGACACATACGTATCGCCAAGCTGCTCGGCCAGCTCCTGGGCTGCGGTCAGCGCGTTGAGGGCATCGCGGTTGAATTGCGGATTAGCCATGTTGCTGCCGCTGGCCTGCGGATAGTTGTTCACGATCCGCTTGGCCTCAGCCAGGATGCTCTGCGGCTCTACTCCGGCAGCCTGGAGCACGGGCAGGGCGATAGAGTCCTGCTGCTCGAGCAGCGCTACCAGCAGGTGTGCCGGGCGAATATCAGGGTTGCCCTTTGCGGAGGCATCCTGCAAGGCAGCCTGCATGGCCTCCTGTGTTTTCGTTGTGGGATTAAAGCTGGACATTGTTACCTCCTACAAGCAGTCTGTCCATCATTGTACTTGAGTTCACTAGACTCAACCACGTTTACCTTGAGTCTATTCCACTCAACTTGTGCGCATAGGATGAAATGGATCACAGTTTTGGTGATGAAAGGGCAGGTATCGAGGAATGCGAGGTTTCCTCCACAGCGACAATGAGTAATCTGTAAGGCATTACGTGCAGCAGTGCCGCGCTAACCCGGTTGCCCTGCATGCCCCTGTACGCTCCCGTACACCTAGTACGCACCTGTGCGCCCTGTACGCACCCGTACACCTAGTACCCCCTGTACGTTCCGGACCATCATCAAGGAGGATTGAGTCGGTGGCACGCCACGCATCCAATGACAATCGTCCTTTACGGGAACTTGTCGAGGAAGCCCAGCTCAAGCGCGATCTCATCATCCGCACGGCTCGGCGCGCTATGCGGAAGCAGGGACTCACCCCCGCTCCCGTGCATATCCCCCACCACGCTGGCTCCGTCCGGAATCCGGACGGACCGGACAGGCTGAACGACCCGGACAACACGGCATCCGGAAACTTCGCCACCGACTTTTCCGAGACCCTCAACCTCGACGAGATCTACATTGAGCAGATCCTCGACTTCCTCGAAGCCGGAGTGACCGCCGCAGGCGAATTCGATTCCACCCGCGGCGAGTTCCTCGTCGCCACCGGCCGAGACTTCCGCAAGCACGGCCTCGAGCAAGAGCACTACGCAGCACTCGGCGAAGCCGCCATCAACTCCATCAACAAGTACATGGAGGACACGAAGGAGCTTACGGACATCACCGAGCTCACGTGTTCCCTCCTGGCCTATGGCGCGGAAGAGGACCGCACCGAC
Source organism: Corynebacterium falsenii (assembly GCF_020099275.1). Taxonomy (NCBI): domain Bacteria; kingdom Bacillati; phylum Actinomycetota; class Actinomycetes; order Mycobacteriales; family Corynebacteriaceae; genus Corynebacterium; species Corynebacterium falsenii. The sequence goes on along the minus strand of NZ_CP083646.1, from coordinate 703,893 downwards.
GGAGTGCACGCCACCGCCCAGGCCACCGTCCTCGCAGTGGAGCATCGCTGCTCAAAGGTGGCCGTGGTGCGCGTGCAGCTCGATCCGCCGCTGCCTTTCTGGCCCGGACAGTTCGTGGAGGTCCGCACCCCGCACACTCCCCAGGTGTGGCGCAGGCTCTCCCCCGCCAATCCCTGCAATGATGACGGACTCGTGGAGTTTCACGTCCGCGCAGCCGGGCCATTCTCCGAGGGCATTGTGAACAATACGGTCGTCGGCGAGCGCTGGGTGGTGGCCAACCCGTATGGTCACCTGCAGGTATCGGGCGATCGCCAGGTTGTCATGATCGCAGGTTCCACTGGCCTTGCACCCTTGCGATCGATCATTCTAGATCTCGCGGGGCAGGATAATCCCCCGAGTGTCCAGCTCTACTTCGGCGCACAGAACCCCGGCGAGCTCTACGACTGGCAGGGTCTCAAGAGCCTCGACGATGCGTTTGACTGGCTTCAGGTCACGGCCGTGTCCGAGCGCAGCCGCATACCCGCGGGCACGAATCCCAAGGAATCCACCGAGTTCCGCGCGGATGGCATTGAGCTTGCCATTCCTCGCAACGAATGGGTCCACGGCCTCGTGGGAGACGTTGCGCTTGATCGTGCCCAGTGGCGGAACGCGGAGATTCTCATCGCCGGAAGCCCGTCGATGAAGCGTGATGTGGTCAACGTGTTCCTCGCCGCCGGCGCCGATCCGGATCTCATCCAGATGGATCCGGACTAACCCCACCCCACCGCAGGCCTGCGCTTACTCCACGCAGTCGACCGCCACGCCCAGCTCGCGGTCCTGCTTGTGCCCCTGCAGAACCGGCAAGGACTTGCGCACCTTGTCCACGAAGTTCGGGTCAATATCCACGGTCAGCACCTGCGCCGCATAGCCAGTCTCCGCGAGTCGAGCACCGTTCGGGCCAATCACCACAGAGTGGCCAATGCCAGTCGGGCCATCAGCTTGGCCGTAGCGCTCCGGCGAGCCCGGACGAGCCATGCTGCCTGCCACCAAGTACGAGGTCGAATCCAGCGCACGAGCCGCTGTCAGCTCGCGCCACTGCTCCAGCTTGCCGGGGCCGTCTGCCCAGCTTGCGGGCACAACCATGACCTTCGCGCCCGCCGCGGCCATGGCCACGAAGTGTCCGGGGAAGCGAATGTCGTAGCACGTCGCCAGGCCCACCTGCACGCCCTTGACGTCCACGACCACGCGCCGCTTGCCCGGCTTCACCGTGTTGGATTCGCGGTAGCCGAAGGCATCGTAGGTGTGGATCTTGTCGTAGTGCGTCACGTAGTCCGGCCCCGCGACCAACAGGGTGTTGTACACGCGGTGGAAGCGGTTGGCTTCACCGGAGTCCTTCGGCGGCTCCTCCTTGAGCTCACCCGAGGGATCGCGGTACACCGTGTCCGCGGGCGTGAACATTCCCACCACGGCGGTGGTGCCGTGCTTCTTGGCGGTCTCGATGATCGCCTGCGCGAACGGCCCGTCAATGGGCTGCGCAACCTGGTCGAGACGACCACTGTCGAAGGGGAACATCGCAGCTTCCGGGAACACCACTAGGTCTGCCCCGTTGGCCGCGCCGGATGCAATGTATTTCAGGATGCGAGCCAGGTTGGCTTCCACATCGGGTTCGGCGTTCATCTGGATCACTGCGATTCGCATACCCACCAGCGTAGCGATCTTAGCGACATCGCGCCCCTCAACGACCGATCAATTTTCCTCCCCTGTGGATAACTCTCAGTTATCCACAGGCCGCCTTTTTTCTTTCTCGTCTCGACGCCACACCCTCCCCTACCCTCAGCCGTGTTCCGGTCATGCCCCGGCCTGCCTGTCCCGAGAACCGCACACGCGGCGGCGCTAGATCTCAAAGGCACACGCTTCCAAAGACCTCCAAGCCCCCAAGACTCCAAGACCCCAAGCTCGCACCACAAGGACTCGATCTCATGCTCAACATCTCCTATCTCACCACCTTGTCCATCCACACCCCCGGTGTGCACCGGCGCTGCTCGAACCTCGAGCTTGCGGCAGAGCACTGTCAGAATCTTGGCACGGCCCTCGCGGGCGAAAGTCCCCCGACGATCGCTGGGAACATCTTCCCCGGCGCTCTTGCGCACCTGTGCACCGAGGGCGGCCGCGCTATCCGTGGACATGGGGAGCAGCTGTTAGCCACGACGCTATCGATCATGCGGTTCGCTGATGGCGTCGATAACCAAGACAGTGTGAACGCGAACGCCCTGGACGGTGCGCGATGAGCATCACGGTAGCGGACCTCGAACACAGCGACGCCGCAGGATTGGCGAAGCTCGCCGAACAACTACGCTTCTTCGGTGACGGCGTGCAAGACGATGCCTCGTGGGCGCGGGACACCGCCGAGTGGGGCGAGATATGGACGGGAAGTGCGGCGGACGCGGCGTCGCGGGCGGCGGATACCTCGTCGGCCCCGCTGGAGGCGCTGGGGTTCACGGTATCCGCGGCGGGAGCGGTCACGGACGCCCAGGCGTCGGCCCTGGGTGGGGCCCGGACAACCGTGCAGGCTGCGATGACGGTGGCGCGGGGTCTGAGGTTCACCGTCAGCCCAGCGGGCGATGTATCCGCGGGGGCGCTGGCACTTCTCCCTACAGTCGGATCCAGTTTGTCGGCGATGGCGCAGACGCTTGGTGTGATCCTTCGCGCAGCCATCACCTTCATCACCGGCCTAGACGCCGCCGCTGGGGCAGCGCTGCGCGCGATGCTGAGCGGAGCGCCGCCCGCGCCCGGGCCAGCGCGCGACATCCCTCACGAGGCAGTCGCGGGCGGTGGCGTGCCGATTGTGGAAACCACAGGAGCCAACGGACCGATCGTGACCGTCGGCGACGTCGAAAAAGCAGACCAGATCATCACACTGGTCAGCGGCGTGGGATCCAGCGAACCCGGCGCGACGGAAAGAACGGTCGCATGGGCTCGCACCCAGGTAGAGCAGGCGGCAGCGCAGGGACGCTCCGTGGCGGTGGTCGCGTGGCACGATTACAAGGCCCCCTCGAACACAGCAGTAGGATCCTTGCCTTTCGCTGCGCACGCTGCATCGGGCTCGCTGGAAAAGTTCCAGCGCGGATTGCGATCCGCCAACCCGAACGCGCAGCTCACGGTGGTGGGATACAGCTACGGATCCGTGGTCACGGGCACTGCGGCAGAACAAGGGCTCACGGCGGACAATATTCACTTTTGGGGCAGCCCCGGAACGCGCGTTCCCTCGGCGTCCGAACTGGAGTTGCACACACGGGAGGGCACCGTACCTGGCGATGGTCGAGTGGAAACAACGCTGCAGCCTGGCGACATGATCAGCTTCACCACCGGGCCATTCGGCGGAGTACATGGCCCCGATCCAGCGGCGCCGAATTACAGCTCGCCGCCACAGTCCGGCCGGGGGTCGCCGGCAGAATCGCAGCCCGGGTGGGACTCGTACGCATGGCGCAAGATACTGGACGCGCTGGTGTGCTTCCGCGGCGAAGGCGATGCCCACAGCTCTTACCTCGCTGATCCGCAGGTGAGCCCCTGATGGCAGGACAACGAGTGCCGACAGGCGCTGCTCCGCAGCGCGTGCGCCACTGCGCTGCTCCGCTGTTCATGCACGACTGCATCACTGCACTACTGTGTGAGCTATGACGAGCAATGCTCAGAATTCCGCGTGGCTCGCGCAGAACAACGACCGCCGCTTCGCCGCCGTGGTCATCGGAGCCGGTCAGGCTGGGCTCGCCGCCGCCCACGAACTGCGGCGGCGTGGGCTGACGCCGTGGGAAGACTTCATCGTGCTCGATGCCAACGACGGCCCCGGCGGGGCATGGCGGCACCGATGGGACTCCCTCACCTTGGGCAAAGCCCACCGCATCGCCGACCTGCCCGGCATGCCCATGGGGGAGGCAGACACCCACCGGCCGGCCTCCAGTGTGGTGGCCGACTACTACGGCAGCTACGAGGACACCTTCGAGCTGCCCATCATCCGCCCCGCGCACGTCACCGCGGTGAGCGATTCCTCCCCGCGCCCCGCCGGCGACTCCTCCCCCGCCGGCGAATCCTCTCCCGCGCCGCTGATCCTCACCGTGGAACTGCCCGGAAACAGCACCGATTCGGCACCCCCGCGCTCCATCCACATCAGCGCGGACGTAGTGCTATCCGCCACCGGCACATGGTCCCAGCCGTACATCCCCCACATCCCCGGCATGGAGAACTTCCGCGGCACCCAGCTGCACACCGTCAACTACCGCGCGGCCGAGGACTTCCGCGACAAACACACCATAGTCGTCGGCGGTGGACTGTCGGCCGTGCAGTTCCTCCTGGAACTGGAGCAGGTCACCACCACAACATGGGCCACCCGCCGCGCACCGAACTTCTCCTACCGCCCGTTCGATCTGGAATGGGGCCACCACGTTGAGGAAACAGTGCGGCGCCGCACCTTCCGTGGGTACACCCCGCCCTCGGTCGTCAGCACAACAGGCATTCCCCAAACACCCGCCTACCTTCGGGCTGTGCAGCGGGGAACCTTGGTGTCCCATGGGATGTTTAGCGAGGTGCTGGCTGGTGGCGTCGGATATAACAAGGCCCAACCCGAGCCCACGGAGGATCTCGCGATTCCCGTAAGCTGGCAGCCATACCCCGCCGGAACCACCATCGAGGCCGACGTGATCTTTTGGAACACGGGATTCCGACACGCGCTCAATCACCTGCGCCCACTCCACCTGCGGGAGCACGGCGGCGGGATCACCATGGCCTCGGAAGTAGACGTGGCGCGGGAGCCGAGAGTCAAGCTCGTCGGGTACGGCTCCACAGCCTCTACCGTGGGCGCGAACAGGGCCGGAGTGCGCGCGGGCCGAGAAGCGATGAAATACTTGGAACGCAGTAGTGCTCGGGGCTGATTCACGGTACGGTAACAACCGTGAAAGAGACAGATAGTGGGGATAACCCAGCAACTGGCGGAGTTGTGAAGAAGACGGTGATCGACGACAGCGCGAGCGCCGACACCTACGCACCCAACGCCTCCACGCCCGAGGTCCTCGTCAAGGACGATCCGCGCACCGTGCGGATGGGCACCCTCGTGAGCCTCATCATCGGCTCCACCGTGGGCGCGGGTATCTTCGCGTTGCCACAGAACATCGCCTCGGTCGCATCCCCCGGCGCGGCCCTCATCGGCTGGCTCATCACCGGCGTGGGCATGCTGTGCATCGCCTACGTCTTCCAGGCGCTCGCCCTGCGCAAGCCGCACCTGGACTCCGGCGTGTACGCCTACGTGCGCGCCGGGCTCGGCGACTTCGTGGGCTTCGCCTCCGCGTGGGGTTACTGGCTGGGCACGATCATCGCGCAGGTCGGCTACGCCACGCTGTTCTTCAGCTCCCTGGGCTTCTTCTTCCCCGTCTTCAACGGCGACCAGCCGCTCATCCAGGCCATCTGCGTATCCGCGCTGACCTGGGGCATCTTCGTGATCCTCTCCCGCGGTATTCGCCAGGCCGCCATCATGAACGTGATCACCACGGTGGCAAAGATCCTGCCCATCGTGGCATTCCTTGTGCTCGTGGCTTTCCTGGGCTTCAACACGGAAGTGTTTACCTCTGACTTCTGGGGCCGCGCCGCCACCTTCGGCGAAAATCAGGACACCGCCATGTCCGTCACCGACCAGGTCAAGGGCATGATGCTGTTCACCGTGTGGGCCTTCATCGGCGTAGAGGGTGCCAGCACGTACTCCAAGCGCGCACGGCACCGTAAGGACGTCTCCATCGCCACGTTCCTGGGCTTCGTGTCCGTATTCTTCCTGCTGATCTCCGTGAGCTTCCTCTCCTATGGCGTGGTGCCGCGCGAGGAGCTTGCGGCCATGGGCGATAACTCCATGGGCGCGGTGCTGCAGCAGGTAGTCGGCCCGTGGGGCGGCGGACTGATCTCCATCGGCCTGTGCATCTCCGTGCTCGGCGCCTACGTGTCGTGGCAGATGCTCTGCGCGGAGCCGATCAGCCTCATGGCTCAGGATGGGCTGCTTCCGAAGATCATCGGGCGCACCAACTCTATGGGCGCGCCGTACGTCTCGCAGTTCGTCTCCGCGGTGGTCATCCAGATCTTCATCGTGGTGTTCTACCTCAACCAGTCCACGTACACCACGATGGTGCAGCTCGCCACGTCGCTGTACCTGGTGCCCTACGTGTTCGCCAGCCTGTACCTGCTGTTCCTCGCCACCCGCGGGCGCGGCATCTCGCACCCAGACGCCGGCCGGAAGTTCGACCTCACCGGCCCCGAGGTTCCCCGCTCCACCAACCGCGTGCACCTGCTCATCTCCGCGGTGGCCTTCGGTTACTCGCTGTGGCTGCTGTACGCCGCCGAGCTGCAGTTCGTGCTGCTCGGCACGCTGCTCATCGTGCCCGGCATGATTGTGTACGTTTTCACGCGCATCAGCGCCAGCGAGCGCATCTTCAACGCCTTCGAGTGGGTGATCTCCACCCTCATCGTGGCATCGGCCATCTTGGCGCTGGTGTTCATCGCCAACGGCCAGATCAACCTCTAAGAGCCCTCGAGCTCCTAAGAGTTCCAACGGTGCGCGTGCTTGCGGAGCACGCCGATGATGTGTTCTGCATTCGCGCTGATCTCCTCGGTGGTCGCGATGACACTGACCGCTGCCACGGCCGTGCCCTCGATGCTTGCACCGGCGCCCGTTCCTGCGCTTCTAGCTGCGCTCCGGTCGGCGCTCCTGTCGCGCACCGCAACGGCCACGCCATCCGCCCCGTTCGACGCCACCCCAGGCGCCACACACTCGCCGGTCTGTCGAAGAGTGGGATATTCCCTTTGGAATCGGTCGACAAGCTCCTGTTTCCCCTCCGCGGCGGCGAGATAGTTCCATGCCGTGGGCACGTCCAGGCCAGACAGCAGCACCCACCCCGCTGAAGTCTCCAGCGGGTGGCGCTTCAGCCGGTTCTGCGCCAAGTATTCAAAAGCCGGATCCGAGCAGGCGTAATCCACGTAGTAGACGTCCTCCCCGATGAGCACGGCCAACACCACAATGAAGCCGGTTTCCGCAACGATGTCCTCGAGCATCTCGTGTGTCACCGTCGTCACGAGCTGCTGTCCAGCCAGGGCCGTGAGGAAATAGGGTGCCAACCCCAACCGGTACGCCTTCCCCTGCTCCTTGAGATACCCCGTGGCCGTGAGCCCATTGACGAGGGACTGCACGGAGCTGACCGGCGCTCCCACGGCTTGCGCGATCTTCGTGAGGCTCTGTGGCTCTCGTTCGCGCGCGACGAACTCTAGGATGCCCGCGATGCGATCCACCGTGCGGTGATTCGGCCGTGCCGGGGTGGGGTCCTCAGGGAAGGGGAACATGTTTACCTCCGATTGCTTCCCAAGACGAAACTAGTGATGTAAGCTACACTACAGAATATCGCACGCACTTACCTATATCCGTAAGGAGACTGAAGGATGATCCACCCCCTCGAGCTCACCAACTTCGATTCGCTCCTCAGCGATGACGAGCAGCTTCTCAAGAACACCGTCCGCGACTTCGCCGACCGCGAGCTGCGCCCCAACATCCAGGACTGGTTCGAGCAGGGCACCCTGCCCGCCAAGGAACTCGGCCTGAAGTTCGGCGAGCTCGGCGCCCTCGGCATGCACCTCGAAGGCTACGAATGCCCCGGCATGTCCGCCGTGGAATACGGCCTGGCCTGCATGGAAATCGAGGCCGTGGACTCCGGCCTGCGCTCCTTCGTCTCCGTTCAGGGCTCCCTGGCGATGTACGCCATCTACCGCTGGGGCAGTGAAGAGCAGAAGCAGAAGTACCTGCCCGGCATGGCCAAGGGCGAGCTCATCGGCTGCTTCGGCCTCACCGAGCCCGATGCCGGCTCCGACCCCGCCTCCATGAAGACCCGCGCCACCCGCGACGGTGATGAATGGGTCCTCAACGGCGCGAAGATGTGGATCACCAACTCCCCCGTCGCCGACGTGGCCGTGGTGTGGGCCCGTACGGACGAAGGCTTCGCCGGTTTCATCGTGGAGAAGGGCACCCCTGGATTTACCGCCCTGGAGATCCACAGGAAGCTGTCGCTGCGGGCGTCGATCACCGGAGAAATCGTGCTGGACAACTGCCGCGTGCCCGAGGAGAACCGACTGCCCGAGGTGCACAGCCTCCGCGGCCCCCTGACCTGCCTCAACGAGGCCCGCTACGGCATCATCTGGGGCGCAATCGGCTCCGCGCGCGACGCCCTGGAAACCACCATCGACTACGTGCACGAGCGCCAGGTGTTCGGCAAGTCCCTCTCCGCGTTCCAGCTCACCCAGGCCAAGCTCGCCGACATGGCCGTGGAACTAAACAAGTCCACCCTGCTGGCGCTGCAGATCGGCCGCATCAAGGACTCCGGCAAGGCCGCGCCGCACCAGATCAGCACCGGCAAGCTCAACTCCACCCGCGCTGCGCTGGATATCGTCCGGCAGTGCCGCACCATGCTGGGCGCCTCGGGTGTCACGCTGGAATACTCGCCGCTGCGCCACGCCAACAACCTGGAATCGGTCCTCACCTACGAAGGCACCGCCGAGATGCACCAGCTCATCATCGGCAAGGCCCTCACCGACGAGGAGGCATTCCGGTAAATGGGAGCGCTCAGCGGAATCAAGGTCGCAGACTTCTCCCGCGTGCTCGCGGGCCCCTACGCCACCATGATGCTGGCGGACATGGGCGCGACCGTCACGAAGATCGAGCGCAAGGGAGTGGGCGACGACACCCGTCACTGGGCCCCGCCCGTCACCGATAGCGGTATCTCCACCTACTTCGCCAGCGTGAACCGCAACAAGAACACGGTGGCGCTGGACCTGCGCGACCCAGACGACCTGGCCACGGCGCGTGACCTCATTGCGGAGGCAGACGTGGTCATCGAAAACTTCCGGCCCGGCACGATGGACAAGCTGGGTTTGGGGTTCGACGCCGCCAGGGAGCTCAACCCCGCAGTGGTCTACGCGTCCCTCTCCGGTTTTGGCAGCGGGGCAGGCCGCGACCTGGGTGGATACGACCTCGTCGTGCAAGCCATGGGCGGGCTGATGTCCATTACTGGGCCGAGCCCGGATGAACCCACGAAGGCAGGGGTGGCACTCATCGACGTGCTCACCGGCCTGCACCTGGGCATGGGCATCCTCGCGGCGCTGCACCACCGCGATGCGAACCCGGATAGCGGCGGGCGAGGCCAGCACATCGAGATCAACTTGCTCTCTACGGCGCTATCGTCGCTGGTCAATCAGGCCTCGGCGTACCTCAACGCGGGCGTAATCGGGGTGGCGCAGGGCAATAAGCACCCGTCCATTGCACCCTACGAAGTGTTCCGCACCGCTGACGGATCCATCGCCATCGCGGCGGGCAACGACTCGCTGTACCAAGCGCTGTGCCGCTGCATGGACCGGGAGGATCTGGCTACCGAGCCGAGGTTTGCCACGAATTCCTCGCGCGTGATGCACCGGCTGGATCTCGTGGCCGAGCTGGAACACACGCTGGGGACGAAGACGTCCAAGGAATGGTTCGCGCTGCTGCGCGAGGCGGGTGTGCCCGCGGGGCCGGTAAACAACGTGGCCGATGCTTTCGCATTCGCCGAGGCCGAGGGCCTGGCGCCCATCGTGGATATCGACGGCGAGAAGAGCGTGCGCAACCCCATCAGTTTCTCCGAGACTCCGGTGGAGTACCGCACTCCCCCACAGCCGCTGCCCGGCACGGAAGGGTAACTGGGGCTAGCTGCCCGAGTTCCCCCGCCGCCGACGCCGCGGCTCCCACATCACCACGGCGGTGGACCGTGGCACGTGGACGATCTCGCCACGGCGCCGCTCCACAGCGGAGCCGGGCGAACCACCCGGCCCGGCTTGACCAGCTTGGCCGCCCTGTCCAGCCTGCCCAGCCTGGACCAGCAGCGCTTGGATCTTCTCCTGCGCCTCAGCCAGCCGATGCCGCAGGGCAGCGTTGTCATCTTCCAGCTGGTCGATGCGCGACTGCTGGTCAATGATGGTCTTAATGCCCGCGAGGTTCACACCCTCTTCGTGGGACAGGCGCTGAATCTCCATGAGCCGGTCGATGTCTTCCCGGGAGTAACGGCGGCCACCGCCGCGTGTCCGCTCCGGGGTCACCAACCCCATCCGGTCGTACGTTCGCAGGGTCTGCGCGTGCATGCCCGTGATCTCCGCAGCCATGGAGATCACGAACACCTTGCGCTTCGCCCCGCGATCCTTGTCACTCATCAGTTACCCTCCCATCCTTCACGAGGGTCGAACCCGGACCGCTTTTCTTCCTCAGCGAACTTGCGCAAGGCACTCATCGCGCCTTCGTCCAGGTTCTTCGGGACGGCCACCTTGACGGTCACGAGCAGGTCGCCGCTGGTGCCGTTGCGCTTGTGCACGCCGCGGCCACGCACGCGCAGCGTGGTGCCGTCTTGGGTGCCTTGCGGGATGCGCACCCGCACCTTGGAATCGAGGGTGGGCACGGTCACTACGCCGCCGAGCACGAGCTCGCTGAAGCTCACCGGGACGGTAAGTTTCAGGTCGTTGCCGCTGCGCTCGAACACCTTGTCCGGCCGCACGTGCACCGTGACGAACAGGTCGCCCGCGGGCTTGCCGTTCTGGCCCGCAGCTCCCTGCCCAGCCAGGCGGACCTTTTGTCCGTCCACCACGCCGGCGGGCACGCGGACGGTGATGGTGCGGGCCTTGGTGACCCGGCCGGTTCCGCCGCAGTCCGTGCACTTGTCCTTAATCACCGTGCCGGTTCCGGCGCAGTCCGGGCAGGGGCGCGAGAATCCAAATGCGCCGCGCTGCTCGTTCGTCATGCCCGAGCCGTTGCAGGTGCTACACGTCACCGGCGAGGTTCCCGGCTTAGCGCCCGATCCGTGGCAGGTCTCGCACGGCTCCGGCTTGGTGAGCCGGATCGGTACGGTCACGCCCTTGGTAGCTTCGCGGAAGTCGAGGGTGAGCTCGGTTTCCACATCCGCGCCGCGGCTGCGCTGCTGGCGCCCTGCGCGCTGGGTACGCTGGCCACGCTGACCACCGCCCATGTCGTCGCCGAACAGTCCGCCGAACATGTCGCCGAGCCCTCCGCCGCCGTCGCCGAACAGGTCGGACATGTTGAATCCGCCCGTTCCGCCGCTAAAGCCGCTGCTGCCGGCACCGCTAAAGCCACCGCCGTAGCTGCTAAATCCGCCGCCACTGCTGTAGCCGCCGAATCCGGGTCCGCCACTGCTAAACGCGCCGCTGGCGAGCATCTGTTTTAGCTCGTCGTACTCCGCGCGCTTTTCCTTATCGCCGACCACGCTATAGGCCTCGGACGCCTTCTTAAAGCGTTCCTCCGCCGCCGCATCCCCCGGCTTTTTGTCCGGGTGATCCTCGCGCGCTATCTTGCGATAGGCCTTCTTAATTTCCTCCGCTGTGGCGGTGGAGGACACGCCGAGGTCGCCATAGTAGTCCTTCTCGGCCCATTCTCTTTGTGCCATGGGTCACTCCTTTTGTCGTTTCTAAAATAGCTGTTCACGCTGGGGTGTTGCTCTCAATCTTGAGTGTACCCCGCTGAACTTTGCTTGCCTATTTTTTATAACGACGCCACCCCACGGTTATTCCCACCCCATGCCCGTTACGGGTCGCTGCACGAGGGTCACTGAGCTGGGTGGAAGACAGATGGCGCGTAGTGGCGTCGACGAGAAATATTCGGTGGAAAAGACAAGTAGTTAGAGTAGAGAGTATGTCTGACAAGAAGCGGAACTGGCTGCACAAGCTCTTCGGTCACGAAGAGCCGCAAGGTGGCGCGAGCACGCCGGAAGACCCGGGCAGCGGCGAGCCGTTAGACGGAATCCTCGACGAGCTGGAACAACCGCACCCCGTCTTCGACAAACTCAAGATGAACCAGGGGCTCATGCTTGAGGAGACCCTGGTCAAGGCATTCAACGAACGCGGCTACCACGCCGAGGTCAATGGCAAAGACGTACGCATCACCCCGCCGAGTGGGCGGCCCTCCACGGTGCACCTGGACAACCTCCACCTCCAGGTATCGAACCTGCGGAACATCGATGCGGACATGCCGCAGGTGGTGCACGCCTTCGTCTCCAGCCTGCTGAGTGTCCGGCCCGCCACCAGCTACCGCGACGCCGACTTCTTCCGCGGCATGCGCGTACGCCTGCAGCCGATCGACTCGCTGGAGTGGGAAGAGTGGGCCATGGACGCGTTGGGACTGCCAGTGACCCTGCGCACAGAATCGGATCAGAATGGCCCGCAGCCGCTGTTCCGCACGAAGTCTGGGGGAATCGGTACGGCAGCCCAGGGTGACACACAGGGTGCCGGTGGCGCGGGGAACTCCGGCGGCTCCAGCAGCTCCGGTGATGATGTACAGCTCGATTCGGAAGTCGTACAGCCACTATTCACCAAGGATTCGCCGGTGCAGCCGTGGAGCGAGGATACAATCGTTCGACTGTGCTTCGACAGCGAGGAATCGGTGGAGAATCTCAACCCCTCCTCCTTGGAGGATCGCGGTCCGGTCGAGGACCTGTACCGCATGGGTTACCGAAACCTCTGGCAGGAGCTCATCGACTCCGACCTCAGCGCCGTGCGATTCACGCCCAGCGAGGAGCAGCGGTTCGGTGCGTCCCAGGCCAGTACGCTGCCGCCGTCGATGCAGGACGCGAATGCGGAGGAAAGCTGCTGGCTGCTGGAAACCTCCAGCTTCTTCGGCGGGTCAATCCCCTTGTTCCTGGACGAGATTATGGAGCGGTACGCGCCGGAGGTGGATCGTTCCAAGGGCTTGATTTTCGCCATGCCGCACCGCCACCTCACGCTGGTGCGGGAGGTGACCAACGGGGCGTCGTTGATGAACTCCATCGGGCTCATGGTCTCGATCGCCGCGGAACAGTACACGTCGCAGCCGGGCTCGATTAGCCCTCGGCTGCACCTGTGGCACGAGGGGCAGGTGGAGACGTTTACCGACATCATCTGGGGCGACGATGAGCGCCAGGCCGAGATTCAGGTCAAGCCGAGCCCGTACCTCATGGCGAAGATCAACGAAGGACTGGACGGCCCTGAGGGACCTGAAGGACTCGAGGGGTCGGGTGGCGGCCCGGAGCCGTTCTAGGCGCGAGTTGGGGCGGCGCCTCAGCGCCGTCTCTGCAGATATCTGCAGAAAGAAAACTACTTAATAGGCTCCATATTAGATATTTCTTAATTTTATCTGTTGAACTGTCAGTTTTCTCCAAGTAACGTGCAATGCGTCACGGAGCACTCACTCACACGCTCCACCTGCCTACACACGCTTGGTTTATAAGTAATGAAGAAATTCCCACGCCTGGCAACTGCCAGCTTGCTCGCGCTCCCGTTGAGCTTCCTCGCCATCCCGTCCGCACACGCCACCAACACCGGCACGACCTCCGGCGACAACAGCCAGAAGTGCTCGGTCGACTGGTATGCATCCGCGGTCATGGATGTGGACAAAAAGGTCGATCCCGCTGACATCGGCGCTTACTACAACGGCAATGTCGATGACCTCTGGGTCGATCTCGAGGGCAACCCCGTGCACTACAGCAACGGTGGCTTCATCAAGGAAGTCAGCCCCGTCTACGGTTCCCCGCAAAGTTTGAGGTCCAGCACTACTTCACCGGCCGTGGAGATAACTTCCGGCTCAACTTCCACTACTACATCGGCACCCAGTACGCCGTGGACAATGCGAAGCTCAAGCTCGATCTGCCCGATGTCCCCGGTAATGGCCAGTGGAACTACGAATCCACCGACTGGGGAGCGGCTCGTTTCGCTCCGGCGGCCGGCCTGCCCTACACCACCCCGCACCTCCTGGATAACCCAGTTCCCCAGGACGGGGTGGTCGACCTCGGCAACCTACCTGAGAATTCCTCCACGACCTTCGTGGCTTCGGTTCTAATTCCGCAAGCGAACGAGAATGACTCGTTCGTCGCCGCCGGAACGATCACCGGCGAGTCCGGCCCGGACCGCAACGGTTGCGGAATCACTCCCCCGAGCCTTCCGGAGAGCGAAAAGTGCGTGGTGAATCTCGTCGGACAGACGGTTCGCCTGCCCGGCGGCAGGGACGTCATTGCTCGCGATAGGTGGGACAACAACGGCGCAATCCGGCTGACCAACAACTACGACGATTCGTCCGATGACTACGTCCGCACGGATCCTTCGCCCCTCGGCAAGGTCAACGCCGATAGCTGGGACAGCAACCCCATGTACTACCGCCTCTACGGCGCGGCTGACGTGGACCTCAAGGACGTCGACTACACGGTGAAGGTCGCAGAAGGCCTGACCTTCAGCAAGCAGGACGAGATCAAGGTCATCACCGGCCTCGCCCCCGGCGAGGGCGGAATGGGCCAGCTGCCAGGCAACGGCTACACCAAGCCCGTTGTCGGTGCAGGCACCCCGGTAGTCTCCGACGACGGCAAGACCATCACCTTGCACATCGACTCCATGCCCGCACAGTCCGCTTTCGCTATCACCCTGCCGACTACGCCGGACGCCGACGCCAAAGCCTAAGTCCTGAACGAGTACCTCACCGGTAACGAGGAGGGCTGCGATCCCGACGAGGTCGTGCCGCCGACTGAGACGACGGACCCGACTGAGCCCACTGACCCCACTGACCCCACCGATACGACCGACCCGACTGAGCCAACCGACCCGACCGAGCCCACCGATACGACTGAGCCCACTGAGCCCGGCAAGCCTGGCGAAGGAACGGACAAGCCAGAGCCCTCTAATCCTTCTAAGCCCGGTGAGACCGACACCACGACGCCCGGTGGCTCCAACAACGGCGGTTCCAACAACGGCAACGGCGGTTCCAACACTGGTGGATCCAACGCTGGTGGCTCTAACAACAGCAATGGCGGCTCCGGAAGCAACCACTCCAGTGGCCAGCACGGTTCCAGCAGCCGAGGCAACCTGGCTAACACCGGTATCGCCACCTTCCCGCTGCTGCTCATCGGCGCAGCCGCTGTGGCCACCGGCGCTGCCTTGATCAGCCGTCGCAAGAACGCCTAACGGCTCACTGCCGGCGGCTAGCGGCTAGCGGCTAGCGGCTAGCGGCTAGGGACTAGGCGCCCCGCCGCTGGCAGCGAACCGGTTCCGACTGCGCAGCACAGCACAAAGGGGCGGCCGCCCTACCTCGCGAAGGTAGGGTGGCCGCCCCTTTGGTTTGTCCCAGAGCCACGCCTAGCCAGTGCGCGGACTTGCGCGCAACACACGCTAGCCGTGAGCGTCAGCTCTTAGGCGTCCGCGATGATCACCATCGCGTGCCGCAGCACGCGGTCGCCCAAGCGGTAGCCCTTGCGCAGCACGGTGCCCAGCACCTTGTCGTCGCCGGAGCTGGTGTCCTGCACAGCCTCGTGCAGGTCAGGGTTGAACTCCTCGCCCTCGGCACCGAAGGATTCCACCTTGATGGCGGACATCACGCCCTGCAGCTTGTCAGCTGCGGACTTCAGCGGGCCGGTGAGGTCCCCGTGGGACTCGGCCAAGTCGAGGTCGTCCAGGATGGGCAGCAGCTTGCTTGCCACATCGGCCTTCGCACCCTCGATGACGGCAACGCGGTCGCGCTCCACGCGGCGGCGGTAGTTCGTGTACTCCGCAGTGACGCGCTGGAGATCCTCGGTGCGCTCATTGAGCTGCTGCTGAAGGCCAGAGTCACCCGTGGCACGGGCGGCATCCTCTTCGGCTGCATCCACGGCGGCGTCCTGGGCTGCCTCGAGGTCGCCGGTGGCCTCACCGTCGAGGACATCCTCCACGGCGGCGTCCGCCTCCGGATCCTCGATAATTGGCTCGCCGACACCGTCCGCACCCGCTGCACCAGCACCGGCACCTGCGGAGGCCGGGTTCTCGCCAGCGAATTCACCAGCAAACTCGTCGCGGCCCTCACCTGCGGCTTCCGCTGCGGCAGCTTCAGCGCGCTCGGCAGAGGTAGCTTCGGGATCGGTCGCCTCGGGGGCGCCGGGGTCTTGGCTAAAATCTCGTTCGTTCATCGTCTTCCTCTATTTCTCAACGTAGCTGAACGCCCCGAGCCCACAGCTGGGCCCGGGGCGGTGAAGGCTTACTTGTTGTCGCTCTTCTTGTCGTCGTCTTCGTCAACGACCTCAGCGTCTACAACGTTGGGATCCTCGGAGCCGGACTCAGCACCTGCGGCGCCAGCTGCACCGGCTTCGCCAGCCTGTGCGGCCTCGGCCTCGTAGAGAGCCTTGCCCATCTCCTGGGACTCAGCGGAGAGCTTCTCCACTGCATCCTTGATGGCCTCGAGGTCGTCACCCTTCAGGGCCTCGTCCACAGCCTTAGCTGCGTCCTCGACCTTGTTCTGGGTCTCCTCGGACACCTTCTCCTTGTTGTCCTCGACGAACTTGCGGGTCTGGTATGCCATGGACTCTGCGGAGTTGCGGACTTCCTGCTCCTCGCGGCGCTTCTTGTCCTCCTCAGCGTGAGCCTCGGCGTCCTTCACCATCCGGTCGATCTCTTCCTGGGACAGGCCGGAGCCTTCCTGGATCTTGATGGTGTTTTCCTTGCCGGTGCCCTTGTCCTTCGCGGTGACGTGCACGATGCCGTTGGCGTCGATGTCGAAGGTCACCTCGATCTGCGGCACACCGCGGGGTGCGGGTGCGATGCCGCCCAGTTCGAAGCTGCCGAGCAGCTTGTTGTGGGCTGCCATCTCGCGCTCACCCTGGAAGACCTGGATCTGCACCGAAGGCTGGTTGTCCTCAGCGGTGGTGAAGGTCTCCGAACGCTTGGTCGGGATGGTGGTGTTGCGCTCAATGAGCTTGGTCATCACGCCACCCTTGGTCTCGATACCGAGGGACAGCGGGGTGACGTCCAGCAGCAGCACGTCCTTGACCTCGCCGCGGAGCACGCCAGCCTGCAGGGCAGCGCCGACGGCCACGACCTCGTCCGGGTTCACGCCCTTGTTGGGCTCCTTGCCGTGGGTCAGCTCCTTGACCAGATCGGTCACGGCGGTCATGCGGGTGGAACCACCCACGAGGACCACGTGGTCGATGTCGTCAACGCTGATCTCAGCATCCTTCAGCACGGACTGGAACGGAGCCTTGGTGCGGTCCAGCAGATCCTGAGTGATCTTCTGGAACTCGGTGCGAGACAGGGTCTCGTCGAGGAACAGCGGGTTCCGGTCCTCGTCGACGGTGATGTAAGGCAGGTTGATGGATGCCTGCTGGCTGGAGGACAGTTCGATCTTTGCCTTCTCGGCTGCCTCACGCAGACGCTGCAGGGCCATCTTGTCCTTGCGCAGGTCGATGCCGTGGGCTGCCTTGAACTTGTCAGCCAACCAGTCGACGATGCGCTGATCCCAGTCGTCGCCACCCAGCTCGTTGTCACCAGCGGTTGCGCGAACCTCAACCACGCCGTCGCCGATCTCCAGCAGGGAGACGTCGAAGGTACCGCCACCGAGGTCGAACACCAGGATGGTCTGTTCCTTGTCGCCCTTCTCCAGGCCGTAGGCCAGTGCGGCCGCGGTGGGCTCGTTCACGAGGCGCAGCACGTTGAGGCCTGCGATCTGGCCCGCGTCCTTGGTGGCCTGGCGCTGTGCGTCGTTGAAGTATGCGGGCACGGTAATAACGGCGTCCGTGACGTCCTCGCCCAGGTAAGCCTCGGCGTCCCTCTTGAGCTTCATGAGGATACGAGCGCTGATCTCCTGTGCGGTGTATTCCTTGTCGTCGATCTTGACGGTCCAGTCAGTACCGATGTGGCGCTTCACGGAGCGGATGGTGCGGTCAACGTTGGCCACTGCCTGGTTCTTAGCGGACTGGCCGACGAGCACCTCGCCGTTCTTGGCGAAAGCCACGATGGATGGGGTGGTACGGGAGCCCTCGGAGTTGGCGATAACCGTTGCGTCGCCGCCTTCAAGGACAGACACCACAGAGTTGGTGGTACCCAGATCGATTCCTACTGCGCGTCCCATTGTTGTTTCCTCCTATGTTTGTGGGGCGAATATTAACTCGAGCCTTTAGTGTGGCTGACTCAACTTCGCTTCAACTTCTAGTGACCAGTATCCGCAAATTTTGCGTCTCGTCAAGCTGACTTGAGTTTGTGCCACTCAACTTGCTCACATCTCCTACAACTACTCGCTGCTCAAAGTTGTTCCCAACTCGCTCAACTTTTGTGAAAAATTTTTTTGTAGGCTGTCCCCATGAGTCTCTCGATGCGTCTTCGCGCCTGGTTGTCTGGTCATCGCCACCCTTCTTTCGACGCCACCAGTGACCCCACACCACCCTCTCCTGCGGAACCGCCACACGCCCTGCGCCAACACTTCGCAGTCAACGAGCGCGAGATCCTCGGTTTCCCCGTCTACTCCATCGCCCCCATGCAATTCGGCGCGACGGATGGGCACAGCGCCAGCGCCGAGGCCCTCCACGAGCTCTCCCCCGCCCAAGCCGCCGACCGCGCGGTCCTTTACATCCTTCCCGGCGGGTTCGTGAACCCCATCAAGGAACGAAACTGGGACTTCGTGGGGCAGCTCGCCGAGGCGGGCCTGCGCGTGGAGGTCCCGCTCTACGGGCTACTCCCCGACCACACCGTGGAACAGGCCCTCCCCCTGGTGCGCGAGGTGTATTCACAGCTGGTCACCGACCACGGTGCAGATAAAGTCACAATCATTGCCGACTCCGCTGGTGGCAGCCTTGCCCTGGGCGCGCTCACCTTCCCCACCCCCTGCCCTACCCCCACGTCGCTTATCCTCAACGCACCATGGGTGGATATGGACCTAGCCAATCCGGACATTCCGCAGTACGAGGCCGTCGATCCCCTCCTCAACGCGGAGCAGCTCCGCCGGCAGGGAGCGCTGTGGTCACAGGGGCTCGTAGCGATGGGCGTGACCGACGCGCAGACTGCTACCTCCCACCCGGCCGTCAGCCCGATTCACCTCGACCCCGAGGTCATTCGCGCCACCTTGGGGAGCACTGACCTGCATGTGTTCTGTGGCGACAAAGATCTCTCGCTTCCGGATGCACGGGCTGTGGCGTCGAAAATAAAGAAACAGGGAGTACCGACAACCGAGCATTACCAGCCGGGTGCGATCCACATGTTCCACCTCACCAACAGCAGAGAGGGCAAGCATGCCCGCAAGACGATGATTGACATTGCAACGACTGGCGGCGCGGGGGCGTAGAGCAGCCGCTCACGCGCCGTATTTTCACAACATTTGTGTTGCCGATATGGGCACGTCAGAGGTGTGGTGAAAAGTACAAAAACTGCTCCTTGCCCTGATAATCTGCACCAGTAAGTAATTAGTTCATACATACTTGGCCTTTGCGAGGAGCACCACATGTACCTGCAGGCAGCAGGGCAGGCGACGCACTCCGACATCCCGTGGGAAATCACGGTACCGCTCGGCATCATCGGCGCACTGCTTTCCATCCCCGCCTGGGTAGTCTTCATCCGCGGCGTTGTTCACATCGTGAACACAATCCGCCTGGGACAACCAGCGCTTCCCCGGACGAACAACCCGGGAGCACGTCTTGCCAACCTGATTAAGGAATTCCTGGGCCACACCAAGATGGCCAAGAAGCCGGGCGTGGCCATCGCGCACTGGTTCGTGATGATCGGCTTCATCCTGGGTTCCCTCGTGTGGTTCGAGGCGTACATTCAGACCTTCAACCCCGAGGGCGGCTGGCCCATCATCAGCGACTGGGCGATCTACCACTTCGTTGACGAGATCCTGGGCCTCGGTACCGTCCTGGGCATCACGGCCCTGATCATCATCCGCCAGCGCATCGGCGACAAGGAAAAGAAGGCCCGTTTCTACGGGTCCAACGCCGGTGCGGCCTACTTCGTGGAAGCCGTGGTGCTCCTCGAGGGCCTGGGCATGGTGCTGGTGAAGGCGGGCAAGATCGCCACCTTCGCCAAGTACGACGGCGGTCACGTGGCCACCGACTTCTTCACCATGCAGCTGGCGAAGATCCTTCCCGAATCGCCGCTGCTCGTGAGCGTGTTCGCGCTGGTGAAGCTGCTCTCCGGCATGGTCTGGCTGTTCATCGTGGGCCAGAACATCAAGTGGGGCGTGGCATGGCACCGCTTCATGGCCTTCTTCAACATCTTCCTCAAGCGCAACTCCGACGGCCGCAACGCGCTGGGCGAGGCCAAGCCGCTGACCTCCGGTGGCCGCAAGCTCACCATGGAGAACGCCGATCCTGAAGAGGACACCATCGGCGCCGGCAAGATCGAGGACTTCACCTGGAAGGGCTGGATGGACTTCACCTCCTGTACGGAGTGTGGACGTTGCCAGGAACAGTGCCCGGCATGGAACACTGCCAAGCCGCTGAGCCCGAAGCTGTTGATCACCAACCTGCGTGACCACGCCATCGACTCCGCACCGTACCTGCAGGCCACCCGCGCTAACGCAGATCGTGGCCAGGGCATGTTCACCCAGCACGAGGGTGGAGACACCGCACTGCTGGACGATCCGGCGATGGAAGCACACGCTGACCTGCCGTTGCTGCAGCTCGTGGGCGCCGGCGAGATGGGTGTCATCGATCCCGACGTGCTGTGGTCCTGCACCAACTGTGGCGCCTGTGTGGAGCAGTGCCCGGTGGATATCGAGCACATCGACCACATCGTTGACATGCGCCGCTACCAGGTGCTGGTGGAGTCTGAGTTCCCCACCGAGCTGGGTGGCCTGTTCAAGAACATGGAAACCAAGGGCAACCCTTGGGGCCAGAACAACAACAAGCGCTCCGAGTGGATCGAAAAGGCCAAGGCCGACGGCATCGAGGTGCCGGTCTTCGGCGAGGACGTGGAGAACTTCGACGACACCGAGTACCTGTTCTGGGTCGGTTGCGCCGGTGTGTACGACGACAACGCTGTGAAGACCACCCGCGCCGTCGCCGAGCTGCTATACACCGCTGGTGTGAAGTTCGCCGTGCTGGGCGAGGGCGAAGGTTGTACCGGTGACTCTGCACGCCGTGCCGGTAACGAGTTCCTGTTCCAGATGATGGCCGAGCAAAACATCGAGATCCTAGACAACACCTTCGAGGGTGTCCCGCCGAAGCAGCGCAAGATCGTTGTGACCTGTGCTCACTGCTTCAATGCTCTACGCAACGAGTACCCGGAGATGGGCGGCAACTACGACGTTGTCCACCACACCCAGCTGCTCAACAAGCTGATCCGCGAGGGCCGCTTGGAGCCGGTCGCTGCACCGCAGTCCGGCCGCCAGGTGACCTACCACGATCCTTGCTTCCTGGGCCGCCACAACAAGGTGTTCGAGGCACC
Organism: Corynebacterium falsenii; assembly: GCF_020099275.1. Lineage (NCBI taxonomy): Bacteria > Bacillati > Actinomycetota > Actinomycetes > Mycobacteriales > Corynebacteriaceae > Corynebacterium > Corynebacterium falsenii. The sequence goes on along the minus strand of NZ_CP083646.1, from coordinate 682,674 downwards.
GCGTGAGCTGATCCAGGCTTCCGGTGCTGACCTCCACGAAATGCCACGCAACCGCAACACCGGCTTCTGCTGTGGTGCTGGTGGTGCCCGCATGTGGATGGAAGAAAACATCGGCGAGCGCATCAACCTGAACCGTACCGACGAGGCCCTGGCCACCGGCGCAGAAGCCATCGCCATTGGCTGCCCGTTCTGTAAAACCATGATGACCGATGGTGTGAACAACCGGCAGGCAGACATCGAGGACAAGAACGACCGCACGCAGGTCCTGGATATCTCCCAGATGTTCCGCGAGTCCATCCTGGTCGACGGCAAGCTGCCCGCACCCAAGAGCCCCGAGTTCCTGGCACCGCCGGAGCGTGGCTGGGTTGACGAGGAAAAGCTGGCCCGCGAGGAAGCCGAGCGCAAGGCCGAGGAAGAGGCCAAGAAGAAGGCCGAAGCCGAGAAGAAGCGCAAGGCCGAAGAGGCAGCGAAGAAGAAGGCCGAGAAGGAGCAGGCCGCTGCTGCCGCCGGCGGCGCTGCTGCTGGTACCGCTGCTGGTGTGGCTGGAGCCCCGAAGGCTCCCGCAGCACCGAGCGCGCCTGCTGCACCATCTGCACCGAGTGCACCGAGTGCACCGAAGGCACCTGCCGCTCCGGGCGCTCCTGCCGCAGGCAAGGCTCCCGCGGCTCCGGGCGCACCCAGCGCACCAAAGGCACCGTCTGCTCCTGGCGCTCCCAAGGCTCCCGGCGCACCTGCTGCTCCAGGTGCTCCTGCTGCGGGCAAGGCTCCCGCAGCCCCAGGCGCCCCGAAGGCCCCGAGTGCTCCGGGCGCTCCTGCAGCCCCTGGCACGCCCAAGGCTCCAGGCGCACCGGCCGCTCCCGCTGCGACGAAGGCTCCTGCAGCACCCAAGGCTGAGGAAACACCGAAGGACGACGCTGCAGCACCCGTCCCCGAGGCTCCGAAGGACGGTGGGCCCATCAAGCTGAGCTCCACCGCTCCGGGTGCGCCTGGTGCACCAGGCGCTCCGGCTGCCGCCCCAGCCGCTGCAGCCGCTGCAGCCGCTGCTGCACCGGCGGCGCCGAAGGCAGAATCCACTGACTCCCCTGCTGAAGAGGAGGCCACCAAGGCACCAGAAGCTCCTGCGGCTCCTAGCGCACCGAAGGCACCTGCTGCCCCTAAGACTGAGGAAGCTCCGAAGGACTACGCTGCGGCAACCCAGTCCGAGCAGCCCGTCGCGGAGGCTCCTAAGAACGGCGGCCCCATCAAGCTCGGTGCTATGACTCCGGGCGCTCCCGGCGCACCTAGTGCACCGAGTGCACCTGCCGCCGCAGCTCCGGCTGCTCCGGCAAGCGAGCCTGCTGAGGCCGAACGTCCGGCCGAGGCGGAGCAGGTCCAGCAGGCTGAGCCGACCGAGGATACTTCGGATGCCGAGGCTCCAGAGTCCGCTGAGTCCATTGAATCTGCGGCCCCCGCTGAGGAAGCTGCAGAGGAAGCTCCCTCCCAGGAGGAATCCTCCCAGGAAACCCCGGCTAGCCCCGCTGCCACGACCGACGGCGGCGCGATCAAGCTGAGCCAGATTGTTCCCGGCGCACCGGGAGCCCCTGGCGCACCAGGTAAGTAGCCCCCCCCCCGGGGCAACGCCCCCTGAGGTCCCACAAGGCCCGGCACCGATAGGTGCCGGGCCTTGTGGCGTCGAAGGTGAGGAAAGAAAAGGGACCCGCCCTGAACAGGGCACATGGGATATCGGGGGCTACTTGACTACAGTAGAAATATCCGCAGAAATCCCCCCTCGCTCGTTATCTGAAGGTACATACTGGCTCCATGACTGCTGACGATTCCACACAAGGTGGACAACCGAACGCCAACGGCTCCGCCGATGCCCAGCCCCCGGCGAAGGCAACACCGTCGTCCAACACCAAGGACGCACAGGCAACATCTCAGGGTGCCAACGTCCCTCACAACGGAGAGAACAAGCTCTCTACCGGCGGTCGAGACTCGTTGGACAGTGCCGATACGGCCGTCATCCCTGCGGTCAATGCGGAAGAAGAATCCTCCCCGCTCAAAAAGCCAACCGACGGCGCCACGTCTGAAAAGACTGACAAGACTGCTGATTCCGACGCGACGGATGACAAGACACAGGGCGCTAAGAGCTCCACGCAGACCGGCGATACGTCCGACAGTGAGAAGGCCGACAGCGAAAAATCCGACGGCGACAAGGCTGCGGCTCAGGAGACTGGCGGCGAGAATACCTCGATCTGGAAGAAGGCCAGAGATTTCATGCCAGTCTGGGCCTGGATCCTGGCTGTTGGGCTGGTGCTCGCCCTCCTCAGCGCGATCGTATCGTTTGCCGTCATGAGCAGCGCCAAGACCACCACGACCGGTGGCGTGGGAGAAGCGACACAGGTGACCCCCTCCTACCCTGCAGCGACCACCACCGGTAAGTACGACGATAAGGAGAACGCACTTCGCGGTGGTCGAGACACGGGCGGCTCTAGCGGTGGTTATGGCTCCGGATCGGGCTCGCAATCCGGATCCGGTTCCAGCGGTGGCTCAGGCGCAACGAGCAGGACCACGAGCGAAGATACTCCCGAGGAATCCGCAGTGGAGCAGCAGCCAGGAACACCGTCTGAGGCACCATCGCAGCCGGAAACTGGTAACCCCGGCACCAATGAGCCGCCGACCCAGCCAACATCTCAGCCCACCCAGCAACCAACGGCCAAGCCCACGGCGCAGCAACCTCCCGTCACCACTGGAGGCCCGACCAACCAGTAGGGCAAGTGGGATCAGTGCACTGACGGGTAGTGAAGATGGCACAATAGAAAGAATGAGTACCCCGAAACGGCCCAGCGAGCTCCGCACGCTGGATCAGTCCACGAAGCTGCAAAACGTCCTCTACGAAATCCGCGGCCCGGTGAACACCGAGGCCGAGCGGATGGAAGCGGACGGCCACCGCATCCTCAAGCTCAACACCGGCAACCCCGCCGTGTTCGGCTTCGAGGCGCCAGACGTGATCATGCGCGACATGATCGCCGCGCTTCCGACCGCCCAGGGCTACTCCACCTCCAAGGGCATCATCAGCGCCCGCCGCGCGATCTTCAGCCGCTACGAGGTTATCCCGGATTTCCCCACGTTCGACGTGGAGGACGTCTACCTGGGCAACGGTGTATCCGAGCTCATCACCATGACCATGCAGGCGCTGCTCAACGACGGCGATGAGGTGCTGATCCCCTCCCCGGACTATCCCCTGTGGACGGCCTCCACCTCCCTGTCCGGTGGCCGGCCCGTGCACTACCTCTGCGATGAGGAAAACGACTGGATGCCCTCCATCGAGGACATCAAGGCCAAGGTCACCGAGCGCACCAAGGCGATCGTGGTCATCAACCCGAACAACCCGACCGGCGCGGTGTACTCCCGGGAAGTTCTGCAGCAGATCGTGGATGTGGCGCGCGAGCACTCCCTTCTCATCCTCTCGGACGAAATCTACGACAAGATCCTCTACGACGGCGCGAAGCACATCAACATCGCCTCCCTGGCACCCGACCTGCTGTGCATCACCTACAACGGCCTGTCCAAGGCCTACCGCGTGGCGGGCTACCGCTCCGGATGGATGGTCATTACCGGGCCGAAGGGGCACGCGCAGGGCTTCATCGAAGGCCTCAACGTGCTCGCCGGCACCCGCCTCTGCCCGAACGTTCCCGCACAGCACGCCATCCAGGTGGCGATCTCTGGCCGCCAGAGCATCGACGACCTCGTGCTTCCCGGCGGTCGCCTGCTGGAGCAGCGCAACACGGCGTGGGAGAAGCTCAACGAGATCCCCGGCGTGAGCTGCGTGAAGCCCATGGGTGCGCTCTACGCCTTCCCCCGGCTGGATCCGAACGTGCATGATATTCACGACGACGAGCAGTTCATGTTCGACCTGCTGCGCGCCGAGAAGATCCACCTCGTGCAGGGCACCGGCTTTAACTGGCCCACCCCGGATCACTTCCGCGTGGTCACGCTGCCGTGGTCGCGTGACCTCTCCGATGCCATCGAGCGCCTCGGCAACTTCCTGGCCTCGTACAAGCAGTAGGGCTAAGCGCTACGCGCCTAACCCCAGCGCCAGGAACTCCCAGCCCACGTTAATCCACTCCTGACGCGGCAGGCAGTTCCGCCCATCGAGGACCTTCGGGGTGCCCGCGACGAGCTGCTTCGTGCGGGTCGGATCGAGGTTCTGGAACTCTTTCCACTCCGTCGCCACGATGACCAGCTCGGCGTCCGCCAGCGCCTCGTCGGTGCTGGCAGCGTAGTTCAGCGTGGGGAATAGCTTCGCAGCATTGTCCATCGCCTCGGGGTCGTACACCGTCACGGTCGCGCCCGCGAGCGAGAGCGATCCGGCCACGCTCAGCGCCGGCGAATCGCGCACATCGTCGCTGTTGGGCTTGAACGCCGCGCCGAGCACGGTCACGTTGCGCCCGATCAGGCTGCCGCCCAGCGCGTCCTTGGCCATGTCCACGGTCTTTTCGCGGCGCCGCATGTTAATCGCGTCGACCTCGCGGAGGAACGTGAGCGCCTGGTCCGCACCCAGCTCACCGGCCCGGGCCATAAACGCGCGGATGTCCTTCGGCAGGCAGCCGCCGCCGAATCCGAGCCCGGCCCCGAGGAACTTCCGACCGATGCGCTCGTCGAACCCGATGGCATCGGCGAGCGCCGTCACATCCGCACCCGCGGCCTCGCAGACTTCGGAGACGGCGTTGATGAACGAGATCTTCGTGGCCAAGAACGCATTGGCCGAGACCTTCACCAGCTCCGCGGTCGGCAGATCCATCACGAGGAAGGGCGTGCCTTCACCCAGCGCAGACGCATAAATCTCCCGAATCGTGCCCACACTCTGCGGTTCCTCGCCGCTGCCGGCCAGGTAGTCCGGCACGCCCACCACGATCCGATCTGGGTGCAGCGTGTCCTTCACCGCGTGCCCCTCGCGGAGGAACTCCGGGTTCCACACCACGGTCATGGTCGGAGTGGGCTTGTCGGCTTCGCCGTAATTCTCGACGCCACCACGCTCCCTTAGCAACACATCCGCCCGGGACTGCAGCTCGGTGGCTGTCCCGACGGGCACGGTGGATTTTCCGATGATGAGGTGATCGCCCTCCACCACGCTGGCGAGCCGCTCGATCACGGCGTGGACGTACGTGGTGTCTGCGGCATAAGAACCCTTGCGCTGAGGGGTGCCCACGCCGATGAAGTGCACGTTCGCGAACTCGGCGGCGCGGTCGTAATCGGTGGTGAAGGAGAGCCTGCCGTTATCGATATTCCGGCGAAGAATCTCTGGGAGCCCGGGTTCGAAGAAGGGAACCCTCCCTGCTGCTAGGGCCTCGATCTTGGCCTCGTCAACGTCTACTCCCAGTACCTCGTGCCCCAGCTCAGCCATGCAGGCCGCGTGAGTGGCACCGAGATACCCCGTACCGAAAACTGTCATACGCATAGGGTTCATTCTTACCCGAACGAAGTAAACGGAGGTTTACGTGGAGGTGATGTTTTAGCTCACCAGCCCCTTGTCCTTCAGCCAGTCGTGGGCGATCTGCTTGGGCTCGGCTTTTTCCTTGCCGGAGTTGCGCAGGTTCATCTGCTTGAGGTCATCGGTGGTGAGCTTTTCCTGAACCTTCTTCAGCGCATCCTTGGCCTTGTCGTTGAGGGAATCGGTCCGCATGAGTGGGATGACCTGCTGAGCCAGGATCAGGCGCTTGGGGTCCTTGAGCTCCACCACGGAGACCTCGTTACCCGAGCGATCCAGCACTGGGGAAGTGGTGTAGATGTCCGCCATGTTGACGGTGCCGTCCTTGAGGGCGTTGACGGTCAGTGGGCCGCCACCATCACTGATCGGCTGGAACTCGATCTTGCTCTTGGGAACGTCGTAGACCTTTTCGAGCCCCTCGGGGCCGTAGGGGCGGGTCTCTAATTCCGGATTGCCGGCGAGCTTGATCGTGTTGTTCTCGGCGAAAGCGGCCAGATCGCTCAGGCTGGTGAGGTGGTGCTGTGCGGCGAAGTCCGGCATCACGCGGTACGAGTCGCGGGATTCAGCGGGGGCAGCCTCTCCCGCGGATATTCCTTCGGGGAGCACCTTGTCTAGGGTCGACAGCACCTCCTTAGGTTCGGTGCCTGGACCCAGGTCAGCTTCTTCCGGCTTGCCCTTGGCGTAGTACTGCGCAGCATTCCCGGAGTATTCCGGGACGAGGTCAATGCTGCCCTTCTGCAGGGCAGCTAGGTACACGTCGCGAGCACCGATGCCGCCCTGGAAGTTGGCGTTCACGCCTGCGTTCTGCAACACCTGTGTGTAGAGCTGCCCGATTATCTCGCTCTCTGGGAAGTTCGCAGAACCCACGGCGACGGTGCTGTCATTCCCGTCATTAGTCGCCGTTGGGTCTTCGTTGGCTCCGCAGGCGACAAGGGCAGTAGACCCCAACACGGTGGTGGCCACCACCGCCGCGATCTTAGTGCTCATCGATCCGAACAAGCCTGTTGAATGGGTGGTCTTGGTGGTCATCATGGGGTATATCCGTGGTCCTCTTCGCGTATCGCGATTAGTTGTGGCTGGACTCTCGCGAGCCCTTGGGTGCCACCAGCTTACCGAGGCTCGCCAGGAGTATCTCGAAAAATAGGACAATTGCAATCACAATTACCGCACCGGACAACACCTCTGGGTAGTCTCGCGTGGCCAGGCCGTCGATCAAGTACCGACCCAGGCCACCGATGCCCAGGTAGGCACAAATGGTCGCCGTCGAGATGATTTGTAGCAGCGAGGACCGGATGCCATCGATGATCTGCGGAATGGCCAGCGGGATCTCTACCCTGCCCAATACCTGCAGCGGGGAATATCCGATCGTGGTGGAGCCGTCTTTGATGGGGGCCGGGATGGCGTCGATACCCGAATACGTTCCAGCGAGGATCGGTGGGATACCAAGCACCACCAGGACCACGAGCGACGGGATCATGGCGTTGGCAACGCCGCCGGGAATGATCAGCGCCAGCGCCGTCAGTAGACCGAGCGACGGGATCGCGCGCAGGGCGCCGGACGTCCCGACGATCAGGCCACGCCCGCGGCCCGTGTGACCGATAACCAGGCCCAACGGCAACGCGATGAGTAGCGAGAGAGCTAGGGCTATGAAGCTGATCTGCAGGTGTTCCACGATGCGGGCGATGAACCCACCGGAACCGGTCCACGAGGCCGGATCCGTGAGCATGGAGATGGTTTGGGACAACATTTACGCCACCACCTTCGACCGCCACGGCATAGCCAACCGACCGGCGATGACGAGCACGATGTCAGCCACAATGGCTAGCACCACGATCCCGACGATCCCCACCAAAATCTGGGTGGGGAAACTGCGCTGGAAACCGGCGGTGAGTAGATCGCCCAGGGAACTCACACCAATCAGCGCGCCGACTGAGATCAGGGAAATTGTGGATGCAGCGACCACGCGCATGCCCGCCACGATGGAGTTGCCTGCCAGTGGCAAGTCGACCAGCCAGAAGCGCTGCCACATCGAATAGCCAATGGCGGTGGCGGCGAGTTTAGCGGTGGGATCGGCAGCGTCGAACGCCTCGGCAACCACACGAACCTGCAGCGCCAGGCCGTACAGCAGCAGGGCAACGATTACATTCAGCGGGCTCAGCACGGACGTTCCCAGGATCACCGGCAACACCACGAACAGCGCTAGCGAAGGAATGCCGTACAGAATGCCCGTCGCCACGATGACGGCCGAGCGCGCGGGCTTCCAGCGCCTCGACAACCCGGCGCGGTGGGCGGCGTAGCCGATGGGGATCGAGAGGAAGAACACGAGGACGATCACCGGCACGGCCAGCTTGATGTGGTCCACCGTGAGGTTCCAGATCATCTGCGTGTTCGACGAGATCCAGGACGTGTTGAGCCAGCTGCTTGCGGGGCTACTCATCAAGCACACCCACAATGCCACCGCGGGAATCCACGACCACATCCCGGCCATCCTGGCTGACGACCTTGAGATCGCGAGTGGTGGCCTGCAGGAAGTCTTGCACGAACTCGTCGGCCGGGTGTAACGCCAGATCCTTGGGTGAGCCCTGCTGCGCGATCTGCGCGCCCTCCTTGAGCAGCACGATATGGTCGGCGAGGGTCATGGCCTCAGACACATCGTGGGTGACGAGCACGACCGTTTTGTTCAGCCGCTTCTGCAGATCCAACATGAGGTCTTGCAGGCCACGGCGCACAATCGGATCGACCGCGCCGAATGGCTCATCCATCAGGAGGATATCCGGATCGGCGGCTAGCGCTCGGGCGACGCCAGCACGCTGCTGCTGCCCTCCGGATAGCTGGGACGGGTAGCGGTTCAGCATCTCTGGAGACAGGCCCACCAGGTCGGCGGTGTGAGCAGCCCTCTCCTTGGCCTCATTCTTGGGAACCTTGTTGAGGCGCAGCACGCTGGCGATATTGTCTGCCACGGTCTTGTGTGGCAGCAGCCCCGCATTTTGCAGCACGTAACCGATGGAGCGGCGCAGTTTCACGGGGTCTTGGGTGCGAACATCATCGCCGTTGACGTAGACCGTGCCCTCGGTGGGCTGCACGAGGCGATTGACGGTGCGCAGCAGGGTGGTCTTGCCGCAACCAGACGATCCCAGCAGTACGGTGGTGGTGCCTTCGGCCACGTCGAGGCTGAAGTCCTTGACGGCCGGCGTGGTGGTGGGTGGGTAGGTGACGGTGAGGTGGTTAAAGGAAATTGCTGGTTGTGGCACGATAAGTGGTATCTAAGTGTTGTTTCGGAAGTTGAGGTAGGCCTTGGACGGGGTGGGTCCGCGCTGGCCCTGGTACTTGCTGCCCAGCGAACCGGTCCCGTAGGGGGACTCGGCGGGGCTCGTCATCTTGAACAGAGCAAGCTGACCGACCTTCATGCCCGGGTAGAGCGCGATCGGGAGGTTCGCCGTGTTGGACAGCTCTAGGGTGATGTGGCCGCTGAAGCCGGGGTCAATGAAGCCCGCGGTGGAGTGCGTGAGCAGACCCAGCCGCCCCAGGGAGGACTTGCCTTCTAGGCGACCCGCGAGGTGAGCGGGGATGGTGAACTTCTCCAGCGTTGCGCCGAGCACGAACTCACCGGGGTGGAGGATAAAGGCCTCGTCATCGGGGCATTCCACCAGCGTGGTGAGTTCTTCTTGGGGGAGCTTCGGGTCGATGTGGGTGTACTTAGAGTTGTTGAACACCCGGAACAGGCCGTCCAGCCGCACGTCGATACTCGAGGGCTGCACCATCTCATCACTGTGAGGTTCGATGGCAAGTTCGCCCGATTCAATGGCGGCGCGGATGTCACGGTCTGAAAGAAGCACGTTGTTCAGTCTAACGTTTTTCCCACCGGCGTTGGGCTAGTTGGGGTTGTTGTTCGGGAGTTTTCGGGCGCAGTGCTAGGATCATTGATCAGCACAGCACGGCGCCCTGTACGCGCGAGTGTCTTGTGTCCTTGCCGATGTAGTTCAATGGTAGAACTCCTGCTTCCCAAGCAGGCGGCGCGGGTTCGATTCCCGTCATCGGCTCCATTCAAGCGCCAGCGGTGTTTACCGCTCCAGCGGCCGCACGTAGGGGAACGTGATGACCTGGCGGATGTCGGTACCGCAGATCAGCATCACCATGCGGTCGAAGCCCATGCCCATGCCACCAGTCGGCACCAGACCGAGCTCCATCGCATCGAGGAAGTCCTGGTCTAGGCTCATCGCCTCCGGGTCGCCCGCGGCCGCCGCCAGTGATTGCTCGTAGAAGCGCTTCGCCTGCTCCCGCGGGTCCGTCAGCTCCGTGTAGGCAGTGCCGAGCTCCATGCCGAAGGCCACCAGATCCCACTTCTCCGCCAGTTTCTCGTCCGAACGGTGTCCGCGCGTCAGCGGGCTAATTTCCGCAGGGAAGTCCGTGTAGAACGTCGGGTAGCTGGTGGTGGGCTCCACCAGTGCCTCGTAGAGTTCGTTCACCGCGTGTGCCCATGAGGGTTCAATACCCACGTCTACCCCGTGCTTCTCGGCCAGCGCGCACAGCTGCTCCACACTGGTGTCCGAATCCACGTGCTGTCCGGTCGCCACGGAGATCCCCTCCAGAACCGTCACGACCGGCCACGGCTCGGACACATCCACTTCCACCAGCTCAACCGGGCTGTTGTGGAACACATCCGAGTAGGCGCGTTCCTCCTCGCTCGCGGTCGGATCTGCCACGCCGGGTCCCTCAGAAAGGTGCAGTTCGGGCGCCGTGGGGAGGCGTCGAGCATGAAGATCTTCGATGACATCCTTCGGCTGCCAGATGACCTGCTTTCCGTGGATTGCTTGGATCGACGCCCGAATGAGGCTTTCCGTCATCTCCCGCATGTCCGTGTAATCGCTGCCTGCCTTGTAGGCCTCCAACGAGATGAACTCTGGGTTGTGGGTGGCGTCCACACCCTCATTGCGGAAGGACTTGCCCAGCTCGAACACGGCCTTCATGCCGCCGATGGCGAGCCGCTTGAGGTAGAGCTCCGGGGCGATGCGCAGGCTCACGGTCGCGTTGTAGGCGTTCAGGTGCGTGAAGAACGGGCGGGCGTTGGCGCCACCGCTGACCGGGTTGAGGATGGGGGTTTCCACCTCGGAGTAACCCTCGTCGGTCAGGAAACGGCGCAGGGCAGCTCCGGCCCGGGAGCGGTAGTGCAGTAGCGTCATGCTGCGGGGCTGGTTGATGAACTGCAGGGTCCGGTCGCGCGCCAACGTCTGGCGGTCGATCGCCACAGACGGTGGCGGGACGGGGCGCAGCGACTTGGCGAGCATGCGCCACTGATCCACGAACACCGTGCGTTCGCCGGTATTCGAGGTACCAACCCGGCCGTGGACCGCGATGGTGTCTCCCACGTCAAGGAGCCTGACCAGCGCGTAGTCGGATGCCGCGTGGCTTCCGAACAATGCCTGGGTGCCCGAGAGGCCATCGTAGAGATCCACGAACGTCAGGCCGCCGTGGTTGCGCTTGGCCTGGATGCGAGCGTGCACCCAGATCTCCTCGCCGTCGTGGGAATCCACCAGGCTCACCGCGACGGGGCGTTCCTGGGGTTGACCCGGCGGGTAGGGATGCATTCCGGCCGCCTCCAGGCGGGTTGCCTTCGCCCGGCGGACCCGCTGCTGCTCGTTGAGTTTGGCGGGCTCGTAGTCGATCTGGACGGCGTCCTCATAGATCTTGCGCACGGCACGGATGTGCTCCTCGTCGCGAACCCACGAGGGCGTACCCGGCGGTTCCCAGCCCAGGCCGGGCAGGAAGCCTTCCGCGCGACCGGAGGCAATGATGATGGAGGTCATCTGCCACGTGCCGGGGTAGCCGAAGTAGCGCGTTTGCCATTCCGGAAGGTAACGGGCATTGCTTTCGTAGAGACTTTGCAGCTGCCAGAACTTGGAAGCGAACACCATGAAGTTGCGCAGGGCGCGTTGGGTGAAGCCTGCGTCCACGGCTTCGCCTTCTTCAAAGACGTGCCGGAACATGGCGAAGTTGAGGGAGATCTTTTCCACGCGGTGTTCGCGGCAGTAGTCGATGAGGTTGAGGACCATGGCCTCAATCACGCCGTTGGTACTGGTGCGGCTGCGGCGCATGAGGTTGAGGCTGAGACCCTGCCTGCCCCAGGGCACGAAGGTGAGCACTGCCTCGAGGTTGCCCTCGGTATCCCGGGCGGTCACCACGGTCTGGTCACCGTCGAGAGGCTCGAGGAAACGATCTAAGGCCATGGAGAAACCGCGCTCGTCGCCGCGGCGGAACCTCTCCGCGGCATCGGCGACTTCCGCGCGCTCGTCATCGGAGAGCGCCAGGAGCTTGCGGCATTCGATGTCCACGCCCGCGCGCTGCACGCGGCGGCGGGCCTCCTGCAAGGGCTTGGTGGTTGGCAGGTTGCTGTTGAAGTCGTCGACGACCACGATCGCCTCGTCGCCCATGGCGCGGATGCGGAAGCCTGCGGCACGGAACACACGCGCCCCCGTGTTGGAGCAACTAATGACCCCGGGAACGTGCCCGGCGCGGTAGACATACTTTAGCCACTCACTGACCGCGTCCTCCCACGACGCTGGGTCGCCGATGGGATCACCGCCCGCCAGGGCGACATCGCCAACCACGGCATAGCTCACCGCTGCCTTGCGATCGCGGGAGAAACACACCTGGCGAACATTGCCAGTGGCAAAGTAGCTCAGAGAATCGCCCGGATAATCGGCTAGACACCTATGCAGGTCGAGGTCATCCTGAGCGGAGCGCAACCCAGGCTTTTGGCTGCGCAAAAAGATACGCAAAGACACCAAAAGCGCAACGAGCGACAACACAGAAATGACCCACGCGAGCCACAGGTGACCCCCGTGCGGCAAAATCGATTCCTCGGTAAAGAGGTTGTAGCCGAATGCGGAAGCCGCCACCCATTCCAACCGAACTGATCCCTCGGCCAAACGCCCCGGCCAAATGTTCACCAGCCAGTAGCCGAGCACCAAAACCAGGGCCTGTCCCACCACGAGGGCCAAAGCACCTTTCACCGCTGCACCGGCGTTGATGTGAGAAGTGAATTCGTTGCGCAGCAGTAGGAGCGCAACCAGGATCACGATGGAGATCGCCGCGTTGAGATATAGGTACCAGTCACCCGCCGGTTGACCGACATCGTCCCGAGCTCCGAGCTCCACCCCAATCACGACCAGCATGAACACCTGAACAAGGCAGATGAGCCACACAACCACTCGCTTGCGGCGATACGCTGCGCTAGCAAAAACCAGCAATAGAAGAGCGAGGAAGATCGATGGTCCGTGCACGATGTTGAACACATCGACCACGGGGCGAATGACACTAAGGACGTGGTTTCGGGAATAACGCTCGAAGTACTCGATCACGCTAAAGATGGCTGCGAGAACACTGATCCACGAAACGATATCTGGCACTTTGGCGCGCCATGTACGCGAGGTCAACGGCATGAGGGGCCTATCATGTAATTTGCTGGTACGAACTAGATCAGATCGTAGCTTAAGCCCCTCCCAGAACGGATATTTCCCTCTGTCGATTGACTGTCAATTTCACCGGGGAACCCGGGATTTTTGACCCCCGGGAAACACCTGCGGCTTCGGGCTACGGTTTGCAGCTCACGATGGGCTGAGGATCGTAGACCGTGGTGGTGGTCTTGCGCGAGCGCTCCGACCCATCGAGGTTGCGCACCACTCGCGTGTCCGTGGTGGTGAATCCGGGCGCACCGCTCGACGGAGAGCACTTGTCGCCACTGAGCTCCATCCGCTTCGGCTGGGTGGGGTTCGTACGCGGACCGGGGATGGATTCCACGTTGACCTGCTTTACGCCGTACATCTTCACCGTCACGCTGCTGGAATCAGCCGAGGTGACGAT